>DATGIH010000263.1:0-2346 GCA_035295865.1 Bryobacteraceae bacterium
CTGGGTAACTTCGTATGTGGTGGCAGGCGAAGTGCTCTCCCAGCGAGCCGCCATCGGCGGGCTTTTAATTTTGGCGGGTATTTTGATTGTCGAGTTGAAGCCGTTCGGTTCCAAGCAGCCGGAGATCTCGTCCGCCCTAGGGAATGCTGATTAGCAGCCCCCCGCTGATGCTGAGCGACGCCTCGCGGCCGCCGCCGAATTGCCGCTCGTAAGCCGGTTCCAGATACCAGCCGAAACGCCGCTTGGCGCCGGGCCAAAACATGAAATCCACAGCGGCCTCGCCTCCGATCGTGTTCCTGATTATGCGGTTGCTTCGTGTACGAATCCATTCCGGTCCGGCGCCAAGCATAAGCTCCACTTTCTTCGACAAACTCCACGGCTTTTTGAAGAGAAGGTCGGTGACCCATTCGGTAGAGGACCGGCTGAAGGTTGGCGTCACGCCGAGTTCCAGCTCCAGCCAGTTTTCGATCGGCGTGATTTCCACGGCCGCCGTCGGGCTCATGGATGCGCCTGATCCCGTCAAGCTCACGCTCGGCGCTCCCCCGATC
This sequence comes from Bryobacteraceae bacterium, assembly GCA_035295865.1. Classification (GTDB taxonomy): domain Bacteria; phylum Acidobacteriota; class Terriglobia; order Bryobacterales; family Bryobacteraceae; genus Palsa-89. Next base: position 549 of record DATGIH010000263.1, read on the forward strand.
TCCACGATCGCCACTCCTTCTTTGGGATTGGGTGATTGAGCGTGCAAACGCGCATCGTCCAGCAGAACAAGCGCAAAAACCATGCAGACGCCGCTTCTGCCCAATTTCATAGAAGTAATGCTACCAGTTCGATGAGAACCGGAAACGAGAAACGATGAACGAGAAACGAAGTATTATAAGTAATAGGTCCCGGTCCCATTAGAAAGGCAAAAGGATTACATGCGGTGGTTTAAGATCATGCGGCAGCAGAAACTGCTGTCTTTGAGTCTCCTGCTGGTTACGCTCTCGATCGGGATCGTGATCGGCACTCTAATCAACACGGGAGTGCGCGCCGCTCGCGGACAGAACATCGCCGCGGACGCATCGCCGCTGGTGGTTCCCAACCCAGTGCAGCTTGGAAACGAATTCACCAAGCTGGCAAAAAAGCTCGAGCCCTCCGTCGTCTACATCACCGCGGATTACATGCAAAAAGTTGCCACCGAGAATCCGCATAAGCGCGGCGACCAGCAGAGCCCCGAGTCCGGCGACGAAGGCATGGATCTGTTCAAGCGCTTCTTCCGGAACGGTCCCACCGGAGATCTTCCGCAGCGCCCATTTCGCCAGGAACAGTCGGGCACCGGCTTTATCGTTGACAAAAACGGATACATCATCACCAACAATCACGTGATCGCCAAAGTGGATCACATTAAAGTGAAACTGCACAACGGCGATTCTAGCGAGTATCGCGCCAAAGTGATCGGCGTCGATCCGGAAACCGATCTGGCTGTCATCAAGATCGATCCGCGCGATCCGCTGATTCCCGTCAACATCGGAAATTCGGACGCCGTGCAAGTCGGCGATTGGGCCGTGGCGATCGGTTCTCCATTTGGCTTGGATGCCTCCGTCACAGCTGGAATCGTCAGCGCGCTCGGCCGCGATATCGGCGGCGCTTTGCAGCTGCAGCGCTTCATCCAAACAGACGCGGCGATCAATCCAGGTAACAGCGGAGGACCGCTGCTCAACATCCGCGGCGAAGTGATCGGTGTGAACACGATGATCGCCACGCAGAGCGGTGGCTATCAGGGAATTGGATTCGCGCTGCCCATCAACATGGTGGCCCGGGTTTATAACGACGTGATCCGGACCGGTCGCGTAACACGCGGTTCCATCGGAGTGCAATGGGTAAAGGCCGACAACAAGCCCGAGTTGTTCCGTGCGCTCGGCTCGAAACCGGGCGTTTTGGTGAATGTGATTAAGAAAGGCGGCCCCGCGGATAAAGCCGGTCTTAAAGTGGAAGACATCATCACCGCGATGAACGGGACGCCGGTGAAAGACGGCGACGATTTGGTCTCGCGCGTCGCCGACACGCCCATCGGATCATCCGTCACGCTCACCGTCGACCGCGACGGCAAAACCATGGATTTCCGCGTCACCATCATGGACCGCTCCGAGGTATGGGCGGATGTCTTGAAAGACGATCCCCGTTTGGACAATCCGAATCAGGACCCGGACGACCAAGCCAAATCGGACGTCACGCCGCAATACAAGTTCGGTATGAAACTGCACGCGTTGACCGACGCGGAACGCACCGCCATGGGTCTTGAAAACAAAGGTGGGCTGGTGATTCGCAGTATTGATCCGGGTTCCTTCGCGGAAGACATCGGCCTCATTGAGAAGGATGTGATTCTCGCGATCAATCGCAAGCCCGTCAGCACCGTGGAAGACGTTCTGAAGATTCAGAGCTCCCTCAAACCGGGCGACGCGGTGGCGTTCCATGTTTTGCGATCCACCCCGGGTGGTCGCGGCCATGCCCCGCAGT
>DATGIH010000264.1:0-9795 GCA_035295865.1 Bryobacteraceae bacterium
CTGTTCGGCTTCGCCAAATTTACGCAAGCTGTTCTCGACCTGCGCTCGATAGGCGTAAAAGCGCGCCAGGTCCGAATTCGGATCGCCGCTGAACCTTTTGGAAAGCTTGATGGTCTCATCGAATGCCACCGCGGACTGCTCGAGGTCCCCCGAGTTCGAGTAAGCAAGACCCAAAACGAAGTAGGCCCGCGCCAGGTCCTGCGAAGGCGGAAAATTGCGATAGATTCTGACGGATTCTTTCGCATAGGCCAGAGACTGTGGAATATCGGTACTTTGATAATGCTCGGCCAGAACCCAGCACAGCCACGCGCGATCTGGGGAGTCGTAGTCCTTCCGCGCATCCAGGATCGACTTGGCTTCGAGCAACACGCCCAACCGGTCGTTAACGGCATTCGAGGCATGCATACTGGTTCCGAGCTGAATCAACGCTTCCGCCGCTAGAGGGCTGCGTGCGCCATGCAGCGATTTGGCCAGCGTGACGCGTTGCCGCTCCAAAGCCACCGCTTCATCTTCCAACCCTAAATTCATGTATAAGGAGCCCAGGATTGTCAGCATGCGCAGCTTGGCTTGAGGAGCGTCGTTCAATTGAGAGTTTACTTTTCGTGCTCCGATATCCAGAAGCTGCCGGGCGGTGGTTTGTTGCGCTTTGAGAGGATCCGGCTGCTCCACGCTGTTGGCGCGAAAAATATCTTCGGTGAACTCTTGCACCGCGGCCGACGTCCTGGCCTGCTCGCGCGCGATTCTGGCTTCCCACAATGCGGCCGTGAGTCCCACAACGAATGTCAGGAAGACGGCAGCAGCTGACATGACGGGGATTTTGTGTCGCAGGACGAATTTCTTGATTCGATATCGCGCGCTCTCGGGCTGGGCCAGCACGGCTTCGCCGCCAAGATACCGTTGGATGTCGGCGCGAAACGCATCGGCCGTGGAATATCGCTGGTCGGGCGAGCGTTGCAGCGCCTTGAGAACGATCTGGTCCAGGTCGCCGCGGAGTTGCGTGGCCAGTTTTTTCGGGGTGGTGGAGCGTGCTTTCGCGTGAACTTCGCTGGACACGGATTGGCTGAGGCGGCGGGGATCTCCTTCGAGAACCAGTTCTTCCAATGCTGCCTGCGTGTTTCGCGTGGGGACGAAAGCGCGTTCGCCGGACAGAAGCTCGAAAAGAATTAATCCAAGCGAAAATACGTCGGAGCCAATCGTGACCGGTTGTCCCGCGATCTGTTCCGGCGATGCGTAGGAAAGCGTCAGCGCCCGGCCGCCCAGTTGCGTCAGTTCGGTTTCGAGAGCTTCCCCTTCGATCATCAATTTGGCGATTCCAAAATCGAGCAGCTTGATTTCCCGATCGCTGGTTACCAAGATGTTCGAGGGTTTCAGGTCCCGATGAATCACCAAGTGCGAGTGCGCATATTGAACGGCGCTCAATACTTGCAAAAACAATTCCAACCGATCACGAACCGGCAAGGCATGTTGATCGCAGTAAGACGCGATGTTGATGCCTTCGATGAATTCGATCGCCAGGAACGGACGCCCGCCATCGGCTAAGCCCGCGTCATAGAGCCGGGCGATGTTTGGATGAACCAGGCTCGCAAGAATATCCTTTTCCCGAAAAAGCCGGTCCGCAAAATGCGTAGCGCGAGCCCCGGTGTAAGGGAGCTTGAGCGCAACAGGCCGCTTCAGGAATCCGTCGGTGCGCTCGGCGAGCCAAACCTCACTCATGCCGCCATGACCGATCCGTTGGAGCAGCTTGTACGGCCCAATCAATCCGTTCTCAGAGAATTGTCCCGGGCTTTTGAGAACGCTCTCCACCTGTTGGTTAATGCAATTGTCCAGTTCGCGGCTGGATTCGTCTCCGGCCAGCAGCGCTTCCAATTGGCGCCGGGTTTCTGGATCCATCGGGTGTGCTTCGAAGTAGAGCGTTTGCTCGTGACGCGTAAGATCCGCGAGTTTGTGAAATAGCTCTTCCAGCTCCGGATTGAGTTTCATTTATTGGAGTTCGTTGCGTAGCCAGGCTCTTGCCAGGCGGAGCTCCCTGCGGACGGTGTGCACCGGAAGTGAGACCGCTTCGCCCGATTCTTCTGCCGTCAATCCCGCGAAATAATACAACTCGATGAGCTGGCCTTTGAGCGGACTTTCCATCGCCAGCCGTTCCAGCGCCTCATTCAGTGCCAGAAACTCATCGTCGGGGGTCGCGCCCAATTCGGGCAGAGTGATGAGCGCCGCCGCCTCCACGCCGTCGCCACGCTTGGCCGCACGGCGTGACCGCGCGGAATCCACCAGCACCTGGCGCATGACCCGCGCGGCGATCCCAAAGAAGTGCGAGCGGTTCTCGCAATCCGGCAGGCGCGAACCGGCCAATCGCAGAAAAGCCTCATGCACGAGCACGGTGGTCTCTAACGATTGCGGGGAATGCTCCCGCCGCAGATGGCTGCTTGCCAACCGTTTCAATTCGTCGTAAACCAGCGGCACGACGGTGTGAAGCGCCTCCGCATCCCCATCGTGCGCACGGCGCAAGAGATCCGTGATCTCCATCAGTCCATGATACGCCGTGCTGTGGATGGGGTGGGATCGCGTTGATCCGGTACCGCGAGCATGGCGTCGAACGTTAACGCTCCGGCTGAAACGCAATTTCGCAGAGGTTCCGCATGGCCTTGCCCCAAAGAGTCTCGAAGCGCTCCGCCAAACGCTTCGCCAAGTTTCAGTCGCGCACCATCAGAGACGCGACCACCTGGCCATCCGGCGCAAACGGAAGATCCAGGGACAAGATGACCACCTCATCATCCACAACCATGGAAGGGATGGCCGAACTCGCCGGAGTATCGAACACCCGTGACGTCGAGGTTCGCGCGATGCCGTTTCAGAAACGCCACCAGCTTGGGCGCGGATCGATATCCGAAGCCGAAAACCACGCGATGATCGATCTTGCGCGCGGCCGTGTTCCTGGCGATCCAGCAGAGGCGTGCCTCATTTCTTTGCGCTGTCGATCGCGGCGATATCGCTCCGTTCCATATAGGATCAGATGCGAGTCCGGGCACCAGCCAGATGGATCAGGTGCGGTAATGGGTCCATGCGGATTCCAAATCTGGTTCTACCAAAACGTCGCCGAACGAAGTTGTCGGCGGGAGCGAAGGTGATTTAGCGAAAAAGATGTTCAGCTAAGCTGAATAGGCGATGGCCTACGACGCGCATCTCGCGGACCGCATCCGCTCCATACTGTATGGCATGGCGAAATTCTCCGAAAAGAGGATGTTCGGAGGCCTTACATTCCTGGTCGACGGTAAAATGTGCTGCGGCGTGCTCAACACGGATCTGGTATTACGCCTCACGCCGGAACACGCTGCCAGAGCGCTGAGTCAACCGCATACGCGGCTCATGGATTTCACAGGCAAGCCGATGAAATCGATGATTTATGTCAGCGCGGCCGGCACGGATTCCGGCGAAGCTCTGGAGGCGTGGATCCGGTCCGCTGTTGAACTTGCCAAAACCGCTCCAAAGAAGCGCCCGCGATAGCGGACGAGTTGAAATGCGTGCCTGGCGGTCCGGATCTCCTATAAACATAGTTGACAACCGAAATCGCATCTACTATACTCATAGGAGTTGGTATGGAAATGAGCTCATGCGAAAAAAGTCGGCGGTTTTGACTCCTTTAGAACGGCGGATCATGCGCGTCGTCTGGGAGGAAGGCTCAGGCAATGTCCAGAAGATCTTGCATGGATTGAGTGGCGAGCCTCAGCTTGCGTATACAACCGTGCAAACGACCTTGAGCGTGCTCCACCGCAAAGGAAAAGTGAAGAGAAAACTGGTGGGGCGCGCTTACGAGTACAGCGCCACAGTTTCTCAAGAGACCGCGGATTCCCACGCGGTCAAGGACATTTTGCAAAAGGTGTTTCGAGGGTCAGTGGACGATCTTTTGCTATCGCTGGTGCGGAGCAAGCAGCTGGACGCGAAGAAACTCGCAGAGCTGCAGGCGAAGCTGCAAGCCATGGAGACGCCGGAATGAACTTCGCGGCGGAAACCTTATTCAATCTGCTGTTGAATGCGCTCCTGCAAGCCGGCCTTTTTGCAATTCTGGCCGCCGCCTTCTCGCGGCTGATCGCGAGATTGAGACCCAGCCGTCAGTTCTTCTTCTATCTCGCCGTCCTGCTCCTCTCGATCGCAGTTCCCGCTATCAATACTTTTTGGCAATCGGATGCAAACGGAAACGGACGGCAGTCGCAACCGCAAGCGGTTTCTGATCGCGGAGTGAAGAATCAGAGCTTTTGGATTTGGCGAGGGCACTCTTCGCGGCCTATCCCAATCGTCCCGTCCGCGTTCCAGAATTGGATTGTCGGCGCTTGGGGCATATTCGTTCTTTATCGCCTGATTCGATTTGGCCGTGCTGTCCTGCGGGTTCAGCACCTCCGAAGAGGCTCCTCCATGGTTGCCGCCGAAGTGGTGATGGCTAGCGGCCCTGGGGATCGGATCCTCATCCTCGAATCTGCAGACATTAACGTTCCCATAACGATCGGGGCGTTTCATCCAGCGATCTTGCTGCCAAGGAAACTGTGGCCGGCGCTCGGTCCACTCGAGCTTTCGGCCATCCTTGCGCATGAATCCGCACACATCCGCCGCAAAGACTTTTCGGTGCATATTTTATGTGAACTGACTTCGCTGCCCCTGGCGTGGCATCCGGGCGTCCGTTATCTGATGTCGAAAATTTCTGAGACCCGCGAACTTGCCTGTGATGAAATCGCCGCTGCTTGGCTAGGAAAGCGTTCGTACGCCCAAACACTTTTAAGTCTGGCGTCACTATGCCTTGACATCCCTCGTCGCGCGGCTGTGGCGCTAAGTATTTTCGATGGTGACAACCTGGAGACTCGGATCATGATGCTTACCAAAAAGAATCACGTTTTATCCCGAACGAGGGCATTCGCTCTCGCACTAGCGGCAATCGTTACGTTTTCAGGCGGCGCTGTTCTCGCACACGCAACGAGCTTCGAAGCAAGCTCCAGGGCTTCTAAAACGGCGGAAAAGTTCGCCGGAACCTGGCACTGGATGTTCAATGGCAGTAGCTTCTCGACAATGATTTTGACTCGAAGCGGAGCCGGATTCACGGGGTCCATTACCGAATCTCGAATCGAGCTGAACGATGATGGAGGCTTGCTTCACGCGGATCCATCCGAAAATACCGCGCCCAAGCCGATCGCCAAGGGAAAGCTGGAAGCTTCCACTCTTCGCATCACGGTCTCGGATGGCTTTGAATTTACCGTGACGCTCAAAGACGACACACATGCCGAAATCCGGCCGGTAGGGGCGCCATCCAACATGAAACCGATATTAGCGGAGAAGGTCCGCTAGCCCGCAACCGATTCCGTGCGCGCTCTACTTGGCCGCGCTGATCGCCTCGGCGGACGTTTCAACATCCGGTTCCGGAGTGATCTCGGCCGCACTCACGATTTCTTTGGAGACCTGAGGTGTGATCGCGCTCAAAAACGCCTCAACCACGGACCGGACCGGTTATACGACAAAAACTCAACCGCTCCGGTAGGCGAGTCATCACGATCTTCGTCCACTAGATAGATCAGAGAACCAGGGTCTTTCTTCACCCCGAAACTATAATCGCGCTGATCATTGGTGCGCTTTACAGCCTCAAGAAAACTCGCCTCTAGAGATCCATCGAAAATACAAACGACTGCCATCGATTGACTTACGACCTGGCCAAATACATCGCGAAGCCTCGTGGGATCGTCGATTCTCACCAAGCCTTGATAGCTCGGCAAAAACCAAAACGGCGGAAAAACACTCCGATAACTCACAACGGTAACGCCCGGCTGCCGCTTCATGTCACGATAAAACGATCGGGGCTGTTTCCGGCGCCGAAATATAGCAGAGCTTGCCAAGGTCCGGATACCCCGAGTTCATAATTAAAGCCAACATCCGCTCGATGTCGGAGTCAGAGACATATCGAGCAGACTGCTCTTTCTGTCGGCGGAACAACGGGAAAGTCCGTTCGGAAGGCTTTAAGGATTTGGTCGGCAATCTCGATAGCCACTATCTTCGATTCTATCTCCCTGCAACGGCGTCCAAAGCCGCGAAATGAGTCGTACAAGGTATCATTGTCCAATGCCGACGTCGCCCCAGATCCTGTTGCAGGGCACAATCACCGTTGGCGAAGTGACCCGATTCCAATATTTCCACACGCTACGCCGGTTGTGGCCGTTTACCGTCGTCGCGGCGCTCTTTTTGGTTTTTACCATTCCCCTCGGTGTGTTCGTGATGGTGTCCGGTGTAGATCCGGGCTGGCGCCAAATCCTCACCAACTCCATTCCCTTTCTAGTGTGGTTGGTATTTTGACCTTTTGCACTGGGCGTCCTGCCCTATTGGAACGCTCGGAGACTTTACTCTTCGCAGATTTTATTGCGGGAACCAATTTCGTACACATTCAGTTCGGACAATTTCAGTGGGAACGGACCGAGCTCGTCCTGGAGTGTCGCTTGGGGTGTCGTGAAAAACGTACGCGAAACAAAGAGCCTCTTCCTGCTATACCATCATCAGGAAATCGCGGTAGTTGTGCCGAAGCGATTTTTCCGCAGTGAAGCTGAATTGGCGGGGTGGCGTCAGTTGGTCGCGACTGCCTTAGCCCCTCACCGCATCGAACCACCTGGAATCGTCGGCTCTTTGTGCTGAAGATTCGTGAACTCGATACGAAAACGGCTGCGGCTGGGCAAAGAAATAGGCCAGATCGGTAATCCGGCTCGCAGCTCCTGAAATAGTTGGTGCGGAGAGGGGGACTTGAACCCCCACGAGATTGCTCCCGCTAGCACCTCAAGCTAGTGCGTCTGCCAATTCCGCCACCTCCGCGTGGCACTCGAACTTCTTACTTCTTTGTGGGCGCCGGTTTCTGCGTCGCCGCCGGCTTCTGCCCGACTGGTAGTTTAACCGGACCCGGCGTTGTCGGCAACGGTACCGTGGTCGTCTTGCCGCCTTCGGGCGTGATGCTGATGGATGGCGTTCCCGTGGGTCCGGCCGGCTTGGGCGCTGTTTTTGCCGGAAGAGGCTTCTGCTTTTCCAGAACACTGCCCGAAGCCGTAGCGCCGCGCGTTGCGAGAATCGCAAGCGAAAGCGATGTGATCATAAATACCGCCGCCGCAATCGTTGTGGCTTTCGAAAGCACTGTCGCCGAACCACGCGGACCGAAAGCCGTCTGCGATCCCATGCCGCCAAAAGCGCCCGCCAAGTCCGCTGCCTTGCCGCTTTGCAGCAGCACCACAACCACCAAGAAGAAACATACGATTACGTGAATAATAGTCAGTACGATCGTCATCCGAAACTCCCGGAAACTCGCCGGCCTTCCTCAATGTAGGGGATTTGTACGGGCGGTAACTCCCCTCTAGTATAAAACAACGCCCGGCCGGTGCGAAACTTAGGGAAGGCATCACGATGTTCTACCGCTGCCCCTCCCTAGTTGCTCTAACAGTGGCTCTGGCCGGAGCCGCCGATGCCCCGCCGCCCGATCCCTTGGATGTTATTCACTCCGGAAGCTTTGCAACCAACGGCGCAGGCGGCCTGACGGCGAAAATCCTCAACTGGAACATCGATCGCGGCCAGCACTTCAAAGGCATCGTGTCGGCGATGCGGGACACGCATCCGGATATTTGCATCTTTCAAGAAGTGGACCTCGGCGCCCGCCGCACCAAGGGCGAAGATGTGGCGAGCGATCTGGCTCGTACCTTTGGGATGAATTACACATTCGCGCCCGAGTTCCGCGAATTGGGACAAAGCACCGCGCAAGGCGAGGCGTATCACGGCCAGGCGATTTTGACCCGCTTCCCGATACGCGCGTCCCGTATTCTGCGATTTACCCATCAATCCGGATTCTGGAAACCCCGCCCACTCCTGATCTCTTCCATTCCGCTGCTGCAGAGGCGCATCGGCGGACGAATCGCGCTGGTGAATGAGCTGGATCGCAACGGCGGCACGTTGGTAGTCTACAATCTGCACCTCGAAAGTAAAACGACGGAGCACGGGCGGTTGCTGCAGCTCGATGAAGTGCTGGCGGATGCCGAACGGTATCCGGCCGGAACGCCAGTGATGATAGCCGGCGATCTGAACACCATGTATCTGCATTCTCCACTGATCACGCGCATGCGGCAGGCGGGATTCACGAGTTGCTTCGGGGACCGCCGCATCCGGACCCACATTTTGATCGGTGCGCTCGATTGGGTGTTCGTCAAAGGCCCCATGACGTGCGAAGGCGCCGCGGTGCGGCGTGACATTCACGCGTCCGATCATTTTCCGATCTCCGCAGAATTGCGATTCTAAATCGTGCGCATTGGGCTGATTGTTCCTTCTTCGAACACAGTTATGGAGCCGGATTTCCTTCGCCACCTCGTGCCGCCGAATTAGTTCGCGGCCGACCCAAAGATTATGCAGTTCGCGCTGCGGTTCCAGCTTCTGAAGAATTCATTTGGCCGCGGATAAACACGGATAGGATTCTTGTTTTATCCGTGTCCATCTGTGGCTGTTCCACGGCAGATCGTCGAGCGCGCGCGGAAACTCGATGCCGCGGGTTGCGTACTCGGCGTAGAGCGCGTCGGCGACGATAGCGTAGACCGGCGGCGCAATCTTCCGGATCATATACCCACCGCGACTGGGGCTCCCACCAGATTGCCCCACTCGGTCCAAGAACCGTCGTAGTTGGCGACGTTTGGAATGCCCAACAGATACTTCAGCACGAACCAGGTATGGCTGGATCGTTCGCCGATCCGGCAATATGTGATCACCGGCGTCGCTGCGGTGATGCCCGCTTCGCCATAGATTCTCTGCAATTCGTCGAACGGCTTGAACGTTCCGTCTGGATTCGTGTTGTTGCTCCAGCACACCCCATGCGCGCCGGGTATGTGGCCGCCGCGCTGGCAGGTTTCCGCCAATCCGGGCGGCGCTTTTAGCTCGCCGGTGAATTCCTGCGGACTGCGAACGTCGATCAGCACCGCGCTCGCGTTCTTCTGCGCCTGCTGCACTTGCGGAAGAAACGCCCGCAGCGAAAGATCGGCGGCTTTTGCGATGTATGGACGCGCGGCAGGCGCGGCGGTGTATGGTTTCGGATCCAGATCGCGCCCTTCGGCAATCCACTTTCGCCGTCCGCCATCCATGATTCGAACGTCAGCGTGACCGTAGACTTTCATCTCCCAGAAGGCCCACGCCGCGAACCAGTTGTTGTTATCGCCGTAGAGAATCACCGTCGTATCGTTCTCGATGCCCGACCGATTCATCAACCACTCGAAGCGCTCTTTCGACAGAATGTCGCGTACCAGCGTGTCGCACAGATCCGTATTCCATGCCCACGCAATCGCGCCAGGTGGATGCCCGTCGTCGTAGGCTTTGGTGTCGACGTCGACTTCCACTATGCGAATGTTCGGATCGGCGGAGTGCTTCGCCACCCAGTCCGTTGTCACCAAGACTTCAGGATGTGCGTAGGTACCCACGCCGCACCTAGGTCAGGTCGAATTTTTCGTGATGCAGCAGCGCATCGCCGCGCACCAGCACGGGCCGGCGCAGGATCTCTTCCAGTTCCTCGAGATACTTATTCTGATTCGATTTGAGCAGCTTCGCGACCTCCGGATGCACGCGCAGCACCGCCTCTTTTCCCTCGATGGTGGAACCGATCTTGTGCGCCTCCTGCAGAATTTCTCCCACGATGGTCTGAACGCTCTTCACATATCCGGCGCCGTCGCAATGCGGGCACGGCATGCAGAGCGAGCGCTCCAGGCTTTGCTTCACGCGCTTACGCGTGATGGCCACCAGGCCGAAATCGTTGAACTG
>DATGIH010000265.1:0-30746 GCA_035295865.1 Bryobacteraceae bacterium
CTTCGATCTGCTCGGTGTCCAGCCAATGCTGGGCCGCGGCTTTCGGAAGGGCGAAGATCTAGCCGATGCGACTCCGGTCACAATCCTCACTTACGGGTTTTGGAAGCGCCGCTTTGGCGGCGATCGCGCGATTGTCGGCACGGCGATCACGCTGGATGCGTATCGATACTTGATCGTCGGCGTTCTTCCGCCAGGCGCCTTAGCCGCTTCTGAGCAGCTCTATGTTCCGCTGGTTCTGCCGCCGGGTCACGAGGACGATCGTTATGCGCATTGGATGCGGGTGATTGGCCGGTTGAAACCTGCCTACCAGCTGACGCAGGCACAATCGGAAATGGATGTTCTGGCTCAGCGCCTGGCCAAGGATCACCCTGAGACAAACACGGGATGGGGCATCCGCCTGGTTCGTTTGCATGACCAGCTTGCCGCGCCATCGCGCCCGGCGCTTTTTTTGCTGTTCGGAGCCGTAGCGCTGGTGCTTCTCATTGCATGTGCAAATGTCGCGAACCTGCTTCTGGCCCGTTCCGTTCCGCGCCAGCGTGAGATGGCCGTTCGGGCGGCTCTGGGCGCAGGCCACTGGAGGTTGATGGCACAGCTTCTGACGGAAACTCTGCTCCTCTGCGTCGCCGCTGCTGCTTTGGGTCTCGCGGCGGCGCACGCTGGCTTGTCGGTAATCACCGCAGCCATGCCCAACGAAATCCTGAACCGATTTCCTTATTTGAAATCGATTTCGATCGATTCCAATGTGCTAGGTTTCACCATTCTGATCTGTGTGTTGTCGATGATCGTGTGCAGCCTCGTGCCTGCGCTGTACGCGGCACGGCGCGATCCGCAAACCGCGCTGCAATCCGGTAGGCGCGGGAGCACTATGGGCCGCTCCGGCGGCCGGTTGCGCGCCGTCCTGGTGATTGCCGAAGTGGCGCTCTCCACCGTTCTTCTGATCGGCTCGGGGCTTGCCCTCCGCAGCCTGCGGCACGTGTTGGATGTCCGTCCCGGATTCAATCCGCAAAATCTTTTGACCCTGCACCTGGCGCTCGCTCCCGTCAATCACAAGGACTCGCATCAAGTGATTGCCTTTCACGATGAACTGCACCGCAAGCTAAGCGCCATCCCGGGCGTGCGGGACGCGAGCACCGTATCGGTGCTTCCTCTAAGCGGACGCAGCTATCCAACGACGTTCACCATCGTGGATCGCAACATGCCTGGCTGGAGGATGCCCACCACCAACTGCCTCGCTATCGGAAAAGAATACTTCACAACCATGGGAGTGCCGCTCTTGCGCGGCAGGGTATTTGGCGAATCGGACAATGAGCGGAGCCCAAAAGTCGTCATCATTAGCGAAACGATCGCGAATACTTTTTTTGCCGGCCAGAATCCGATCGGGCAAAAACTCACCGTGTGGCGTGAATCCAACGATCCGCGCGAGATCGTAGGCGTGGCGGCGGACGTCCGCAACTCCGGGCTGGATTTGCCGTCCGCTCCGGATGTGTACGTTCCGTTTGCGCAGGATCCGCAACTCGAAATGAGCGTCGTGGTGCGCACGGCGGTGGCACCAACGCGCTTGATCGCCGGCGTGGTCGCGGTGGTTCGGCAACTTGATTCGGAAACACCGGTGGAGGATGTAATGACCATGGACGCGGTGATATCGAAATCGCCCACGCTGGTATGGCGCCGCGTCCCGTCCATCTTGATTGCCGTGCTCGCCATCACCGCGCTGATTCTCGCGTCAGTGGGAATCGGAGGCGTGATCTCATCCACGGTGGGACAGCGAACCCAGGAAATAGGCATTCGCATGGCGCTCGGCGCGGATCTGCGCGACGTGCTGAGGATCGTGCTCGGTCAAAGCATGTGGCTTCTTACTCTCGGATTAGGAATTGGATTACCCATCTCGTTCGCCCTAGCGCGTCTGCTGGCTGGATGGCTGTTCGGGGTAGCTTCGCTCGACGCGGTTACGTACGCGTGTGTAGCATTCTTGTTGGTGCTGGTTGCGTTGGCAGCCAGTTATGCCCCAGCGCGCCGGGCCGCGAAGGTGGATCCAACCACGGCATTACGTTATGAGTAGCGCACGCATTCGTGCGTGCCGCGTTCCCACTCATGGGAACGCCATGAATCGTGTTCTTCCTAATCTTGTGTTCGCAAGAGTGCGTGCGCTACCGGGCGCTCAAGAAGTTCGCGAAAATTCGATATGCGCCCGGAACGCCGGCGGGCAACTGCCGGAACCAAGAGAACGCGGTGAAAATATAAACGCCCTTTCCATAACGTGCGTACAGCGTGCCGCCGCGTAGCGGCTTCTCGCCCGGATCGTGCGTTTCAAACAGCGCCTGATACCTCGGATCCCACTCCGATGCGAAATATAAACCGCGTTCCTGCACCCAGCCTGTATAATCCGCGGAAGTAATCTCATTCGGCTTGTGCAGCACCGGATTATCCACCAGAGCCTCTACAGGCGCTTCTTCGACAGTCACGCGATCGCGACCGATTTTGATCGGATACGGGCCGATATCCGCGACACTGGACGGATCGCCCCCGACAAATCCGCCTTCGAGCACGTTGTACTGCACCACCATGGTCCCGCCGTTTGAGACATAGTCGAGCAACCGGCGCTGGTTGGCGCGAAGATCCGGGCGCGTATTATAAGCACGAACTCCGGTGACGATTGCATCGAAGCGTGCCAAGTCGCCGCGCGCCAGATCGTCCGCGCTCAACAGAACTACGTCGGCGCCCAACTGGCGGAGCGCTTCCGGAACTTCGTCGCCCGCGCCCATCACATAGCCGATGGTTTTAGCCAACAATCGCACGTCGGTCCGTACTAAGCCGTTGTCAGCCGCCGGAAACAAAACTTGCGGCGGGATATGCGGATAATTGATTAACTCCATACCGACTGCAATTTTGTTCTCCCCAACATTCGCGGTAGCTTGTAGCGTGCCTTTCGAATCGTGCGCCGGAGGCGTGATGCGGAAAGACACCGGCGTTTCCTGTCCGACGGCCGCTAGCTTAAAGTCCGTCTCGCTCGGTTCCACGGACCAACCGTTCGGAACCTGAATCCGCACGCGTCCGGACGCATCCGGTTCGTTCGCTTCCACCTGTAGGTGAATACTTCTGGCGTCGCCATTCGGAAATACGCGCGCACCTTCAGAAAGCTGTAGCGCAACAGCCGGTTCCACGATCACCGGCCGAGTGCGTTCGCCTTCCGACCGCGCGATGTAGCGATAGATCACCGGGCGAACAATTTCGATCTGCTCGCCATCCACGCGCAAATGAAAATGCGCGCGCAGCAGCGGCGGATTTTCGGCCCTCCCGATGTCCAGTTGGTTGGGCACGGTGTAAGTCTCGCCCTGCTTGGGTTCGCGCAGCCAATAGGGCTGCGAGACCGGCTCATTCTTCGGAACAGTTACTGTCAGCGTGGAAACATGCGGCTCGTTAAACGCGAGCGGACTTCCGTGCGCTGCATCGGCGGCGGCTTTCGCCATGCCGTCTACGTCTACCGAATCCACGTCTACCGGAAGATTCTCCCGATTCAGCGCAGTCGCACTGATTTTTAGCGATCCGCCGGGCACTCCGGCGAATTTGTCCGCCGTTGCGTCCAGCCACAATCCGGAACAGGAAACGATGGCTTCGTCCAGCTCATGCCGCTTCAAATCCACCAGCGGGTGGTGCAAATTCGCCAGCGCCTGCCGCGCTTCGAGCAACACCGGAACGGTTTTGTCCGGATGCTCCAGGTCAAAATCGCTCGCGGCTTCCGAAAGAATCCGTCCAATCGCCTCGCCGCCGGGAATTCGATTCCAGGTGGTGTCGATCCCATCGAACAGATCTTTTGCGGCAGGTTCTCCAGCTACTAGTACCAGGAAATTCTTGGAGGAGCCCTTGCGCTCCGGCGCGCCCATACCCTGGCTGCGATGCATGCTGCGCGACATGCCCGCGATTTCCGCGTAAGAATGGCCCAGTACCGGGTCGTAACTACCGAGATCCACCGGAATCTGATTGGGTAGTTTGGCCGCTTCCTCTTCCTGCTGGCGCGTGAAAGCGAAGGTGTTCCACATCAGCCGCTTCGCCTGCCACGGTTCCACCCATTGCAACTGTTCCGGAAACCGATGCGGATTGGCAGCGGCCGAAAATGCCTCTTTTCCCAGCAGCGCCGAAACCTGATGCTGGCCGTGTCCATCGCGATCCGTTCCGGTAAAACGCAGGATGATGACGTCCGGCCGGAATCGGCGGATCACCCACACCACGTCGCTCAAGATCTTATCGTGGCCCCATTTTTCGAATGTCTCTTTAGTCGTTTTGGTGAAGCCGAAGTCGATGGCGCGCGTAAAGAACTGCTCGGCGCCATCGATCCGGCGCGCGGCCAGGAGTTCCTGTGTGCGGATTACGCCGAGCGCATCGCCCTGCTCAGGGCCGATCAGGTTCTGCCCGCCCTCGCCGCGTGTCAGCGACAGATATCCCGTGCGGACTTTTCTTCCGCGCGCCAGATACGCCAACAGCGCCGTGTTTTCGTCATCCGGATGGGCTGCGATCATCAGAGCGCTGCCTACGACGTTTAGCCGGTCCAGGTCGAGCTTGGTTTCTGCAACTCCGGATAATTCCCGCTGCCCGAATACTGGTGTAATGTAAATTACACTTACTAAGAGCAGAGAGCAGACTACTCTGGAAGCCGAAATGCATCTAAGCAGTAGGGGCACGTATAGAGAACATTCTACGCGACCCAGGGAGGCAATGACGTGAGCGCCGTCGAAATAAAACCGGCGTTGGGGTGGTGGCAAGCGACCGCGCAATGGCTCCGAAGCGGGTTGCCAGTGAAATCGAAAACCCCGCGGATTGGTTTGGCGCTAGGCGGTGGCTTCGCGCGTGGCATCGCTCACATCGGTGTTCTGCGAGCGCTCGAGAAAAACAACATCCCGATCCATGCCGTGGCGGGCGTGAGTGCCGGCGCCATGGTGGCTGCGTCCTTCGCCAGCGGAGCCAGCGCCGATGAGATTCAGCAAGTCGCCTTGTCCATGAAGTTCCGTGATGTCGCCCGTTGGACCGTGAATTTACTCGGCCTCGCCGGCAACGATCGGATGATCACGTTTCTCGCGCGCTTGCTCAAAGTGAATCGCTTCGAGAATATGAAAATCCCGCTCGCGATCGTCGCCACGGATTTGGCCAAGGGCAAGTCCGTGACGTTCCATACGCAGGGCGACGTGATAGCGCCCATCCGGGCGAGTTGCTCTTATCCGGGCCTGTTTCTCCCGATGCGCTATCAAGGCCGTATTCTCGTGGACGGCTTTGTGAGCATGGAAGTGCCCGCAGCGCCGCTTTTGCAGATGGGAGCGGACCGTGTGATTTCGGTCTCCATTCCGAATCAGGAAGGCGCCGAAGATTTTGGAAACATGCTTTCCGTAGTGAGCCGCTGCTTCCAGTTGATGAGCGCGCGCACGGAGAATAGCTGGCGGCGGTATTCCAACATCGTGATCAGTCCGCCGGTGGCGGACATGTCGTGGGATTCTTTCGCGGGCGCAAGCCGGATGATCAAACTCGGCGAAGAGGCAGCCATGGCGGCCATGCCGGAGATCAAACGCTGGCTTGCTCTGCCAAGCCCCACTGCGCCGGATCCAAAAACTCGAGTCCTAACTTCGCCGATTCAATCCACCTAATTAAGCGACTCGTGTTCTCACGGCCGCCGGAATCGATCTGCCCCGCCAAGCACTCGAGGCGTTTGCAGTCGAGGCCTACCGGCACGACAGCCTTTCCAAGGCCGAACTGCAACAGCTTTTAGGAATCGAGACCAGTTTCCAGCTCGACGGTTTTCTCAAGGCTCATGGTGTCTGGATTGAGTACACGTTGGACGACGCGGAACGCGAGCGAAAAAGCCTGGAACGACTGGGTTTTTGAATGCGTCTGGTTGTCGCCGACACCAGCCCTATCTTTTATTTGCTGGCGATCGGACAAATAGCGCTTTTACCGCGGTTGTTTGGGACGGTCTTCCTGCCGGTTTTTGTGTGCTGAAGGAGCTTTGCCACGCTGCGGGTCCGGCTTTCACTCCACGCGTATCCCGTGCTTAATCGATAAACACAAACGACTGAGGTTGCGGCTTTGAGCGGGACTCGACGTGACTAGAACGCTGGGGGTTTCTTGGTTTGGCTGCAAGGGGAACAGCTTTTCGCCCGAGCGCTGTCGGCTGGTTGGCTGAGCGGTTAAGATTGTAATGATGGCTAACGCTACCTCCGCCCCGCAGACCCGTGTCCTGATCGCTGACGACGAAGAAAATCAACGCGCCGGACTAGCCAAAATGATCCAATCGTGGGGCTATGCCGTGGAGACGGCGGCGGATGGGCAGGAAGCTCTGGAAAAATTGGCCCAGGCGCCGGTTCACGTGCTGGTTACCGATCTGATGATGCCACGCGTGGACGGATTCGAGCTCTTGAAGCGTCTGCAAGCGCAGGGCGATGCGCCGCCCTCGATCGTTTTGACCGCGTTCGGAAATATTGAAACTGCCGTTCAAACCGTGCACGATCTCGGAGCGTTTTGGTTCTTCGAAAAACCGATTCAGGCCAGTGCTCTCAAAGTCCTGCTGGAGCGCGCGGCCAATCAAAGCCGTTTGGAAGAAGAAACAGAGCGCCTGCAGCGGCAACTTTCCTACAAAGGCGTTCTGGTGGATTTGGTCGGCAGTTGTCCCGCTATGCAGCAAGTGTTTTCGCTGATCCGTCAGATTGCGCCATCGAAAGCCGCGGTATTGATCGGCGGCGAAAGCGGAACGGGCAAGGAATTGGTCGCGCGCGCGATCCATCATCTGAGCACGCGCAGCAGCGGTCCCTTCGTCGCTATCAACTGCGCCGCATTGCCCGAGACTCTCATGGAGAGCGAGTTGTTCGGCCACGAAAAAGGCGCATTCACCGGCGCCGTGGAACGCCGCGCGGGCTGCTTTGAGCTCGCGCAGCACGGCACGCTGTTGCTCGACGAGTTGGGAGAAATGCCGGTCGGAACGCAAGCGAAGCTTCTGCGCGTCTTGGAAGATTCCTGCGTGCGGCGCTTGGGCGGAAAAACGGAAATCGCGGTGGATGTGCGAGTGATCGCTTCCACCAACAAAGTCATCGAAGAGGCAGTGCGCAAAGGCGAACTGCGCGAAGACTTGTATTATCGGTTGAATGTCTTTCAAATCATGCTGCCGCCGCTGCGCCAGCGGGAGGGCGACCTGCCGTTGCTCACCGAAGCGCTGATCGAATCCATGAATCGTAAGCATGACACCCGCGTGGTGGATGTGTCCCCGGACGTGATGGAGCAGTTCACCCGCTACTCCTGGCCCGGAAACGTGCGCGAGTTGCGCAACGTGCTGGAACGCGCCGTAATCCTGCAGGGCGAAGGCACCATCACCCAGCACGTCCTGCCGCGCGATTTCGGTGTACCAGCCGGTTCGCGGCCTGCGGCGCCGATTTCCGAACCCGACGCCGTACGGCTTCCCGTGGGAACCACGGTGAGCGAGGCGGAAAAACTGTTGATCCAGATCACGCTGCAGCACACGCGCAACAACAAAACCCGCGCCGCCGAAATCCTCGGGATCAGTCTGAAGACTCTGTTCAACAAGCTGAAGGAGTATGGAGCAGCCGAGGCGGAGGCCGGCACCGCAGCCCCCTAGAAGGTCGCGAAGAATCGAATATCTCACCTAGATGTCAATCAAAGCCCGGCTCAGGATCGCGATCGTTGCGCTCGTCGCGCTGGTCGTGATTGCCATGTCGGCCCTTTATCTCTACGATTTCACCACCATGACGTTCACCGGCGCGTCCGAGCGGGCCGACTCCATCGCGAAGGATGTCAAGGGAAATCTCGCCGATCACCTGCAGCACGAGACCGAAGCTCGCGGCCTAAAGCCGGTAACGCTCGACGAATGGAAGCACGCCTGGACCGAGATCATCCGGAGCGACCCCAGCGTCACCGCGATGCTGAAGCGCACTCTAGGCGACTCCAAACTGGTGGCGGACATCATCCTGACTGATGACCAAGGCCAAGTGTTGGCTTCCTCGGGCCCAGCGCTCCCCGGACTAAAACTCTCGCCCGTCCACGATTTCCGCGCCCTGGATGGCCGTAGCTGGATGGAAAATCTGCGCGACCTCATGACTCGCCGCGAGGATTATTCCACCACATTACCGGTGGGAATCTCGGCCAACAATCAGCAGGTCGTTCTTTTCAATATCACGGTCCTGATCCAATCCGTCTTCCTGAAACACGACGTCTATCCCACTTTCAAGATTCTCGGGCTGACGTTTGCATCCGCGCTTTTCATCGCCATCTTTCTGGGGTCCGTATTGCCCAACGTCATGCTCGACCCTCTGGAGCGGCTCACGCGCAGCATCGACATGATTCGCGCCGGACAGTTCGATAAAGCTGTCCTTCCGCTGCAGCGGGAGTCGAGCGAATTCGCTGTGGTTCATTCGAAGCTGAGCCTTTTGGGGGAACAGTTTCGCGGCGCAAGGCAAGACGCGCTCGATCTGCGCAGTAACGTAGAGCAATTGCTGGAAAAACTCGAAGAGGCCGTGTTGTTTTTCGACAACACCGGCCGATTGGCGATGGCGGGCGAAGCCGCCGAACGTATTCTTGGAAGAAGTCACGAGCAGTTAATCGGCAAATCGATCGAGGACGTCTTTCCGCGCACCACTCTTCTGGGCGGCGTGATCGCGCAAGCCGTGGAAACCCGCGAGTCCGTGCAAGCGCAGCCGGTCACGATCGCGCGTGATGGCGCCGGCTCCAACGGATCGGGGAACGTCCGTCTGTTGGTCAGCGTAGAGGTTTTGCGCAAAGGTCCGCGCCAGGATCAAATGGGAACGCTGGTGAAATTGCGCGACGTGGATAGTCGCCGGCAATTGGAACGTCAGCTCGACGTCTCATCCCGCCTCGCTGCGATTAGCAGGCTCACCGGCGGCGTCGCGCATGAGATCAAGAATCCGCTGAATGCCATTGCGTTACATCTGGAGGTGCTGCGGTCACGCCTCGAAACAGAACAACCCGAAGTGGACGTGATCGCGCGCGAAATCAAACGGTTGGACAATGTGGTCAAAACATTCCTTACTTTCAACAAGCCGATTGAACTCCAAGCCGTGCCCGTGGATCTAGACCAGTTAGTGAAGCAGGTGGTCGCGCTGGTTTCCGTACATGCCGAAGCCAAGAATGTTCAGATTGAAACCAAGCTAACGGGCAGACTTTGGTTGAATGGGGATCCGGATCTTTTGAAACAAGCGGTTTTGAACGTGGTCAATAACGGGTTGGAAGCGATGCCCCAGGGTGGAAAACTGCTCATTCAGACCGAGTGGGTTGGCGACGATTGCCAGGTTCGTATCGCCGACGGCGGCGTAGGCATTCCCGCCGACGTTCAGGATCGCATCTTCAATTTGTACTTCACCACCAAACCCCAGGGATCTGGAATCGGGTTGGCAACAACTTTCCGGGTGGTTCAACTTCACAGTGGTACAATCGATTTTGTCAGTGAGCCTGGGAGAGGCACGACTTTCCGGCTGCGTTTTCCGGGGATGACGGATTATCACGGTGAAGCGCGCACTTCAGCCACAACCTCTTCGTGACTTTGTCGGTCGGATATTCATTGCCGCTCTACTGGTATTTACAGCATCCTGCCATAAAAAAGCTGCTGCCGTGCCTGTTCCCTCTCAGCCAGTGACGCAGCCCGCTGTAGAACCCGCTCCACCGCCGGCCGCGCCCAGCGAGCCGCTTACTACTCCGGCGGCACCACCGGTTGCCGCGCCCGCCCCCATTCAAACGCAACCGGCGAAGGATGAATCCAAGTATCAAAAGAATAAACCGGCCGACCAGCCCGCGCCGCCAAAACACGCAGCACCGCGCCCTTCGGTTCCCGTAACTACAACCCCAGCGCCGACACCTACGCCTGCGCCGGTGGAACCACCCCGCTTGGGCGATATCCTTACGCCGGATCAGCAGCAGCAACTGAAATCGGCCATTGATCTCCGGTTGGCCCATGCGCAAGCGAGTTTGGATTACATTGCTACCCGGCAGCTCACCAAGGAACAGGAGGCTACTGTAGTGCAGATCCAGAATTTTATGGCGCAAGCGCAGGAAAAAAGGAAGGATGATCTGGCGGCAGCGAATAGCTTAGCGGAACGGGCTGAAGTTCTCTCGCATGATTTAGTGGCGAGCTTGCGGAAGTAACGGAGGGAGCAGGGGCGATCCCTACGGAGAACCGCCCCCGAATCAAACCAACTTACTGACCGGACGACGGTTTTGCCGTATTCATGGAGGACTCGCCGGTCGCGGTGCCGGTGACGTCCAAGGCGTAAATCTTCACATCCACCCGGCGATTTTCCTTGCGTGCCGCGCGAGTCTTGTTGTCGGCGTTCGGAAAGTCCGATCCGACGCCCAGCTCACGAATCGAACGCAGCGGGATGTTCTTCTCCACGGCGAGGTAGTGGACAACGGCATCTGCCCGTTTCCGGCTCAGCTCGCGATTGTACGCGCTGGGGCCGCTGCGGTCAGCAAAGCCTTCCACTTCCACCAGGTACATCTTCATATTGCTCATCTTTTGGACCGCCTCATCCAGCTTCGCTTGCTCGTCTTTGGTCAGAGTGGTGCGGTTCAGGCCAAAGTAAACCGGCTGTGTGGAAACGAGCTTATAGTTATCCAGATTCTGTAGAGACGTATCGAGCTTGGACTGTGTCTGTTGAACCGCAGTATTGGCAGCATCGGCACGCTGAGCGGCTTCCGCTGCAGCGGCGTTGGCTTTCGCAGCCGCATCAGCGGCTTCGGCAGCCTTCTTACCTGCATCGACTGCTTTTTCATCAGCAGTTGCTACCTGACGATCCAGGTCACCGATGGACTGTTTGTTCTCATCGGTTTGCTTTTGCAAAGTGCTAACCTGACTTTGCGTCTTGTTGGCTTGATCCTGAACCGGTGCAATCGCTTCGCGGACATTCTTCTTCGTCGCGCAGCCCACTCCTGCCAGAGACAGGATCATGACGCCACCCAGGAACGCACGTGTGTTGCGAAGTGTCATTGGACGATCTCCTCTCCGTTGCTTTTGCAACCATCCTTCCAAAGGATTACCTCATGTTACACAATGTATTTACTTCAGGTCCAATGGGCTGAAAAGGTAAAAGTTGCTTAGCTGACGCAGTTTTTGCCGGGTTTTCTAACGTTTCTGTCACGTCTCTAGGGAATTAATTAAATTCCTATAATGTTCAAAACCGGGCACATTCAGGCCCGGGACCTTCGCGGTGTCGTCCCAACGCCGTAGCAGAACAGCCCCAGCGAAGTACGGATTCTCTTCCATCTCCCTCACTTGGTCCGAATTCGCCGGACCTCCTTGCAGCGCCAAACTCTGGAGGGACGAGGGCGAAAGTGTCGCTTGGTACGCCGGGTCGGTGGCGCAAAGATAGCGCTTGGCGTCCACATGCAAGCGGATTGGTTCAGTGACTTCCGGGCCGAAATGGGCGCTTAGCCATTTGGCGCCGGCTGTTTCATGGAAGCCGTCGATCCCCTGGTCGGCGATGTTTTCCGGCAGCCCGTGGATCAAATGCCCGATATCATGCAATAATGCTGCGACGATCAGCGCGGGACGCGCTTTCGCACCTTCGGCCAGATGAGCCGCTTGCAGCGCGTGCTCCTGTTGCGAGACGTCTTCGCCGAAGTAGGCATCGTGTCCGCGAGCTTCGAAGAGAGAGAAGATTTGATCGGTGATGTTCATGAATGTTGTTCACTTGGGCGTCTTTGGTGGAAAAAGTAAAGCGCCGCGGCAATGCTCCCAACCCACGTGACGCCCGCCAGCACCGCGAATGCGCCTTTCCAGCCCCAGGTTACCGCGATGTTCGCCATGCTGTTTCCGGCCAAAACGCCTCCCAGATAGCCGATGCCATCGATCAGGCCGGACGCCGTTCCACTGCCCTGCTTTCCCCCGAAATCGAGTGCGATGGCGCCAGCGAGATACGCGTAAGGGCCGATGATCAAGAAGGCGACGGTAGACACCAGCGCCACGGGCCAGGTCGGCGTGTTCTTAAAATCGGCCAAACCCAGAGCCAGCAGGGCTGCTCCCGCGAGGATCATTCCGCAGAGAATAATGGCCGCTCGGCCGCTCCGGCCCAGTCGATCGCTGAGGAATCCAGAAAGCAGCACCGAGATCCCGCCGAAAAATGGAAAGAGCGCGCTTTTTTGCGCGGCATCGGCAGTGGTCAAGCCAACGGCTTGCGTGAAATAGGTGGGAGTCCAAAGGTTGAACGTTTCGCGAACCAGTGTCATTCCTAATGACAAGATACAGATCAGCCAAAACACGCGGCTTGCGCCGAACGTTCGCAGCAGCTTTCCGACCGTATTCGGCCGATGCTTCTCGCCCTCTTCGCGAAAAAGATTGTCCGGATTCACAGCCGGTTCTGGGAGATCTCGCTCACGTGGCGATTCCCTCAGCACGAGCAAGTTAACCAGAAGCAAGACCGTGAGGACGCCGCCGGCGCAATAGAACACCTCTCGCCAACCGAAGCCCTGCGCGATTAACGCGCTCATGAATTGGCGCGAGAGCGCGTCTCCGAAAAGAAAACTCAGGCTAATGACTCCCATCACCGTGCCATAAGTCGAAAAGGAAAACCACTTGGAAGCGATTTTCACCACGCCCGCCCATCCCAGCGATTGGACCGCGCGATTACCGATCCACGCCAGCGTAAACAGCGGGATTCCTCCGGCTATGGCAAAAAGAAAAGTGAAGAGCACCGAGCCGGCCATCCCAAAAAGATAATTGCGCCGCCCGCCCAGAAAATCGGCCAGTCCGCCGCTGGGGAATTTTCCGATCGCGTAAGCCAGCACGCCGAAAGATGCGATGGTTCCAAGACGCGTGGTGGCCAGGTCGCGCGGAATACCATGCTCGGTCATCTCCTGAATCAGAAGAGGCAAGCAAACCGACAGATTCGAGCGGCACAAGTAGTAGCCGGCATAGCCGGACATCAGCAGCGCGATGGTGACCGCTTGCCAGAACCGCATTCAAACAGTCTAGAGGACGAAGGTATCAACTTCGTGAATATCGTCCATACCGAACCGCGACCGCGCGGGAGCGCAACCCCGAAGATTAGGGCAGCGCTCGCTTGCGGTCGCGGTTGGGTTAGGGTTCTGATGTGCGCGCCTCGATTTCATTGAGAACGCTGTCGCACTCAGCAATGCTCGACGCTATATAGTGAGCGCCGGCGGCGCGCAAACGACGTTCGGCGGTACGCAGCAGGTCCGTTTGCTCGCTTTCGGACAGAGCGGTCCACTCTTTCTCGGTCAGCCCAACCTCATTGCCAGTGCGCGTGATGCCGATAGTCCACATCCCGGCATTGCGTCCTTCTTCCATGTCGGCCGGCGTGTCGCCAATCTTCACCATCGCCGACATCGGATAAACATCCAGCTTGATGGCCGCGAGATAACACATCCAGGGCATGGGACGTCCGGCTCCTGCGTCCGCGGGACACAGCGCGCAGTCCGGAACAAAGCCCTGCGCGGCGGCGCGCTCCAATAAGTAATCCAACATCGCGCGATTGTAGCCGGTGGTCGTTCCGACCTTGAGACCTCGGGAACGCATTCTGGCCACTGCGTCCGCCGCGCCGGGAAGCAAATCCGAAAAGTGGGCCAGCACTCGAAGTTGGTTGGGGACGAAAGCCGCGTAGAGTTTGTCGATATCCTGTTCGGCCGGGATGTTGCCATACTTCGCAGCCCAGGCTGCCGAAACCCGCGCAAGCTGGAGGATCGCCCGGATATGCGCCTTCTTGTCCAGGCCCATCGGTTCGCGGGCTTCAGCCACGGTAACCGGAACATCCGCTTCGGCGAATTCCGATTGCAGCGCGGCTACTGGAGCGCGGCTGCCGAAATCCACCAGCGTCCCGGCCCAATCGAGAATGGCCGCGCGCAGCTTCACAGATCCAAGCCCGCGATGGTGCGCTCCGCTAATCCGAACGAAAGAGTCATCCCGGACCCGCTTAACGCCGTCACGATGTGGATGCCTGCCGCCGGTTCCGCCTCGAAAAAAGGCTTATCCGGATGCACGCTATACACCCCATGCCAACGCTGCGCGATGCGGAAATCGGGGAGCCGCAAGAATGTTTCAGCCTCTCTCAGGATCAAATCGTCGATCTCCGGCTTATCGAAAATGTCGATGCACGCCCCGTACTCATGGGAATCGCCCAAAGTGATCGCGCCGTCCGCGGTTTGAGAGGCCAGAATATGAATCAGATATTTCTCGTACTCCGGTTGCTCCCGGGCGACGCGCTCTTTCAATTTCGCCAGGCTTGCGCACACTTGGAACGCCTTGTAAAAGCGCAGCGTTAATCCGGCGGCGAGCGCTGGACCCAATTGCCAATCCGCCGGCTGCGGTGCGGTACGCATCATCTGCAGTTTGCAGCGCGTCACGCCACTCGCACGAAAAGCATCCGCGTATAGAGTCTCGAAATCGTCGCCCGAACACACGATGATCACATCGGCTTCGTGCGATCCCGCGCCCGTTTCAATCCACGGCGGATCGATATGCGTTACAGCGTTGGAGAAATGCACCGACACTCCCAACTCGCGCAGATACTCCGGCAGCCGCGTAACGACTAACCGAGGATCCACCGTGAACTCCGTGCCGCTCCATAGTCCGCCACGCAGACCGTTTGGTTGAACGGCTGCACTGCGTTCGAGAACTTCGGACGCTTCCAGCCAATGGCATGCATATCCGGAGCTCGGCGCGACATCCGCGAATTCGCGCAACACATCCGCCTCATCTTCGCGATACGCCAAGTGGAGTGAGCCGGTGGGACGATAAGGCAGACGGGCGGCATGCAGAACATTCAGCCAGATCTCGCGGCTGCGCAGCGCCATTTGGTGCATCTCGCCCGCCGGTTGACCGATCGGCCAGATCATCCCGAAATTTCGAATGGATGCCCCCGTTGCCGAGCGGCCACGTTCGCACAGAATCACTTGATGACCTCGCCGCGCGGCGACATACGCATGCGCCAGCCCGAGAATTCCGCCGCCGATCACCGCTACTTTGGTTCGCCGTGGCACCTCTTAACAATAGGACGGTTTTGTGAAGAGTGGATGACAGTCCGGATTGGAGTACTCGCCCCGCAGCGCTGCCATCGGATCAAGTTCGGCAGCGTCGCGTCAAGGAAGATAGCACGCAACGAGCGCCGTCAGCAGAAGGACAAATGCGACACCGGCGAGCGCGGAAAAATCCAGCGCGCCAACGCCGAATAATCCGTCTTGCAGTGCCCGGCTCACAATGTACGCATCCATCAGACCGAGCGCAGATCCGATACGGCGAGCGCCGCACCTTCTTTCTCCACCACCGCTGGGAAGGCTACAGGTGGCAGGAAGCGCCGCAGAATCCCTGTAAAGCTTTGATTTAGAAAGGCCGATGGTAACTATTCAGATCGCTGATCGAAATGTCATGAAGTCAGAAGCGTGGACTACTCCCAGGATCACGGCCGCGGTTTGCGGCATTCTTTCCATTCTTCTGGGCTTCGCCGTGCTCACCGGCTGGATTACCCACTCGCTGGTTCTGGTGCAGGTTGCGCCTGGCTTAGCTCCCATGCAGCGAAACACCGCCGCCAGCTTCATCCTGGCCGGAATCGCGCTGCTCGGCGTGGTGCTAAACAAGAGGCGGTTAACACTGGTTTGCTCCATCATTACCGCTCCCTTGGCCGCTGCCACTTTTTTCGAATTCCTCCTTCATGCAAATTTCGGGATCGATGAACTTCTGGGAGCGACCTACATCACCACCAAATCCGCCGGCCGGATGGCTCCGACTACCGCGCTCTGTTTCATTCTTCTCGCGGGATGCCTGATCCTGGCCCAGATACGCCGGCTCACGAATCGCGCGCCGTTGCTCGGTGCGGCAGGATCGGGAATTGCCGCCGTGGGCGCAGCCTGCACCATCAGCGTAGTCTGGGGAAATGGTGACGCGTTCGCATGGGCCGGACTTGCGCGTGTCGCGGTTCTCACCGGTCTCGGATTTTTGATCCTCGGAATTGGTGTCGCAGCCCTGGCTTGGGACTTTACCACCCGCGGCCTCCGTGAATCCGCCTGGGTACCCATTTCGGCGGCGATTTTTCTGGTTACCGTTCGCGTGGGACTGTGGCAGGCGTTTGCCGCCAAGAATCATCTCCGGCTGGACTGGCTGGCCGTTGTCACTTTGCTGGGAGCCATCGGCGGCGCGGTAGTCTTCGGCGTGTTCGTTCACTTGGCTCTAAAAGCGCACTGGCAACGCGAAGCCCTGCGCGAGGTAAATGGACGCCTGGAAGAAGAAATGGTAGAACGCCGCCGCGCAGAGGAATCCGCACATAGTGCAAATCGTGCCAAGAGCGAGTTTCTCGCGAATATGAGTCACGAACTTCGAACTCCCATGACCGGCGTGCTCGGAATGCTCGATCTCACCCTCGCCACCAATCTTTCTCGAGAGCAGAAAGAATACCTGGGTATGGCGAAGTCCTCGGCGGATTCTCTTCTGACTTTGCTGAATGACATCCTGGATCTTTCGAAGATCGAAGCCAACAAACTGGACCTCGCGCCTGTGGTTTTTTCCATATCCGAGTGCATCGGCGCGGCGGTGCGGATGTTTGAAGTACCGGCGAAAGCCAAAGGACTGCGGCTCAACGCCGCGATTGCTCCCAATATTCAGGACGCAGCCATCGGAGATCCGTTGCGGCTGCGCCAGGTGCTGGTGAACCTGATCGGGAACGCAATCAAGTTTACGGATTCCGGTTCCGTTTCCATCAAAGCGAGGACCGAGACCTGCTCCGGCTCCGAAATGGTTCTTCGTGTCGAAGTGACGGATACCGGCATTGGAATCCCGGCAGAGATGCGCCAGTTGATTTTCCACCCGTTCCGTCAGGCGGACGGATCGCCGACGCGGCGGTACTGTGGCACCGGACTAGGCCTGACTATCTCCGCGCGTCTCGTGGATTTGATGGGCGGAGAGATTGGAGTAGACAGCGAGGTCGCGAAAGGAAGCACCTTTCATTTCACCGTACGGCTCAACGCCGCGCCCGCTCAGACGCCCGTTGCCCCGGAGTACTCGATGGAAGTGGGTGCACTGGCTGCGGCGGTTGGATCGCATTTTGCAGCGCGGCCCTTGCGGATTCTGGTGGCGGAAGACAACATCGTGAATCAAAGGCTCGCGTCGGAACTTCTGCGCCGCGATGGGCATAGCATCGTCGTGGTGGGCGACGGAAATCAAGCAGTAGCTGCCGCGAGCGGCCAACATTTCGATCTGATATTGATGGACGTTCAAATGCCGGTTCTGGATGGGCTGCAGGCCACGGCCCAGATTCGGGCCGCGGGAAATCACGTACCGATTGTCGCCATGACCGCAAGCGCCATGAACGGCGATGAGGCGCGTTGCCTGCAATTCGGGATGGACGGATATCTCACGAAGCCGATCAATGTCGCGGCGCTGCGGGAGACGCTGGCGCGTTTTGGTTCCGGCCAAGTAGCACGCGCGGTTTAGTACCCCAAAGCTATCGGCAAGCCGGAGGCTTGCCCTACGGTTGTGGTGAGATGATAAGTCACACTTCCGAATGCTTCGGCCACCACGCCTCAACCTCAGCAGCCTGCAAAGCGGTTTGGGACTTCTGATCATCGTTCTTCTGGCGATCCTCACGAGCCCTCGCACCGGAGCTGGTGACCGGATCTTTCTCCAGGCCGGGAACCTCACCGACATTCTGCGCCAGGTCTCCGAAATCGGAATCATGGCAGTGGGGATGACGCTCGTGATTCTCACGGCAGGCATCGATCTGAGCGTGGGCAGTACGCTCGCGCTCTCTACCTCGCTTGCCGGACTTTGCCTAACCTCGTCCGGTAAAATTTGGCTCGCCATTGTGTGTGCGCTGGCCGGATCGGCGCTGGTCGGCGCGCTCAACGGATTAGTGATCGCGAACCTGCGCATCCAACCATTTATCGTTACTCTCGCTTCCATGATTGGAGTTCGCGGCCTGGCACGGCGCCTCACCAACAACACCAACATCGATTTCGGATTCGGGTCCGACGCGGGCTCTGTTTTCGCTCGACTGGGTTCGGACAAAACCACCGTGATCATCATGTTTGCGATCGTGTTCGCGGTCTTTTCCGTGCTTCTCTCGCTAACCGTTTTCGGCAGGCGCGTCCGAGCCATCGGCGACAATCAAACGGCAGCGCTCTACGCTGGCTTGCCTATCAAGCGGACCAAGATCTACGTCTATACATGGTGCGGATTTTTAGCCGGGCTGGCTGGAATCATCTACGCGGCGCAAAATCATCAAGCCAATCCGAACGCCGGGATATCCTATGAGCTCGAAGCCATCGCCGCTGTGGTGATCGGCGGAACGAGTTTGGCCGGTGGAAAAGGATCCATGACCGGCACGCTGATCGGAACTTTGATCATGGGCATTCTCACCAACATGCTGCGTCTCAACAATGTGGATAGCAATACAGAGATGATGCTCAAAGCCGTCATTATTATCGCCGCGGTTTGGATTCAACAATTCAACGCCGCTGGATTCAGGAAGAGAGAATCGACATAATGCGAAACTATTTGGCCCTCGCCGGCTTAGTCTGCCTACTCGCCGGATGTTCCAAGCCTTCCGCGCCCGCCGCGAAGACGTATTTCGTCGCGTTCAGTCAATGCAACAACGCCGAGCCGTACCGCTCCGCGCAGAACGAACTGCTCACCCGCATTTGCGCCAAGAAGCCGGATATTAAGCTCACCATCACCGACGGCCAGCAGGACAACAGCAAACAGATCGCGCAGATCGAAACGCTGATTCTGCAGAAACCGGATCTGCTGATTGTGGCGCCGAATGAGCGCGCACCGCTCACCGCCGTGATGGGCAAAGCGGTAGCCGCGGGAATTCCGACCATCTGCCTCGAGCGCGATATCGCCGAGCCGAACTACACAACATATATCGCTTGCGATAACCGGGCGATCGGAAAAATGGCCGGTCAATTCATCGTGGATCAGCTTTCGAAGAAAAACGGCAAGCCAAAAGGCAAGATCGTCGAAATTCGCGGGCTGCTCGGCGTGGAAGGCGAAATCAACCGGTATGGAGGCGCACACGAGGTTTTCGCGCAATATCCAGATGTGAAGGTGGTGCACGAAGCCGTGGCGGATTGGCTGCAAGCGAAAGGCCGCGAGCGCATGCTCGAGATCCTTCGCGCTCAGCCGGAGATTGATGCCGTGTATGGCCACAACGATCCGATGGCCGTGGGCGCTTATCTGGCGGCGCAGGAGTTGGGTCGAGAAAAATCGATGTTCTTTGTCGGCGTGGACGGACTCGGCGGCCCGGCAGGCGGCATCAAGAAGGTGATGGACGGCGTGCTAGCGGCGACGTTTTACTATCCGCTCGCGGTCGACATGGCGATGGAAATTGGCGACAAAATCCTGCGCGACCCGAATTTCAAGCCGCTCAAGAAGTACATGCTGCCGACGGAGATCATTACTCCGGACAACGCGCAAAAGATGTATGACCGGCTCACGTTCCAATAGCCAATGAACGAACTGCTGCGGCTGGAGCGCATCAGCAAACACTTCGACGGTACGCAAGCGCTCGCCGAAGTGAGCCTGAGTGTGCTCGCGGGCGAGGTTCATGCATTGTGTGGAGAAAACGGCGCGGGCAAAAGCACGCTCGGTAAAGTGATCGCGGGAGTTGTTCGTCCCGATTCGGGCGAGGTGTATCTCGGCGGATCGCCGGTTGCTCTCAGGAGTCCGCTGGACGCGCAACGCCGCGGCATCGGGATTATTTTTCAGGAGCTGGATCTTTTCCCGCATCTTACCGTCGCGGAGAACATCGTCATCGGCAATGTGCATGCCGAGCGCGGCGTATTGGTGCCGCAGGACGCAATGGATCGTTTTTGTGCGCCGCTGCTCGAAAAGGTGGGATTAACGCACTGTGCGCCGCGCCGTCTGGTGCGCGATCTCTCGATCGCACAGATGCAACTGGTGGCCATTGCTCGAGCGCTCGGCATGAATGCGCGAATGATCGTCATGGATGAACCGACCAGTTCGCTTTCCGACGACGGCGCCAGCACGCTGTTTGAACTGATCCGCTCGCTCAAACAATCGGGCGTTTCGACTATTTACGTCTCGCACAAGATGGAAGAGATTTTTCGCATCGCCGATCGCATCACGGTTCTGCGCGACGGCCGCCGGATCAGCACGCGCGCCGCCGCGGCTTGTAGCGTGGCCGAGGTTATTCGCGATATGGTGGGGCGCGAACTGCAGGAAACCATGCGTCCGGTGGTCTCTCCATCGGCGTCACCGTTGCTGAAAGTGCGGTCGCTCTCCACTACGAAACTGAATCACGTCAGCTTTGAATTGCACGAAGGCGAAGTGCTCGGCGTCGCGGGCCTGGTAGGCTCCGGGCGCAGTTCGCTGGGCGCCGCGCTGTTCGGGCTCGATCCAATTGTCGATGGTTCGGTGGAATTCAATGGCGTGCCCTTCGCGCCCCGCTCCCCCTCGGATGCTTTAAAACAAGGCCTCGGCTTGGTGCCGGGCGACCGGAAACTCGAAGGCCTGATGCCGCAAATGTCCGTGATGGAAAATTCTTCGCTCACGGTGCTGGAGCGCCTGCAGGTTCTTCGTTTCGTTAAGCGAGACGCGGAACGCCGTCAAACCGGCGAAGTCCATAAGACGCTGCGCTTGAAGACAGGATCGGCCGATGTGCCGGTAAGCACGTTGAGCGGCGGCAATCAGCAAAAAGTTCTGCTGTCCCGCTGGCTGCTGGCCGATCCGGACGTTCTGTTCCTGGACGATCCAGCGCGCGGCATCGATATCGGGGCGAAACAAGATATCTACGAAGTTTTGGATAAGCTCGCGGCCGCTGGAAAGGGAATTATTCTAGTGAGCTCGGAGCTGCCGGAGCTGCTGCGCTGCTCGGATCGAATTCTGGTGTTGCGCGACGGCGGTGTGGCCGGAATTCTCAGCCGTGAAGAAGCGACACAGGAGCGCATTATGTCGCTCGCCACTGCCTAACTGAACCGCGCGCGCAAGCGAGCGCAACCACTATGTTGAATCAACCGCACAGGTGAGCAACCGGCGCTCCAGATCTCTGCGACGGCGTTTGTTCCAATTCATCGACTTAGACGGCGGTTTCCAAAATGCATCTCTCGCAACATGCCCACGGCGAAATCGCAAACGCTTTCCGTTGGCCTGCATCTGGCAGCGGTGATCCTTCTCGTTCTGCTCACGTCGCATTCTTTCGCGCCGCCTCCCGCGCCGGATGTCCCGAAGCGGGAGTTCATCCCGCTGGCGCCGTTGCCGCGCGTGTATCTGAATCAAGGCGAACAACACCAGGGCGGCAGCAATCAAACGGAACTCCCCGCCCGCCATGGAGCGCCGCCACCACGCGCCCGGAACACGTTCATCCCGCCAACAACGACGCACGATCCGAAACTTCCCATGGCGATTTCCGTCGCCTTCGACTCCCCCACCGTTCAGATCGATCCAAGCAAGATCGGCGATCCATTGAGCAGCCTCCCGGTCGGCGCGCTCGGCATGCATGGCCGCGATGGAATCGGCGATAGATGCTGCGGTCCCGGAATCGGAAACGGTCCGAACGGAACTCCGGGCATCACACGGGGGTCTACTCATCGCGTCACTGCGCCGCAATTGATCTACAAAGTGGAGCCCGAATTTTCCGAAGACGCGCGCAAAGCCAAGTTTTCCGGAATGGTAGTTCTGGCAATTGAAGTGGACGCGTCCGGACACCCGCGCGCGTTTCGCGTTGTTCAGAGCCCGGGCCTCGGCCTGGAGGAAAAAGCCATTGATGCTGTGAAGCAATGGCGCTTCAAACCGGGTTATCAGGATGGAAAACCGGTGGTCACCAGCGCCACGGTGGAAGTTAACTTTCGGCTGCTGTGAAACTTACCGTTTTTCGGTCCTTTACCGGCTCGGAATGCGGTCTGACGGTAAACCGTGCCAAAGCGATTTGCGGGCACGCTAAATCCTCGATAGACGGCTTGGCACGCTTCGGGACATTCTAGAGACACGTAATGGTGGCGGTGCATCCCCAGATCCGCAGATAGCCCGGTTCACGCTCCCGGACACCTGCGGCTTGCACCGCCGCCGTACAATCCAGCCGATTTAGACCACTAATTTCCAGGGTTTTCGATATTCCCGGATCAGGTGCTTGCGCGCCTCACTCTGCTGTGTCGTCCACTTTTGCGCATCCCAATCCAAACGCAGTTTGCTTCGATACGAGACATTGCCTAGTAAACAAGTGGTGGTGGAACGCTGGCAAATCTCGATATCGCTGGTGGGTTTCTCGCGCGTCTTGACGCACTGCAGAAAATTTTCCCAGTGCTTTCCATTGCCCGAGTCCGTGGATTTTTCTTCCGCCGGTTGAATCACATTCGCTTCCGGGCCGGCCGTCTCGGGAATGATCTTGTATCCGCCGCGATCCAGAAACATGGTTCCCCGATTACCGCAGAATAGGATGCCGCCGGTTTTGTTGAACATGGAATTTCCGTTGCCGGCGCGCCGTTCGTAGCTCGCGATAAATCCGCTCGGATATTTGTAAGTCACCTGCATCGTGTCGGGCGTCTCGGTGTTGTCCTTCAACCAGTACCGGCCGCCGAGCGCGGTAATTTCGCTCGGAACTTCTTCTTTAAACGCCATCTGGACGATGTCCAGCCAGTGCACGCCCCAATCCGTCATCATGCCGCCGGCGTAATCCCAGAAGTAGCGGAATGTCGAAAAGTATTTGTCCGCCGGATCCACGCCGAAGCGATTTGCGTTGAACGGAACCTTCGGCGCAGGGCCGAGCCACATATCCCAATCGAGCGTGGCGGGCGGCTCGGCATCCGGCGGATTTCCGTAGCCTGCCGGATCGTCGTTCCCGTAGTTCCACGTGCGCACGTACGAGATCTTGCCCAGCTCCCCGGAGCGAATGATGTCGGTGGCTTTCTTGAAGTGCGCGGCCGACCGTTGCATGGTGCCGGCTTGTACTACACGCTTGTACTTTCGCGCGGCTTCCACCATCTTCACGCCTTCGTCCACCGATACGCAGATCGGTTTTTCGACGTAGACATCTTTGCCGGCTTTGCAGGCTTCCACGGTCATGTAGGCGTGCCAGTGGTCGGGTGTTGAGATGCAAACGACGTCGATGGATTTGTCCGCCAGGATCTCACGAAAATCCTTCACGGGCTTGGCCTGGTTCTTGCTGTCGCGCACGGCCCAGTCGAGATTGCGCTGGAACACGTCGCACACCGCCACTGGGACCAGGTTCTCCTGGTACATGGCGAAATGCAGATTGGCGCGGCCCATCTTGCCCATACCGATGAATGCCGCAGCGATCTTGTCGTTCGCGCCGCGCACCTTGCCGGTGAAGAGCGACGTGGTAAGCGCCGCGGCTCCGGCGGATTTCAGAAAATCGCGTCGATCGGGTGTGTTCATTTCGCCTCCTACTTCACAACAATGTTCACCAATTTGTCCGGAACCACAATCACCTTCACCACTTGCTTGCCGTCGAGCAGCGGCAGGATCTTCACGTCGCCAAGGGCCTGTTTCTCGAGCGTTTCTTTCGCGGTGCCGAATGCCACGAACACACGTCCGCGCACTTTGCCATTGATCTGGATCACGATCTCGGCTTCATCTTCCTTCGCGAGCGCCGGATCGTATTCCGGCCAGGCATGATGAAACAGCGGAGCGGGCTTGCCCTGCTCTTCCCAAAGCTCTTCGGCGAGATACGGCGCGAACGGTTCCAGCATCAGCGTCAACTTCTCCAGAACTTCGGCCATCACGGGCTTCGAAATCTGTTTCTCGTTTTCGATGAGCACGTTCATCAGCTCCATCAATCCAGCGATCGATGTGTTGAAGTGCCAGCGGCTCTCAAAGTCGTCAGTGATGCGCTGCAGCGTCTGGTGCAACTTGCGCAGGACTTGGCGATCGCTTTCACCAGCCTCGCTGAGTCCGCCGCCGACGTTGCGCGTGACGAAGCGATAGACGCGGCCGAGGAAGCTATATGCTCCATTCGCGCCCGCATCGGTCCAATCCATCTCTTTTTCAGGAGGCGCTGCGAACAGCTCGAACACACGGCCCGTGTCGGCGCCGAAGCGATCCATCATCTGATCGGCGCTCACCACGTTGCCCTTGGATTTCGACATCTTCGCGCCATCCTTGATCACCATGCCTTGCGTGAAGAGGCGGGCTACGGGCTCATCGTTCTTGACCAGCCCGATGTCGCGCATCATCTTGGTCCAGAAGCGCGAGTAGATGAGATGCAGGATGGCATGCTCCACTCCGCCGATGTACTGGTCGATCGGAAACCAGTACGCGATCTTTGCCGAATCGAACGGCGCGCTCGAATTGTGCGGATCGCAGTAGCGATAGAAATACCAGGACGAATCGATGAACGTGTCCATGGTGTCGCTCTCGCGCCGGGCATTTTCGCCGCACTTCGGACACTTCACGTTCATGAACTCAGGAACATTTTCGAGCGGCGATTTGCCTTTGCCCGTGATCGGAATCCCGAGCGGCAGCACGACGGGCAGATCTTTTTCGGGAACCGGCACGATGTCGCACGTCGGGCAATAGATCACCGGAATCGGAGTGCCCCAATAACGCTGCCGCGAGATGCCCCAGTCCTTGATGCGATACGTGATCGCGCCTTTGCCGAAGCCACCCGCTTCCGCCTTCGCGGTCATCTTGCGGCGCGCTTCTTCGCTTGCGAGACCCGAGTACTCGCCCGAATCTTTAGCGCGGCCGTCCTCTAAGAACGGCAGCTTCTGTTCGGACCCATCCGCCGGTTCGATCACGGCGTGAAATGGAATGCCGTACTTCTCGCAGAATTCGAAATCGCGCTCGTCATGCGCGGGCACAGCCATAATTGCGCCGGTCCCGTAACCCATCAGCACAAAATTCCCGATCCAAATCGGAATCTTCTCGCCGTTAAAAGGATTGACGGCGAACTTGCCGGTGGGCAAGCCTTCCTTCTCCACGTCGCCCGGACCTTTGGCCGCGCGCGAATCGATCATCTTCTTGACCTGGGCCGCGAGTTCGCTCGACGCCAGCTCCGCGACCACTGGATGCTCGGGCGCGAGAATCAAACAAGCGGCTCCGAAAATCGTGTCGATGCGCGTGGTGAACACGCGGATCGGCTGACCACTCTCCGCCAGCTTGAAATCCACTTCCGCGCCTTCGGACCGGCCGATCCAGTTGCTCTGCATCAGCAGCACGCGTTCCGGCCAGCCATTCCGCAGCTCGGCGATTTCGTTCAGCAATTCGTCCGCGTACTTCGTGATCCGGAGGAACCACTGCGCGATGGCGCGCTGCTCCACTGGCGTGCCTTCGTGCCGCCAGCAGCAGCCATCCACCACTTGCTCGTTCGCGAGCACCGTGCCGCACTCGTTGCACCAATTGACCAGCGCCTTCTTGCGATACGCCAGGCCGCTCTCCAGCATCTTGAGGAAGAACCACTGATTCCAGCGATAATATTCAGGATCGCAGGTGGTGACTTCACGCGACCAATCGTAACTGAAGCCCATGCGGCGATGCTGCCGCTTCATGTTTTCGATGTTGAACTGGGTCCACTCGTAGGGATCGCGCTTGTTCGCGATGGCAGCATTCTCAGCCGGAAGTCCGAACGCATCCCAACCCATCGGATGCAGCACGTTGAACCCGCGCATCCGCTTGTAGCGCGCCAGCGCGTCGCCGATGGTGTAGTTGCGAATGTGGCCGATGTGCAGCGTGCCGCTGGGATACGGAAGCATCTCGAGCACATAATACTTGGGCCTCGACGAATTCTCTTCCGCGCGGAAAAGATCCGATTCCCGCCAACGCGCTTGCCACTTCTCTTCTATCTGTTTAAAGTCGTACTGCTTTTCCGGCATAACCTTTTCAGTGTCTCGATGTTCCTCGCGTCATCGCCTTCTTTCTCGACGGGCGTTTCGAGAATGAAAGCTTTGTTGCGAAGCTTCGGATGGTTCAGGATCCTGCGAAACCCTTCTTCTCCAATATAGCCGTGTCCGATCTGTTCGTGCCGGTCGACGCGCGAACCGAACGGCGTTTTGGAATCGTTGGCGTGGATCACTCGGACATTTTCGATGCCGAGCGCGCGGTCGATTTCCGCGACTGTCCTTCGGAGTCCGGCCGCCGTCGCGACGTCGTATCCGGAAGCATGGCAATGGCAAGTGTCGATGCAAAATCCGATTGCGAGATCCGTCAACTCGCCAGCGAACTTGCGCATGAGGTCGAGTTCTTCGAGTTTGCTGCCCAGCGCCGCGCCCGATCCGGCCGTGTTTTCGAGTAGAACCGTCAGCTTTCGTGTATCCAAACCCCGCGCCGCTTCGGCCAGCGACCGAGACACGCTCTCGATGCCTTGCTCCACCGAATGGCCTTTGCAATTTCCCGGATGCGCCACCAGATACTCCGCGCCGATGGCGAGCGCACGCTCCATTTCGCCTCGAAAGGCCGCCACCGATTGCGCCCGAAGAGCCTCGCTGCACGACGCGAGATTGATCAGGTAATTGTCGTGAATGACCAATGGATAAAGATCGTGCCGCTCGCGTGCCTTGTGCAACAGCTTCACTTCGCTCTCGGTCCGGATTGAAGCTTTCCACATCCGCGGGCTCGAAGAGAAAATCTGGAACGTGTTGCCGCCAACTTTCGCGGCAGTGAGCGCCGCATGCTCGAGCGACTTGCCGATGGATGTGTGCAGGCCGATGCGCTGTCGTGAACTACCGGAAGCCAATATCGTCCTTCACCTTTTCCATCCAGTTGTAGACGATGGGGCAGTAAGTGGTCCGGTCCACAAACTCCCACATCCGGCTGGCGATCGATCCCTCGCCGCGCACCAGATGCGGAAAATTTTGACAATTGTGCGGACGGCCTTCGTACACGCTGCAGAGGTTGCCCTTCAGGAACACGCAGCCGTTCGAGTCGCGCTTCAGGATCAGTTCGCCGTCGCTCGCCTGCATCGTGTAGTCGCGCATGAACTCGTTGTGCGAGACGCCGATAAATTTCGAAAGCTTCGCGATGTCGCGCTCGGTGATTCCGGTCTCGGTAACCCGGCAACAGTTGGCGCACTCCGTGCAATCAATCTGGGCTTGGATTTCTTCGCCGAAGACGCGCAAGCGCCGATCCGAGTGCCGGTGCTTGCTGAAGTAGGCGCGAAACCGCTTATTCTCGTCTCGCTTTTGGCGGCCGATGCGCTCGATCTGAACCAAATCGGTGAGCATGCTCTCTTACAATAGAGTATGCCTTCGACTAAGGACGAATACTACCGCATCCAAAAACTGCCTCCTTACGTTTTCGCCATCGTGAACGAGATGAAAGCGAAAATGCGCGCGGCGCAGTTGGATGTCGTGGATCTCGGGATGGGCAATCCGGACGGCGCGACGCCTGAGCCCGTGGTGAAAAAGCTGATCGAAGCCTCGAAGAATCCGCGCAATCATCGTTATTCCATGTCGCGCGGGATTCCGCATCTGCGGCTGGAAATCGTGAAGCACTACAAGTCGCGCTACAACGTCGATCTCGATCCGGAATCCGAAGCCATTGTCACCATCGGCGCCAAGGACGCGCTCGCGCATTTGCTCTTTGCGACCATTGGTCCGGACGATGCCGTAGTGTCGCCCAATCCGGCCTATCCGATTCATCAATACGGCGTGATTATGGCGGAAGGCCACGCCTGCATGCTTCCGATGCCCGATCCGGCGACGTTTCTGAACGGACTGGAACAGCTCTATCAAAAATCGTCGCGCAAGCCGAAGATGATTCTGATTTCGTTTCCCCACAATCCGACCACGCAAACGGTGGAGTTGCAGTTTTTCAAGGACATTGTGCAGATGGCCGCGCGGCACGGCACCGTGATCGTGCATGATTTCGCCTACGCCGACATTTGTTTCGACGGCTACAAAGCGCCTAGCATTCTGGAAGTTGAAGGCGCCAAGGAAGTGGCGGTGGAGATCTATTCGCTTTCGAAAAGTTTTAACATGGCCGGCTGGCGCGTCGGATTCTGCTTGGGAAATCGCAAGCTAATCGGCGCATTGGCGCGCATCAAGAGCTATCTCGACTACGGCATCTTCCAGCCGATTCAAATCGCGTCGATCATCGCGCTGCGCGAGTGCGGCGGCGCAACCAAAAAGATCTGCGCCACTTATCAGGAACGCCGCGATCTTTTGATCAAGGGCTTGAAGCGCGCCGGATGGCCGGTGGAACCGCCCCGCGGATCGATGTTCGTGTGGGCGCCGATCCCCGAACAATACCGGGCGCAGGGTTCGCTCGAATTCGCAAAACTGCTGATGGAAAAAGCGTTGGTCGGCGTGTCACCCGGCATCGGCTTCGGGCCGCTAGGCGAAGGCCACGTCCGATTCGCGCTCGTGGAAAACGAGCATCGCATCAAGCAGGCGACCAAATCGATCCAGCAGTTCTTGAAGAAGTAAGTCCGCACGCGGTTGGGGCATTTCACCCGGTCCGATAAAGTCTAAACAGGCGTACTTCACCAGTTCTTCGATACTTGGCAATCGGTTTACGAATTGCATTGTGGCTTTGGACATGCGTCATACGCCACAAAGCGGGGCGATGTTGGTTCCACGCGAGCATGGTGCCACGGCGATGATGCTCACGCCGTTCTTGTGCGCGGCTTTGCTGCTCCGGCATGTGTATTGGCAGGAGGCGGTCACGCTGGTCGCGATTTTGGTGGCGCTCGTGATCAAGGATCCACTGGTTGTTCTGGCGCGCCAGCGTTGGGTATGGAAGCAGGAGCATCCGGAAACACGAGGCGCGATGCGGCTTGCCGCGATCGAACTGCTTGTTCTGACCGCCTGCGGGGTAACGCTGCTTTGGACACGCGATCCGGCGGCCTTCGGCTTGTTGTTCGTGGGTTCCGCCGCTTTCACGGCGCTCGCTGTGATGGTGAACGTTCGAAACCGGCAGCGAGCTGTCTGGTTTCAAGTAGTGAGCGCGGCGGCGTTGTCGGCCACTTGCGTTGCAGCCTGTTTGTCGGGTCCCGGAAAGGTGCCCGGATGGTGCTGGTTGCTCTGGCTTCTGTGCACAGTGCAAGCTACAGCGGGAATTTTTGTCGTTCACGCACGGCTTGACGCGCGCAACAGCAAAGGAAAGCCAGTGAACGTCGCCAATCGACGCCTCGCATTTCTGCTTCAGATGATTTTGTTAGCGAGCGCAATGTGGTTCGCCCTACGTGGGCAATTCTGGATCGCCACAGCGCTCGCTTTGGCCGCGATCGGATACTTGCTGGAACTTCGGCGGCAGCAAAATCAAGCCGCGCTCAAAATGTCGCTGAAGCGAGTGGGACAACAAACTCTCGCGCTCGCCGTTGCCTTCGCTTTGCTGGTTTGCCCCAACTGGTCCAACTCGGGGAAACTTTGAACAGTTGGTCAGCGGAAATCGCTGCCATGTGGAGGTTCACTCGCAACAACGGAATTACCGAGGGTTTCCACAACAAGATGGAACTGATCAATCGCCAAGCGTACGGGTTTCGCAACTTCGAAAACTACAGAATGCGAGTCCAGGTATTATGTGCTTAATCAGTCAGAGTCCGGGATTGCCCCCGTTTTTGGCGTAGAGCCTTCGTTAGGAAAGTGGCGTCCCCAAGGGGATTCGAACCCCTGTTATCGCCGTGAAAGGGCGGTGTCCTAGGCCGGGCTAGACGATGGGGACGTGTCGGAGGGCCTACAAACACTAATGTAGCATGCCCGTCGCGCGGTCCGATTTAGAGCGTCTTCAAATAAGCGATGACGTTGGCCTTCTCAGCTTCCGAGAGCAGGTCGGCATACGCAGGCATTCCGTTGCCGCCGGCGTTGATCATGGCTTTGACGTTTTCGTCGGTGACCTTTTTGCCGTTCTTCAGCTTGTCGTGTTTGTAGAGTCCTTTGAGCGACGGGCCGATCTTCTTTTCATCGGTGTCCGTGTTGTGGCAGACGCCGCACTGCTCGAAGACTTCTTTGCCCTTCGCAGAATCGCCTTTGGTATCGGCGGCGGTAAGCAATCCGGCAAGCAATAATGCACCGGCGCCCAAGCTCAAGAACGTATTTCGCATTCGCAAGACTCCTCCAAGTGAACTAAAAATTCAGTGTAGCGTGTTTGGCGGCGCTCGGGCCGCCGGGGCTTGTGGCTAGCGAGTGCAGGCTCTGGACCCGCCGCGGGCCTGAATTTGGGCTGCGACATCCGGATAGCCGTTGTCCAGCGCAGCTTGGAATGCGCTCTTGCGGTTCGCTCCGCAGAGATTTGGATCTGCTCCGCGATCGAGGAGCAGTTTTACCACTTCGGCTTTCCCGAACGATGCGGCAGCATAGAGGGCGGTTGTTCCGGAGCCGGCATTCAGTTGATTTACATTCGCTCCGTGGTCGAGCAGCAGGCTGCTTACCGCCGGATATCCTTTGAGCGCCGCATCTTCGAGCGGAGTGGTGCCCGTTTTGCCGCTCAGGTTGGCATCAGCGCCGTTTTCCAAGAGGACTTGCACGACTTTTGCCGATCCCGCGGATGCGGCCAGGTCGAGCGGAGTTAATCCGGACGGGAGTGGCTCGTTGGCCGCCGCGCCTTTGTGAAGGAGAGCCGCTACGAAGATCGATTCTCCTTTGCGGATGGCGGGCTCCAGGAACTTCGCGGGTTCGGCGTTCGGTTCAGCTTCGAGCAGCAACACGGCGGATTCTTCTTTTCCGGATCGGATGGCGTTTTCGAGCGGACGATAGCCGCGTTTGTCGGGAGTGGCGAGGTCCGGATGGAATTGGATCAAATATCGAACGACATTCGTTTGACCAACGAAGGCGGCCTCGTTGATGGGCGTGGCGCCCGTTTGCGGCTCGATTTCATTAAGCGGCGCGCCATG
>DATGIH010000266.1:0-17954 GCA_035295865.1 Bryobacteraceae bacterium
TATCAACACATCCCGATGCCGCGCATGACCAACACGTTCATGCTCGCTGGTGAAAGCGATCCCGCCGATATCGTACGATCCACGCCGCGCGGCCTCTACTGCGCCAGTTTCGGCGGCGGGCAGGTCGACATCACAAGCGGAAACTTCGTGTTCACCGCGTCCGAAAGTTATTTGATCGAAGATGGCAAAATCACGCGGCCCGTGCGCGGAGCTACGTTAACGGGCAACGGACCCGAAGCGCTGAAATATGTCAGCATGGTCGGCAACGATCTGCAACTCGACGAAGGCGTCGGCATTTGCGGCAAGGAAGGCCAGAGCGTTCCGGTGGGCGTCGGAATTCCGACCATCAAACTGGATCGAATGACCGTGGGCGGCACTGCGGGATGATCGATCCGGAACTTGCCACCCAAACCATCCGGCTAGCACTTGACCGCGGGGCAACCGATGCCGAATGCACCGTCGTCGAAGGCGAGGAATTTTCGGCGATGGTCCGCATGCGGTCGCTCGAAACGTTGAAGGACGCCGGATCGCGCGCTGCCGGATTGCGTGTCCTCGTGGGCCGTCGAGTCGGATCGTCGTACACCTCCGATCTCTCTAGCGAAGGAATCCGCAAAATGGTGGATTCCGCGATCGAGATCGCAGCCATGTCCACCGAAGATCCCCACGCTGGTTTGCCGGATGCATCGGAACTCGGCGCGCTCGCCAGCGATCTCGAACTCTACTCCACCGACATCGCCGCCATCGACACAGACACGCGCATCGAACAAGCGCGTCTGGCCGAAGAAGCAGCATTTGCCGCAGACTCGCGCATCACCAATTCGGAAGGCGCCTCCTTCGACGCCTATT
Source organism: Bryobacteraceae bacterium (assembly GCA_035295865.1). Taxonomy (GTDB): domain Bacteria; phylum Acidobacteriota; class Terriglobia; order Bryobacterales; family Bryobacteraceae; genus Palsa-89. Next base: position 847 of record DATGIH010000266.1, read on the forward strand.
CCGGCGAGCGCTTGTTCGCAAACTCGCGCGGATTTCTCGGTTCCTACCGCACCAGTAGTTGCTCGCTCAGCACCACGCCGGTGGCGCGCCAGGGCGATTCCATGGAGCGCGATTATTGGTACTCTTCGGCGCGCAAATATTCGCGGATAGAAAGTCCTGCGCAAATCGGACGCCGCGCCGCCGAAAGAACCGTCCGCCGATTGGGCGCGCGAAAAGTTCCCACGCAAAAAGTTCCGGTCATCTTCGATCCGCAAACCGCCCGCAGCCTGCTCGGCAGCATCTTCGACGCGGTGGACGGCGATTCCATCTATCGGCACGCGTCTTTCCTCGCTGGAAAACTGGGCGAGCGCATCGCCTCAGAGAACGTCACAGTAATTGACGATGCGACGCTTCCGGGCCTCTTTGGCACCTCGCCCTTCGACGACGAGGGCGTTCCCTCCCGCCGAACCGTCGTAATCGAGCGCGGAGTGCTGAAGAACTATCTGCTCAACGCCTACACGGCGCGAAAGCTCGGAATGAAAACCACCGGCAACGCCTCGCGCGGCATCACGGGCAACACCGGCGTCGGGCACGGAAACTTGTATCTCGAAGCCGGCGCGCGCGATCCGCACGAACTGATCCGGGGCATCCGCGCCGGATTGTACGTCACCGAGCTGATCGGCTCCGGCGTCAACATCGTTACCGGCGATTATTCGCGCGGCGCCGCCGGCCAGTGGATTGAGAATGGCGAATTCGCATATCCTGTATCCGAGATCACCATTGCATCTACGTTGCAGCGGATGCTGATGGACCTTGCGTCCGTCGGGAGTGACCTCGAGTTTCGCGGATCGGTCGCCTCGCCGACCGTCCTGATAGCGGAGATGACCGTCAGTGGCCAGTAAGACCATCATCTATACGGGAGCCGTGCTGCTTTTTCTCGGAGGCATCGGCGCCTGGTTTCTGCTTCGTCCATCGGCATCCACAAACACACCTCCCGCATTGACGGCGGATGCGAAGGCCTACGTCAGGAACTTAAAGCTGAGCGAAGTCACGATGAAGGCCACGGAAAGTTACGTGGGCCAAACCGTAACCGAAATCGAAGGCAAAATCACCAATACCGGCGATCGCAGCACGCGACATGTTGATGTTTTCTGCATCTTCTACAACGCCTACGGCGAAGTTGTCATCCGCGAACGTGTGCCGATTGTATTGGCCCCGCTCAAACCCGGAGAGACTCGCGCGTTCCGTCTGCCTTTCGACGACATTCCGCAAGGCTGGAACAACCAGATGCCGCAGCTGGTGATCGCGCATATCGATTTTTCCTGATGGCCCGCATCCTGGTGGTGGAAGATGAACCCGACCAGTTGGAGTTGCGCAAACTGATTCTCGAACACGCCGGCCACGAAGTGGTAGTGGCGCAAAATGCCGCGCAGGCCATCGAGCAACTATCCGGATGCCAGATCGTCGTAATGGACCTTCGCCTGCCAACCGCCGAAGACGGTCTTAGCTTAATCCACGCTGCCTCCGGATCGGCGAAAATCATCGTCCTCTCGGGCGACGCCGCCACCGATCTTCCGGTGGACGAATTTCTCACCAAGCCCTGCTCATCGAAAAAACTGCTCGAAACCATCGCCCGATTTTGCATTCTGCTAATCGCGCTGTGCGCCGGGCTCCGCGCTGGAACGTTCAACGTTTCGAAAACCTCTGAAATCGTCGCGGAACTGGACATGCGAGCGGCAGGCACCGATTGGTCCGAAGAAGGCCGCGAAGCCAAGCTGGCAACCTTGGTGCTGGATGGCGAGCCGCAACAGCAACTAATGCTCTACGCGGGCGCCGAACAATTCACGTACAACGTGTTTCTAGGTAAAGTCGCGGCCGGCGAACATCGCCTGGATTATAGCGGCCAAGGCGTGGAATTGATCGCCGCACGGTTTCGCGAAGATTCCTCCGACGTGCTGGCCAATGCCCCGGTGTTTTATGCGCGAGCGAACACCATCGGTAAGTTCACGGACATTCCACTCCTGCTCTACTGCGAGCGCCTAACCGACAACGGCAATCCGTTGCTGCAGTACACGCTGATCTTCTCAAACGAAGACGGCGGCACCTCCACGCGAGCATTAATGGCGCGCTGGGGACGCACCACAGACGTGGAGTATGTCTATCGCGCATTTCTGAACACCGATGGATCCATCCGCAAAGCCACCATCCAGGTGGAAGACCACAAGGAGCAGGAATTCGCGGGGAAACGCGATGGATCGCATCCCTTGCTCATGCCCGTCACGGATAACAACATGATCGGCGAAGTGGATCAGCCGAACGCCGTCCGCTATCAAATAGCGCCAGTGCTTGTGAATCTCGCGGGGCATTCGCGCGAAGAAGTGATGGATCAACATCCCATGACATACAAAATCATGGCAAAGGAATTGAAGCGGGAAGCGAAGCTGCGGCCCTTCGGAACCGTCGACGGCGAAAAGATCAGCGATCCGCGCAACTATCTTTATTTCGAGATGCAACTCGCGCGCAGCGAGAGTTCCGTCGCCACGCTGGTACGGCTCAAAGGCAATCCCCGCTGGTACAGTTCCCATCTCGGGCACGCCGACTTCGCGATCCGCACCTGGAAGCGAAACGCGGCCGAAAGCCCCGATGGATTTGTTCGAACGACGGTCGAACTTCCGCCCGGGACGAAGCCGGAGCAGATTGCCGAAGTCGGTTTCGAATGTGTGGTTCCCGAGAAAGCGGAATCCGATTCCGCCTGCCGGGTAGAAGCCGTAACAAAATGTTTTTTCCTGGATCGCGATTACACGCCGGACACCAACGTTTGGAGCTCGGCGTCGCCACGCGACATTCCCGCAGGCTCGATATGGACATCCGCGTTAAAGTAATCCCGAAAAGTTCGAAAACAGAACTAACCGGTTACTTACCGGACGGCACATGGAAAGTGAAAGTAGCCGCCGCGCCAGAAAGAGGCAAAGCCAACCGCGCATTGTGCGAATTTATCGCCGAAACCCTAGGCGTGGCAAAAAGCAAAGTGACCATCGTTGCGGGCGAAACGTCGCACCTGAAACGAATTCGGGTTAGCGCGTGATTTTCTTTGTAACCGCCGTCTCAATCCGGACGTTGGAAAAGATCGCGGTCTCGAGAACATTTGCGTCGTGGGAGCACACGCCGATTCCCACATAAACCGGATCCTGCAGCACCACGGTAGCCGGCCCAGTCGGAGTAAGCTCTTCGCCCTCCTTGCCTGCATACACCGTGAACTCATTTCCCAACCGCGCGATTCGGATTCTCGATGGCATGTTCACCGTAGACCGCTTCTCCAGCGTTTCCGCGCCATCCGTGGGACGGAACTGGAGCGAAGTAAGCCCATCGCCATGCAGCGCGACATCGGCATAAGCCGCCGTCCGATCCAGATTCTGCCGGATCATCAGCACGGCTTTCCGATGATCCACTGCGCCAGTCCCTACGAACTTCACATCAGCCGTCACTACAACGTCGCCGGATATTTGCGTCCACGCGAAATGAAACGCGTCGACTTTCGCCCAGATGTTGGCCCCGCCGCCCGTGACACGATAGTTGCCGGTGTCGGCATTGAATTCGGTGGAACCGGTTTTCGGCGTGTCCCCGATATCCGCATCCCGCTCGAAAACGCCGACGGACGCCGAGCACACCAAAACCATCGCCGCCAAGCCAAGTAATCGCAAAATGTTCATACCGTTTTCGCGTTCCGCCTCGCCACTAACAGTATCGCTCCTGCCGCCAGCGTTCCAAGCGAGATCCACTGCGTCAACGACAAACCGGCGTGCAATCCCTGCTCATGATTTCGGAAGAACTCAATCACGAAACGTGCGCTTGAATAGAGCACAAGGTACCAGCCGAGGATCGCACCGGATCGGTGCGGACGCCGGATCATCCAATACAACGCGCCGAAAATTAGCGCATCCGCGAAAACTTCGTAGAGCTGCGCCGGATGCAATGGGACGCCCAGCGGGACGCCAGTCAGATCGTGCGCCTGCAGATTCTGAAACGTGACGGCCCATGGCCGATCGCATTGCGTGCCCCAGCAGCACCCAGCCGCAAAACACCCCAATCGTCCGATCGCTTGTCCCAGAGCAAGGCCCGGCGCGAAGACATCGGAAGTCTCAAATCCCGGGAGGCGATTGCGGCGCATATAAAGGATCGCCGTGACGAGTGCAACCAGGAATCCGCCCTGATAAACACCGGCCGCCTGCAAAGTATCGAGTGAAAAAAGTGGCGTTGTGCCGTTCCAGTATTCCCGGAAGTTGAACAGGATCATGAACAGCTTCGCTCCCGCCAATCCAGCCAGAGCGCAATAGATCGTGAGATTCGTGACCGGCTCTATGGGCAGCTTGGCGCGGCGCGCGAGACGAACCGTGATCCACAAACCGAGCAGGAATCCAAGAGCAACCAGCGTGCCGTAGGTGGGGATGAAGAACTTGCCGATCGTAATTAGCTTCGGGAACATTCGGGCGAACTGGTCGCACTCTTCCTTTCTCGCGTCAGCCACATGTCGAGCAACAACAATCCCGCCCCTACGCTGATTGCGCTGTCCGCCACGTTGAAAGCGGGAAAATAGTGCGATCCGGCGTGAAACTCGAGAAAATCGGTCACCGTCCGATTCACAATCCGATCGTAGAGATTTCCGAACGCGCCGCCCAGCACCAATCCCAGACCGCTACGTAGGGCCGCGCTGTGCGTCCCGCGCAGCAACATCGTTGCGATGACAGCCAGGACGACGAATGAAAATCCGATGAGCAAAACACTGCGCCAAGGTCCCGAGGATTCCGCCAGCAGCCCGAACGCTATGCCCGGATTCTCGGTGTGAACGATGTCGAAAAATCCCGGAATCACATCCATCGGCCGATCCCAAAGCCCAATCTTCGATTTGATGATTCCTTTGGTGAAGCGATCCAACACAACCACGCCGGCGGCCAGCACAAATGGAAAGAAGCGGGCTCGCTGGCTCAAGATCATCTTGTACTTTTATCGTACTAAAGGTGTCCTGTTGGAACTTCACGTTCCGTCGACGGCGAGCCTTCTCGCTGTGTGCCTCTCTTGATCTACAGCCCAACGCCTAGCAGGAACTCCACCTGATTCCGGGTGGGAAACAAATCGCGCGACGTCCAGCGCGTGTATCGAACCTCGGGCATGAGTTTCAGAACTCGCGCGATTTTAACGCGCACTCCTCCGCCGAACACCATGCCGCCCTGGATTAATGGCATGTTGAGGTTGTGATAACGAGTGACAAGAGGAGGCGCCTCTCGATCGAAGAACTTTTCGACGCTTTCGTCAACCGATGCTATGTGGCGAAAAGTTCCACCCGCATCCACGAATGGCTGAAAACGGCGCGGTCGAAACGAGTATTTGAGAAGCAGTGGAAATTCCCACGGGTTGGCGTTCTTGCGAATGATCATGCCAAAGTCTGGCCCCAGGAAATAGTGTTCGGTTACGTCTAAACGCCGATAAAGCGCGTCCGCTTCAAAACGAAGCCCAAACGGCAGGCCGATCTCGAAAGTTGGCCCGATTGTGTATCGCCGGATGTTCAACGTCGACAAACCCCCACCCAACGTATGGTCGTTAACCATCCCGGACGACGTCGATTCCGACAAAGGCGTTCCGCCCTTCACCCCAAAAGAGAACAGCTGCGAGTAGGCGAGCGGACAAAAAAACGTCAAAAGCAAAAAGCAATTCCCCATACCGCTGCACACTGCCTCGTTTACTAAGACCCCACCACGGCCGATCGAACTACAAGCAGCGTGCGATTTTCTTGCGCCGGATGCTATCATCAATCATCTGGGCGCTGTTCCGCCATTTCTCCGTCGTCTTTCATAACCATGTATCGGCCCGTGCCAAGAGTTCCCGACTTCCCAGCCATGGAGCGCGAGATTCTGCGCTTCTGGGATACGCATCGCATCTTCCATAAACTTCGCGCCAAGAACACCGACGGTCCGCACTGGTCGTTCCTTGATGGGCCCATCACCGCCAACAATCCTATGGGCGTCCATCACGCCTGGGGACGCTCGCTCAAGGATATGTACCAGCGCTATCACGCCATGAATGGCCAGGCCCTGCGGTATCAGAACGGATTCGATTGCCAGGGACTCTGGGTGGAAGTTGAAGTGGAAAAGAGCCTCGGGCTCCGGACCAAACGCGAGATCCGCGATTTCGGCATCGAAAACTTCGTCCGCGCCTGCAAAGAGCGCGTGCTCACCTACGCCTCGCGTCAAACCGAGCAATCCATCCGATTGGGTTACTGGTGCGATTGGGACGATCCGAAAGTTCTGCTCGCGTTGCGTGACGCGCTGGCGGATGGCGATCGCGAAATCACCGTCACGCTGCCCAGCGGTCTCAAAGAAACCGCGCGGGCGAGTGAAATCGTGCGCAAGCTCGGATCGGCCGCGTACGGCGGAAGCTACTTTACTTTCTCGGACGAAAACAACTACACCATTTGGGGATTCCTGAAGAAGTGTCACGACGAAGGATTCATCTACCGCGGTCATGACGTCATGCCGTGGTGCGGCCGCTGCGGCACGGGACTCTCGCAAATGGAAGTGGCCGAGGGCCGCCGCATCACCACGCACACTTCTGTCTTTGTCCGATTTCCAATCAAAGGCCAGGAGCACACGGCGCTTCTGGTCTGGACCACAACGCCCTGGACGCTTACTTCGAACGTCGCAGTGGCGGTGAATCCGCAGATGACTTATTTGAAGGTCCGCCATGGCGATTGGACCTACTACGTCGGCAAGGGTAACTTTGAGCACGACCGCGTGCAGGATCTGCAAGTGGAAGGCAAGCACGAAACGCACAAGCTGCCTTCGATCCGAACGATCTTGAAAGGCAGCGGGGGCGTCGAAGTCCTGAAAGAACTGGCCGGCCGGGACTTGCTCGGACTCACCTACACTGGCCCGTTCGATGAGCTTCCCGCGCAAAACACGCCAGGGGGCCTTTCGCCATATGGCGTAACCGGCGAAGGACGCACCGCCGCGGAATCGCATCGCGTCATCGCGTGGAGCGAAGTGAGCGAAGCCGAAGGTACGGGCCTGGTCCACATCGCCCCCGGATGCGGCGCCGAGGATCAACAGCTCGGACACGAGAACAATCTTCCATTCATTGCGCCGTTGGACGAAGGCGCAGTCTTCACAGACGCGTTCGGCCCGTTCACCGGACTCAATGCCAGTAACGTTGCCGACCAAGTAGTGGCGGCGCTGAAGTCCACTGGATTCCTGGTGGCGCGCGAACGCTATCCGCACGTGTATCCGCACTGCTGGCGCTGCAAAGAGGAACTCGTCTTCCGTCCGGTCGACGAATGGTTCATTCGCATGGATTGGCGCGACCGCATCCAGCGCGTGGTGCCGACGATCAAATGGATTCCGCCCGACGGCGAAGCTCGCGAGCTCGATTGGCTGCGCAACATGCACGACTGGATGATCTCGAAGAAGCGCTTCTGGGGTCTGGCGCTCCCGATCTGGACGTGCAGCGCCTGCGATCACTTCATGGTGATCGGCAGCCGTGAAGAATTGAAAGCGAAAGCCGTAGAAGGCTGGGATGTGTTCGAAGGTAATTCGCCGCATCGTCCGTATGTGGATGCAGTGAAGATCGCGTGCGAAAAGTGCGGCGCGCTGGCGTCGAGGATCGAAGACGTCGGAAATCCGTGGCTCGACGCGGGCATCGTGCCCTTCAGCACCATGCGCTACTCCACCGATCGCGCTTTTTGGGAAAAATGGTTCCCCGCCGATCTGGTGTTGGAAAGTTTTCCCGGCCAGTTCCGCAACTGGTTTTATTCGATGCTCGCCATGAGCGCGATGATCGACGGGCGCGCTCCGTTCAAGGCTCTCCTCGGCCACGCCCTGGTGCGCGACGCGCGCGGCGAGGAGATGCACAAATCCAAAGGCAACTCCATCGCGTTCGATGACGCGGCGGAAGCTTTGGGCGCGGAAGTGATGCGCTACATCTACACCGAGCAAAAGACGGCGCAGAATCTCAATTTTCCGGATCTAAAGCCCACCGGGAACGCCGGCCAGACCATCGACGGCGAAGCTCGGCGCAAACTTCTGACATTTTGGAATTGCTACAGCTTTTTCGTGATGTACGCGACGGCGGACAATTGGAAGCCCGCCAGTTCCCCGCCCCGTCCAACGAATGAACTGGATCGCTGGGTGTTGAGCCGCCTGCAGCGCCTTGTGGAAGCCGCCAACAGCGCTTTCCAAAACTTCGAGCAGTATCGTTTAACAGAAGCTTTTCAGGAATTCGACGAAGATTTTTCCAACTGGTACTTGCGGCGGTCGCGCCGGCGCTTTTGGGCGAGCGACAACGAAGCGTATCAGACGCTGTACACCGTACTGACCACGGTGATCCGAGTGATGGCGCCGTCGCTGCCGTTTCTAACCGAGGAAATTTATCAAAACTTGGTGCGGACTGTAAATCCGGAAGCGCCCGAGTCTGTGCATTTGACCACTTATCCCACAGTCGATGCGGCGGTCGTCGACGAAGCGTTGGAACAAAGTATCGAGGCCGTGATCCGGCTCAAGAATCTCGCGCTGCATTTGCGGACGCAAAGCAAGGTGAAGATCCGCCAACCGTTGAGCATACTGCATGTTCGTCCGCGCGATGAAGCCGATCGCAAAGTCTTGCAAAATCCCGATTACACCGCGCAGATTCTGGAAGAGGCGAACATCAAACAACTGGGGCTGATCGAAGACGAGACCAAGCTAGTCAAAGTGCTTCTTAAGCCGGACGCGAAGAAGATCGGCCCGCGCGCCGGAAAACATCTCAAGGGGATTTCACAAGCACTGGAACAAGCCGCGCCAGGCGTGACTAAGGTCGAAGTGGACGGGCAAACGTTCGAACTTGCGCCCGACGAAATCCTCGTTGCTTTCGAAGGTCCGGACAATTTGAAGTGCAGCCTCGAACAAGGCACATTCATGGCGCTCGACACGACGCTCACTCCCGAACTGCTGCAGGAAGGCGTCGCGCGCGATTTCAATCGCCTGGTTCAGGATCAACGCAAGACTCTGGGCCTCGACATTTCAGACCGCATCGTGGTGGAATATTCCGCTTCATCTAAAATCGCGGAAGCCATCGCTGCCCATCAGGATTATCTGCGCGGCGAACTCCTCGCCGAACGGCTGGATGCGAGGGCGGCGCAGAATGGCGGCGCGAAGCTTTCGCTAGCAGGCGAAGACATCTTCGTCACCATCACCCGCGCCTGATGTTGCGGCTCATGGTTTTCCTGCTCGGCGCCTGCGCCGCACAGGCGCAACTGCGGCCGATCCCAAAGTTCACTCTGGCGCATGATCCACTCACCATCACGCGAATGGTGGAACCATCGAAGCCATTTACGGTCGCAGGGGAATATGGCGCGATCTTCGGCGAACAAAGCGGCACGTTCGAAGCGTGGCTTTATCCGGTCAAAATTCTGAGTGCGTTCAGCATCACCGCGGAATTGGCGGACTATCCGGTTCCGATCGATGTCACTGCGCACGCGGCCGCAATTGAAGTCGCGCCTGCGATGACCACCATCACCTATTCGCACGCGGCATTCACAGTAAAGCAGCACATGTTCGCGTCGCGCGGAAATGCCGGCCCCGTAGTGCTCTTCGAAATTGACTCGGTGCGTCCGATGCATCTAACGTTTCGATTCAAACCCGAAATGCTCCGTGCATGGCCGGCGCCCAACTTCGGAACTCCCGGCGTTGAGTGGGTGGGAAACGGCGGCTACTACGTTCTGCACACCGATAATCCGGATTTCTCCGGATTGGTAGCGATGCCGCGTGCCGAGCCCGGCATTCTGGCTCCGTACCAAGAACGTCCGCATACTTACGCGACCGAATTCAAGCTCTCGTTCGATCCAAAGAAAGATTCCGGATTCTTTTTCCCGCTGATTTTCGCGCTGGCCGACAAGAAACCGAACCTGGAACGGCTCGCAGCGCTCAGCGCCAGCATTCCTCAGCTCTACTCGAAAACGCAGGAGCACTACGCACACTTTTTCGACACGCGAATCTCGAGCGAAACGCCGGATTCGGAATTCGATCGCGCTCTGCGCTGGGCCGCGATTGCGATCGATCAAGGCAAGGTCCGGTTTCACGATGAAGCAGGATTGGTAGCCGGATATTATGAGTCGGCCGATTCGGCGCGGCCCGGCTACGGTTGGTACTTTGGCCGCGATTCGCTTTGGACTTCGTACGCGATCAACAGCTACGGCGATTTTGAACTGACCCGAACGGCACTCGAGTTCTTGATCCGCCGGCAGCGCGCGGACGGAAAGATGATGCATGAATTCGCGCAGAGCGCGGATCTGGTGGATTGGAAATCCACGCCGTATTTCTACGCCTCCGCCGATTCCACGCCGCTCTTGGTTATGGCGATGGAAGATTACGTCAACGCGAGCGGCGATGTGGCGTTTCTCAAGCGCCACTGGGATTCGGTACGCCGCGCCTATGCGTTCACTCGCGCGCACGACTCCGATGGCGATGGGATCTACGAAAACAGCGAAGGCACTGGATGGGTCGAAAGCTGGCCGCCCACGATGCCGCATCAAGAGATTTATCTCGCCGCGCTCGATCAGCAATCGGCCGATTCGATGTCGCGGCTGGCGGCGCTGATGAACGACGCCGCGCTCGCGGCTTACGCGCACAAGAAAGCCGAAGAAATTCGCGCAAAGCTCGAGCCCGAATATTTCGATGCTGCCGCGAAGTTCTATGCCTTCAGCTGCAACGCAGACGGAAGCCAGGACCGCACCGCTACCATTTACCCTTCGGTGGCTTGGTGGACCGGCCGTTTGAATTTGCCTCGCGCCGATGCAATGCTCGATCGCTGGGCGTCGCCCGAATTCTCCGCCGATTGGGGAACGCGCGACATCAGCGAGAAAACGGCGTTCTACGATCCGATCAGCTATCACCAGGGGTCCATCTGGCCGCTGTTCACCGGATGGGTTTCGCTCGCCGAATATCGCGCCGGCCGGCCGCTTTCCGGTTACGCGCACTTGATGCAGAACGCGAATCTCACATGGGCGCAGGATCTCGGATCCGTTACGGAACTGTTGTCCGGCGATTTGTATCAGCCGCTCGGACGCAGCAGCTCGCACCAAGTCTGGTCGTCCGCCATGGTTTTGACGCCGGCCGTGCGCGGGCTTTTCGGATTGGATTGGGACGCGTTGCATCACACGCTACGGCTCGCACCCAATCTTCCAGCGGCGTGGGATAACGCGAAATTGCGCAACGTTCCGCTCGGGAACTCGCGATTCGATTTAGAATACACGCGACAAAAGGATCGACTGTTGGTGCGTGCCCGATCGGCGACGGTGGAAGTTCTCTGTCTGGCTCCGCAAACTGCGGCGCGCGACCAATCGTGCTCTCAGCCGGCGGCCACGCTGCACGAGTTGACACTTCCGCTGCCCGCTGTCGAAATCGGCGTGCCCGCGCAACTTCCGCTGCCTGGCTCTCGCACGTCGCAATTGAAAGTTGTGAGCGAGCATCGCGCTCCAAATCGATATGAAGTTGTTCTGGAGGCCATCGGCGGCAGCGAGTACGAACTTCCGGTCCGGATCAACCAACCCAATATGCAATCAAAGGGCGCCGAATTGACCGGGTCCAAATTGCGGGTTCACTTTCCGGCTGGAGAGGGATATCATCAGGCAACGGTGATTTTCTCGTGGTGAAGATCCGAAAAGTTTCGTTGTTGTTCGTGGCGTGCGCGCTTTGCGCCCAGCAGCCCCAGCCGCAGCACGATCCGATCCAGGTTTACATCAAGAAAACCTGGGCGCTGCTGACGAGATCGAATCGTACATTGGCGACTGCCGCAGTCGATCCGAAGTTCCACCCCGATGTGGATGGCCGATGGCCCATTTACGTTTCGCGCAACGAAGACATTCGAAAGATTGCGCGGCAAATCCGGTTGGATCTTTCGCCCACCGCGTTTTCGAAGATTGAATTGCGCGTGCTTCCCGACGATCCGAGTAAGCTCGATGAACAAGGGCTGCTGTACTTGCCGCAACCCTACGTAGTCCCGGGCGGACGCTTCAACGAAATGTACGGTTGGGACAGTTTCTTCATCCAAACCGGATTGCTGCGCGATGGGGAATTGGATCTGGCCAAGGACATGGCCGACAATTTCGTTTACGAGATTCGCGAGTACGGCAAGATCCTGAACGCGAATCGGACTTACTACCTCACGCGCTCGCAACCGCCGTTCCTCACGCAAATGTTGCTGGGCGTTTATGCGAAGACGAAAGATCAAAAATGGTTAGCGGATGCGGTGCCGGCCATCGAAAAGTATTACCGCTTCTGGACCAGCGAACCGCACCTCACGCCGTCTTCGGGATTGTCGCGTTACTACGATTTGGGAGAAGGTCCGGCGCCCGAAGTCCTTTCGTCGGAGAAAGACGCGCAAGGCCGCACACACTACGAACTGATCAAAGAATACCTGCGCACTCACAAAGTTCCCGACTATGACGTGGGCGAATATTTCGATGCGAAGCGGGACATTCTCACATCGCTGTTTTACAAAGGCGATCGCTCGATGCGTGAATCCGGATTCGATCCTTCGGACCGCTTCGGCAAGTTCAATGTCGATATCATCCACTACAATCCGGTTTGTCTGAATTCGCTGCTGTATTTGATGGAAACGCAAACGGCTGAGATTCTGCGCATTTTGAATCGGACAAACGATGCCGACGTTTGGGATCAGCGTGCGAAGGAGCGCGCCACGCGGATCAACAATCTGATGTGGGACGAGCAAACCGGGCTCTACTTCGATTACGAATTCGTCCATCACCGGCTGCGGCATTATCCTTACCTCACGACTTTTTATCCGCTGTGGGCCGGCATCGCAACCAAGGAGCAGGCGGCTGCCGTAGCGAAAAATCTCGCGATGTTCGAACGGCCTGGCGGTTTGCAGACCAGCATTAATGCAAGCGGCAATCAATGGGACTCTCCGTTCGGCTGGGCTCCGATCGAGATGATCGCGGTGGAAGGGCTTCGCCGTTATGGATTCAATGCCGAAGCCGATCGCATCTCGCGCGAGTTTTTGTCGCTGGTGCTCGAACAATACCAGCAGAGCGGTGTGATCGTAGAAAAGTACGACGTAGTGCGCCGCACTTCGCGAGTCAGCGGAGAGATTCACTTCGGCTATTCCTCGAATGAAGCGGGCTTCGGATGGACGAACGCGGTGTTCACTCGCCTGTTGGATGCGCTTCCTGCCGACGAACAAAAAGCACTTCTCGGGAATTGATCTTAGGTTTACTTTCAGCAAAGAGGTCTACAGAAGCTTTAGGGCGTCCAACTTTCGATGCTTCGTTGAGGCGCTGGTGGAACCATATGGTTCATTATTTCGGAACCGTCTTCGTTCGCCGCGCTTTCGGATGCCATTGGGCAGGGGTTCTGGAACAGAGCATATTTTGATCGAGCATTGCGTGCTCGGGCGCGCGTCGGAACTAGTGATAGGTGCGCGCTGGCTCGGTGTTCCAGACACCGTCTTTTTCATAGGATGGAGCAAAGGTCCATGCGTCGGCGGTGATCCGAATGGTTGACCGGGTGCGGTCGAGTTGATTTGCTTCGCCGTGGTTTTGGCCTTCGCTGATGATGGCGCCGTCGGATCCAATGGAAGCGGTCCCTTCCAGGTAGCCGCCGGAGGCGTTCCAATACCACCACACGATGCGACTGGCGCGGGCGTCCCAAGCGTAAATGGTTTCGCCTTCATAGACTACCTGGCCTTGTGCGGTTTTGACCTGATGGGTGTTCCGGACGAACTTTTTGCCGTACATCCAATCGAAGTGTTGTGTGTCGGTCAGGTTTGCCTTGGGAAGTGGAGCGGTCCAATCGCGTCCGATGAGTGGAGCAAACGCATCGAGCTTGCTTGGAGGGACGGCGGGAGCCGCCGGCTTGTCCTGCGCGTAGAGCGCGGCACCGAACAGTACAACTTCGCAAATGCGTTTAAGCATGTCTTTACCTTCTTTTCCGGCTATTAGGACGCGCGATAGGGAATTACGTGCCTGATCATTCTATCAGTGCTCGATTTGCGAATATATTATGATTCGTCTCGGTCAAACCGGCGTCGCTCCCCACGTTAGTTTGCGCGCTCCGTGCGTTCCAGCCAGGAGCGGAACATTTGGGTGAAGGCGCGGACTTCGGGGGACGACCAGAGTTCTTCTACCGTGCATTTCATTTTGCGGCTCCAGTTGCGGTACTCGGCAGTGCTGCCGGGCAAATTTTGCTGCTCGGTTTCTTTCAACAGATCTTCTTGGTTTAGCACCATGAGCTTGGAGTTGGTAGATGCTAAGAAACCTACTACAGCGTTGTGCAGTTCGCCGGTCAATTCAGGAACTTCGCGGGCGTTGCGTTGGAACCAGTCCGGGAGCAAACGCAGGTTGTGCAGGAGATCGAGAAGACGCTGCTTTTGGACGGCGCGTTCTTCGAGCATGCCGCGATAAGCGGCGTCATCGGGAAGCAGGCGGGCATTGCGGCGCGCTTCGATGTCGCGGCCGGTCCAGAACCCGGCGAGCGTGGGCAGATCGTGCGTGGTGGCGGAAACTAGAGCATCGCGGGGATATTCGGGTGGCGTGCGGAAGCGGCCGTCGCGGTCCTGTTCGAAATAGAGGATGCGGTAGCTGAGTATTCCGAATCGATGCAGCGCTTCGCGTACTTCGTCGGGAACGGTGCCCAAGTCTTCGCCGACGATCAGGACTTTTTCGCGAACACTCTCGAGCGCAAGGATGCCGAGCAGATCCTGAAATCGATCCAGGACATAGGTGCCTTGGGATGCATCCATGGCGTCGGGAATCCAATACAGGCGATAGAAGCGCATCACATGATCGATGCGAAGCGCGCCGCCGTGGCGGCAGTTTTTGCGGATGGATTCGGCGAATAAGCGGTAGCCGTCCTGAAAGTGGCGTACGGAGTTGGGCGGCGGGAACGCCCAATCCTGGCCTCTGGGTGAGAAGGCGTCAGGCGGCGCGCCGACGCGGCATCCGGCAATGTAGTAGTCGCGATGCGCCCAGAGGTCGGAACCGAAGCGATCGGTGGCGAGCGCGAGATCATGATACAAACCGATGCGCAGGCCGCGAGCCAGAGCATGTTCGTGGGCGGCGCGGAGTTGCTCATCCAACTGCCACTGCAAATACTTGTGAAACAGAACGTTGCGTCTCTGTTTCCGCGCGAATTCTTGCGTGGCGGCGGATTTAGGATCCTGATACTCGATCGGCCAGGAGCGCCAGTTCCAGACATCCGGATGTTCCGAGTGAATTGTTTCTTCGAGCGCGGAGTGGAGGGCGAAACCGTCCAGCAGTTCGCCTTCGCGCTCAATGTATTTTGCGAACTCCGCGGCGCGCGGGGTCTTGCGCTTCCATTCGCGTTCGAGGAAGGTGCGGAAGACTCGTTTCAGAAAGCGCAGTTTGAGGCGGTAGACTCGTTCGTATTCGACGAAGGATGAGGCGCGGAGGCGAGCAATTTCGCGCTGCGTGGTGTCGAGATGCAACAGCTCGACAGCTTTGGTGGAAACCTGAAAATCTTCGATGGCTTCAATGTCTAGGTAAATCGGGTTGCGATAGAAAGTGGAGTTCGGCAGGTAGGGGCTGATGTTGTAGGGCTGGCGATTCGGGATGGCATGCAACGGGTTGAGCGCGATAAAACTGGCGCCCGCTTGTTCGGCTACCCAGTCGATGACGGCTTTTAAATCGGTGACGTCGCCGCAACCCCAATTTCTTTCGGACCGGACGCCGTATAAGCTGATGGCGAGTCCGGCGGCGCGGCCTTGTTCGAGCCATGACGGCTGGTAAGCGCGATCGGGGCAAACGATGAGGCTGGTGGGTGGCCAGGTTTGTTCGCCGATTTGAAGTGTCAGCTTGTGATATCCGAGTGGCAATCGGGAACCGAGGGAAATTCGTTTGTGGAGAATTCTGTGGCCGCCGACGATAGACTCCGCCAAAAGGGGCGCTTCGCCGAGAGCGATTCGAAGTTGTTCTCCGCCGCCATCCTCGAATTGGATGTCGATCAGCGCTTCTCTTTGTTCCTGGGCTTCGCTGAGAGAAATCTGGATCTCGGACGCGGCCTCTGTTTGCATGATCACGAGAGTCTGAGCGATGGGAGAATTCCATGTGCCTCTGGCACGGGCGGCGAGACTTTGTATTAGGGAGTCGCTGGAGCGGGCGTCCACGCCTAGCGATTCGAGGATGGCGGTCAACAGTTCGGGCGAAGCATGGTGTTGCTGGCCCCACATGTCCCAATAGGAATTCTGGATGCCGCAGGCGGTGGCGGCCTCGGCCAATTCGTGAGCGGACGGAGCGGGGGTTTGACCGGTTTCCAGAATGGAGTCCATGTGATAATAGGATCGTGGACGGAGACCTCAAGTTTCAACCCAGCCTTCCGGCGTCGTTGTTCGCGCGAGCGGATAACGAAGATGTCGCGCAGGGTTCCGAGAGCATTATCACCACGACGATCGACAAGGCGATCAATTGGGGGCGCAAGAACTCCATTTGGCCGATGTCGTTTGGGCTGGCTTGTTGCGCGATTGAAATGATGTCGATGATCGGGTCGCGTTACGACATTTCGCGCTTCGGCGCGGAGGTGATGCGGGGGTCGCCGAGGCAATCGGATCTGATGATCATCGCGGGCCGCGTGTCCAATAAGATGGCACCGGTGATTCGCCGGTTGTACGAGCAGATGCCCGAGCCGAAATGGGTGATCTCGATGGGCGCATGTGCTACCTCCACGGGGGTATTCAGCAACTATGCGCTGATCCCGGTGAATCAGGTGATTCCAGTGGATATTTATGTACCCGGATGTCCGCCGCGTCCCGAGCAGTTGATTTACGCTATCATGTTGCTCCAGAAGAAGATCGAGGCATCAAAGGGCACCACGATGCAGGTTTTGAACCTCGCTTGATTAATCCCTAATCGAAGATTCTCAAAGTTTTCCCGCTCGCGCCGATAAGCATCAACAAAGATACTTTTCTTTTGGGAAGGTTTTGAGATGAACATATCATCGAGCAATCCCAGTCCTTCTTCCGACGTGACGACGGCAGCGCCGGCCATGGTACCACCGGAGGAAGCCGCGCAGCGGCGCCAGTTGGTGCAAGCGGCGAGGTCGGTGAATGGCAGCGGTATACTCGGCGAGAATCAG
>DATGIH010000267.1:0-5820 GCA_035295865.1 Bryobacteraceae bacterium
GGCTGTAGGGCGGTATGCGGCGGCGGATGAAGTAGCGCAACCCCTATTGTTTCATGTGGGGCAAGACTCCGTCTTGCCTACTTCCGCACGAACCATCGCTCGATGGGCTCAAAGCAACGTAAGGGGATCCACATCAATCAAAAGCGCAGTCGGGCTCCACTTTTGCTGTTGCGCGAACTGTTGCAATTCCCGCAGTGTTTCGTTCAAGCGCTTGCGATTCATCGCCTTCAGCAAGAGCTGATAGCGAAATTCGGTTTTCAACCTTGGAACCGGCGCCTCGGCTGGTCCCAAAACCTTCAGGCCCTCCGGCGCTGGATCCAGCAGCCGGCCAAGCTCCGCGCTCATCTGTAGCGCGTCCTCCTGCTTCTGGCTTCGCACCAGGACATTGGCGAGTGCACTGAACGGCGGATAACGCATCAGCTTGCGAAACTGGATCTCCTTCGCATAAAAACCATCGTAGTTTTGTTCGGATGCGTAGCGGATCGCATAGTGCTCCGGATTGTTGGTTTGGATGAGCACGATGCCGGGCAGATTGCCGCGTCCCGCGCGTCCCGCGGCTTGCGTCAAAAGCTGGAACGTTCGCTCCGCAGCGCGAAAATCCGGCAGTCCCAGACCGATGTCGGCGGATACCACCCCCACCAACGTGACATTCGGAATGTCGTGACCTTTCGCGATCATTTGCGTGCCGACTAAAATATCGAAATCGCCTTCACGAAAGCCTTGCAAGATGGTTTCGAAATGGCGTTTTCCGCTTACCGTGTCGCGATCCATACGGGCGATGCGCGCTGTGGGGAAATCGCGATGTAACTCCTCCTCCACTTTCTCCGAACCCGTACCGATGAATTGCAAATATTCGCTCGAGCACTTGGGACAAATGGTTGGGACCTTCTGCGCGTAATTACAGTAGTGGCAAAGCATGCGCCGGTCGCGGCGGTGAAAGGTCAGTGTCACGGCGCAATTGATGCATTCCAAGCGCTCACCACAGGCGCGGCAAGTCACGAAGCTTGAGAAGCCGCGGCGATTGAGCAACAACATGGTCTGTTCGCCTTTTTCCAGGCGTTCGGCGACCATCTCCACCATACGGCGCGAAAAGGTGACCTGCTTCCGCGTTTCCAGAAACTCATGGCGCATGTCGATCACTTCGACATCCGGCATTGGCCGTTGTTCGATGCGTTCCGGAAGCGAGATGAGCTGATATTTGCCTTTTTCCGCGTTGTAGCGGCTTTCGAGACTTGGCGTCGCGGAGCCGAGTACCACCACTGCGTTGGAACCCTGCGCTCGGACGATAGCCACGTCGCGTCCGTTGTAGCGCGGCGTGTCCTGCTGCTTATAGCTCTGGTCGTGTTCCTCATCGACCACCACCAGGCCGAGATTTTGTACCGGGGCAAAAACGCCCGATCGCGTGCCGACGACAACTGTCGCTGCGCCGCTCCGGATTCTGCGCCACTGCTCGGCGCGTTCGGCATCGTGAAAGGCGGAATGCAGAATCGCCACTCGATCTCCGAAGCGCTGGAAAAACTGACCGGCCATCGCGGGCGTGAGAGCGATTTCCGGCACCAGCAGCAGCGCGCTGCGTCCCAGCGCTAAACAAGCATCGATGGATTTGAGATACACCTCCGTCTTTCCGGATCCGGTAACGCCCTGAATCAGAAAAGTATGGAACTTCTGGCCGCGCATGGCAGCTTCGATCTGCTGATACGCAGTGAGCTGATGCGGATTGAGCGTTCTCGGCGGCCCATCGGATGCAAAAACGCCAGTGGGCGCTTCCGGTTCCAGCTTGATGAGTTCGCGGCGCGCCAGCGATCGCGCGGCTTGGCTTGCTCCCTTCACCGAAGTTTCGAGCTCAGCGAGATTATGGCTTCCCGGGTGCAACTCAAGAAACGCATGCAGTTCGCGCTCGCGCTTGGTGAGCCGAGAATCCTCCGACGGCTTTGCAAGCCAGGAAGCACGCAGACGAGCGGCGGATGCGCGTAAAGGATCGCGCTGCGCTTCTAAGTCCTCGATCTCCACGAAGCCCTTCTTTTGGAGCGATCGAATTACGTTCGCGGCTTTCGGAAGTTTCTTTTGCAAATAGGCGGCCGAGAGCGGCCGAGACTCCAGCAAGCGAAGCACTTCAAGTGTTGGATCGTCCTCAGTCGAACCCAGCAAAAGCTGCCGCGCGGCGTCTCGTCCGGCGTCTGTCAGCGAATACAGCTTGGTCTTCCTGACTTCGCCAGTGAGCGGCGTCATGCCGCGCAGCACCTCGCCAAGCGGCGAGCAGTAATATTGCGCGATCCACTTACCCAGTGCGATGAGCTCGGTCTCGATCACCGGCTCCTCATCGATCAGGCGGAAAACTTCCTTCAGCGGGCCTTCCGGTGGCTCATCGTGGACCTTCAGAACTATGCCGGTGAGTTTTCGCGAGCCGAACGGAACCAGCACGCGGCAACCGGGCCGCACGCGATGCCGCAGCGTTTCCGGCATGCGATAGGTGAAGCTTTGATCGAGCGGAACCGGCAGGCTGACGTCACAGAAAATCATGAAGCCGGGGAATGGAAGAATGGCCTCAACGCTGGGTACAGCGACTGATACGCCTTATGGCCCCGCGCGTAGACGCGTACCGCCTCGGGCTGCGGCGAAAGCGAATCGACCTCGCGGATTGCGGCCTTTGTGACCTCGGGCACGGAAGCGTAGATGCCTGTTCCCACTAAAGCCAGCAAGGCTGCGCCGTAAGCCGAACCTTCCTGTGTCTCGAGCGTGACCACGCGCTTCGAGAAAACGTCGGCCAGCATTTGACGCCAGAACGGACTGCGCGCGCCGCCGCCCGATGCCCTCACCGAATCGAGCGAGACTCCCAGCCCCTCGATGATGTCCAGACAGTCTTTCTGGCTGTAGGAAACGCCTTCCAGGAGCGACCGAATCAAGTCGGCTCGTTTATGTTTTGCGGTGAGGCCAATCCAACCGCCGCGCACCGACGCGTCCAAATGCGGCGTTCGCTCGCCCATGAGATAGGGCAGCCAATACAAGTCCTGTGATCCGGCGGGCGCGCTCGCGGCTTCCGCCGTGAGTGCTTCATAAGTTTCCGATGAAGCAAGTTGATTCCGGAACCATTGCAGACTTAATCCTGCGCCCTGCGTGACGCCCATCACGTGCCATGCGCCTTTGACGGCATGACAGAAAGTATGAACACGGCCGGCCGGATCGTACTGCGGCTTATCGCTATGCGCAAAGACGACTCCGGATGTCCCGATCGTGCAGGAAACCACGCCCGTTGTGACAATTCCGTTCCCGACGGCGCTCGCAGCTTGATCGCCGCCGCCCGCCACTACCGGGGTGCCCGCTGCGAGGCCGGTTTCACGAGCGGCAACTTCGGAGATCGCACCGGTCACTTCACTCGATTCGTACACTCGCGCAAGAATTCCGCGATCCAGCTTCAACGCATCCACCATTTCGAAGGACCAGCGGCGCTGCACCACGTCGAATAACGCGGTTCCGGACGCGTCCGAAACATCGCTTGCGAAGTCGCCAGTCAGCCGAAAGCGGATGTAATCCTTGGGCAGCAACATCTTCTTGACCCGCTCGAAATTTTGCGGTTCATGATCGCGAACCCAGACAAGCTTGGGCAGTGTGAATCCGGTCAGCACAGGATTCGCGGTGTAGCGCAGCACCGCGTCTTTGCCAAGAGCTTGGTTGATCCAGTCCACTTGCGGCTGGCTGCGTTGGTCGCTCCAAATGAGCGCCGGGCGGATAACCTGATGCGCCGCATCCAGGATTACCAGGCCGTGCATCTGCCCCGACAATCCGATGCCGCGAATTTCTTGGCCGGTGATTTTTGCCTCGGCGAGCACGCCGCGCACTGCATGCCGCGCCGCATCCCACCAATTTTCCGGCCGCTGCTCAGCCCAAAGCGGCCGCTCCATCTGGACATCCTCGTGCGGCGCCGTGGTGGCGTGACGCACTCGCCCGGATTCGTCCACCAAAAGCGCGCGAGTCCCGCCGGTTCCAACGTCGATTCCAAGCCAATACGTCATGAAGCCGAATTGTAGCAAGTGGGCCAAGATCGCGACACACTACAGGCCGGGGGAGTCACGGAATGCAAGGTAAAAGTGACCAGCGACGGAGCTAGTCCACGGTGGCAACGCGGGAGTGAGCGTGCGGAAGCGTTGAAAAGGCGGCCATTACGAGCGAATCCACCTGGTCTTTGTGGGCCGGATTGCCCACGGCTTTCAGGTAGCGTTCATTGTGGTACCGCAAATCCGTGTAATCGGCGATCCGCCCTTGATCGAACGCCCGCTTGATTTCTTCCACGCCATCGCGGAGAGTGTAGTGCGAGCGAAAGCCAGTAAGACGATGTAGTTTGTCAAAGTTGACCCGGTAGTTCCGGCGATCGGAGTTCTCCACATGCTCCAGCCGGACTCTGGGGAAGACCTCTCGAATGACGGCAGCCACATCAGTGAGGGTGTGATTCATGTGGACGTCGCCAACATTAAATACTTCGCCGCTTACCAGCCCAACCGGAGCTTCCAGCAATTGTATGGTCGCTTCCACCAAATCGCGAACATGGACAAACGGCCGCCACTGCTCGCCGTTAAAGATTGTGATCACGCCTTCTTCTCTGGCTTTCGCGGTCAGCAGGTTGACGACCAAGTCAAAGCGCGGCCGGTAGCCGAGCCCGAACACAGTTGCGTAGCGGAGGACGGTTGGATGGAAGTCCATGGTTTCAGCGTTGAGCAACGCCTGTTCGGAATCCACTTTTGTATGTCCATAGAGTGAAATCGGCGCGACGACGGCCTTCTCATCCATCTCGAAGTTCGTCTCTCCGTATACACTGCAACTGGAAGCGAAGAGCAAGCGGCTCACGCCGTGCCCTTTGGCGATTTCGATCAGCATGCGAGTGGCGGCATAGTTCGTTTCAAGCGCCGTCGCATGATCCTGCTCGCACGCCGGGTCGCCGACGATGGCCGCCAGATGAATGATCACCTCTACTCCACGGACTGCCCGCACCACGTCCTGAATATTCCTGCAGTCTCCCACGATGAGTTCAAAATTTCGATGGTGCTTCACCGGCCGCAGCGGAGCGTCGCCGTAGAGCAGGCTGTCCAGAACGCGCACGCGATATTCTTCGTTGAGCAAACGCTCGACCAGCAACGATCCGATGTAGCCGGCTCCGCCCACCACGAGTATCTGCTTTTTTGCCGGATCGCTTGATCGCCGGGTCTTGGTTTGCGCGACATAGCGCTTCTCCAGAAAGCTTTTTAGAATCCGGATTCCGGCAGCCGACAGCGCGGCGAAAATCAGAAATGGCAATGCAACGCTTCGCCCCACCCGCTCTCCACGGGAGAATAGGAAATTCGCCGCGAAAAACACCATCCCGGCGATGAACACCCCCCGCAGAGTCACCCACGTTTTGTAACGGCCGGCGTAGGCGCGCGAGCGGGTATAGAATCCGTTGAGCAGAAAAACGATCGGAAAAATTGGAGAAAGCACCCAAAAGAAAGCTGTGTAATATGCGAAACAGCCGTCTACGATTTCTCTCGCTGCGCCGGCGTTTCCCACAGCGGTCTGATAGACGACCGATACGGCGAGCGCGGTGATCATACTGCAATGCACCATGAGGAAGTCCGCAAGCATGCGGAACATCCCTTCTTTCCAACCAAACTGCGTCAACCTGGATTGCACGTAAAACTCCTGGAGAACCGTACGCTGCCCTGCCGGGCAACCTGGCGCAAGATCGCATCCAGGTGCGGTAAAGCCGCCCGGTCTGTGAAATGCTTTTGAGCAAAGCGCCGGCCTGCTTCGCCCAGCCGCGCGAGCTCCGGCAAAGGCGTCGCCGACACGGCG
>DATGIH010000268.1:0-7240 GCA_035295865.1 Bryobacteraceae bacterium
AGCCGATGGGAAAGTGCTGGGCTGGATCGATCTCTCGGGCCTGTTGAGTGCCGCTGATCGCGTCGAGCAAGTGGATGTACTGAATGGCATCGCCTATGACGCGCTGGGCGGCCGGTTGTTTGTCACCGGAAAACTTTGGCCAAAACTGTTTGAGATTCGAGTTGTTCCGAAAAAAGCGAAGCGTTAGTGGAACAACTTCCGAATGCGCGCTTTCATTTTCGAAAGCCACGATGTTTCGGCGGGTACGGCCGGCTGAGGCGCGGCGGCCGGTTTCGGAGAATCCACGGCACTCGCTGCTTGATACGGCGTCTTGCTCACCAATCGAACTCGATAGCCTTCGAATGTGAACGTTTTGCGCACCAGTCCGCCATCGCCGTCTAAGATGAGCGAAAACTTCGGCACGGCGCCGGAGTTGTCCACCTCAATCGGAAAATGCCCCACCACTTTCCGCTCAATGTATGCCGTTTCGTAACGATTGTGTTTACGGCTCCAGACGAACACGCGAAAGCTGTCGAATTCGTAAGGCTCGAAACCTTTGGTGATTGTGGTCCACAGCCAATCGTTCTTGCTGGAATCGCCGCCCGCGAAATGGCCCAACGGAAAATAACTTGTGATGCGATGACCCTCCGCATATTGCGCTACTTCATCGGGAATCGCCATATTCAAAGCGCGCATGAGAACCCAGCCCACTTTGCCGTCTTTTGTTCGGACCAGGTCCCAGTCGTCCATTGGCACGGGCTCATGCGATTTCTGCGCGTTCTTCCCGGCACTCCCTGTGTCCTCGAAACTGTCTTCCCTGGGCACGGATAGCTCCAGCCAGTTTTCCGGCGGCTTCGGTGCTGGCGGCGGAGGGGGTGGGGGTACCTTCGATTGGCCACCTTTGTCCTTCGACTTTCTGCGGGATGTTCGCACCGGTGCGGGCGCGACTGGCGCAGCCGCCTGCGGCGCGGCGGCGCGCGGCGTCAGTTTATGCCCAATCACGTCCACCCGGGCGGTTTCAGGGATCTGCCAAAAACTGGGCGAACTGCGATTCGGTTCCGTGTGGATATTCAGGGGCTCAAAAACGGTCGCGGTGCCTTGCGATGGATACTTCGACGCGCTTTCCGCCATCTTCCGCAATCCGGCCATTTGTTCCGGCGTAAGGAGCTGCCGATTGTCCGTCCATCCCTCAGCGCCCTGAGGAGTGCGGACCTTCACGAACCGGCGCTTGTACTCCAGGATGTCCAGCCTTTCGCCATGTTTTACCGTAGCGGAGACTGCCGATTTGGGCGTCAATTCCTGGCGCAACGGCAAGGTGGCGGGTCCAACGTAGGCTGAGCCAATCGAATGCGTTTGGTTTTGCGGCGGCGAACAAGAAAGCAGGAAAGCTATAGATAAAACAATCGCAGCGCGGGAAAAAGTCACGAGCAGCAGCTTCTGCTGCTAGTGTAACAGTAATGGCCGGCGACGATCCCAAAGCGCGAACGGAATTTTATTGCCCTTGTTGTCACTTGGCCGTCACGGATCCCTTGATCTGCGGCGATTGTTCCTCCATCATCTGCCGGCGCTGCGGAACTCCCCTCGAACAGGTGGATGAGTTAGGCATTGGTTAGGTAGCGCTCCCCTTCCTGCCTGTGTTGTTATAAGAAGGTTCCAGTGTCCAGACACTTGGCCGGCCCTCTTCTGCTGCTCGCACTCGCGACCTGTCAGGTCGCGCTAGCGGCACGCGGCCAGGCAGGCGATCAACGCATTCCGCGCCAGACCGCGGCCACCACTGCGGCGATTCAGGGCATTGTGCAGACCGAGTCCGGTCTCGGATTGGGCGGTGTCAGCGTCATCCTGCAGGATCTCGCGAAAGGGAAAAGCTTCCCCGCTACAACTACTGGCGATGGCGTGTTCCGTTTTCTAAACCTGAAACCTGGACGGTACCAAGTGAAGGCGACGCGCGATGGTTTCGAACCGTTCGCGCAAGGCGACATCCAACTCAAAGCCGGCGACGTATTTCCTCTTGAGTTCAAGATGAAAGCGAACGCAACGGGCGCGGAAGGAATCCGTGAGATTCCGCGCGATCCAGCACTTGGGCCCAAGCCTCCCAGTCCGCCCGCCGAAATTACTCCGAGCTCTCCTTACCGGACTTTGCCGCAGGAACCGCCGCCAGGCGCCACCGGCGAGCCGCGTCCCACGGAACCTCTGCCTGGCGATGACAAAGTTTTCAACGTGATGCCGAATCGTTGGGCGTACGAATTTCCGGACTATCGCCGCTACAACCAAAAGGGCGAGTATCCATACACGAAGGGCCATTGGTACGATCCGTTCAACAAGAACAAGCTCAAGGCTGACTACCCGATCTTCGGAAAGCAAACTTTTTTCGATTTTTCCTTCATCAGCGACACGTTTGTGGATGGCCGCCGCATCCCTGTTCCGAGCGGCCTCGGCTCTCAGAATCCCGGCAGCCAGGAGTTTTTCGGGAAGTTCCGGCAGTTTTTCATTAGCGAAAATCTGACGTTTTCCTTCGACCTGTTCCACGGCGACACATCGTTCAAACCGGTTGACTGGCGCGTCAAAATTACGCCGGAAGTTAACATCAACTATCTGAACACCCAGGAAAACGGCATCGTCAACGTGGACGTGCGCAAGGGCGACACGCGGCTCGATCAACACGTCGGATTGCAGGAAGCGTTCGTCGAAGTGAAACTCGCCGATCTCAGCAGCAACTACGATTTCATCTCCGCCCGCGCCGGTATCCAATCGTTCAACAGTGATTTCCGCGGCTTCATTTTCTCCGATCAGGAGCCCGGCCTGCGTATCTTCGGCAATCTCGACAATAATCGCTATCAATACAACGTCGCCTACTTCGCGATGCTCGAGAAGGATTCCAACAGCGGACTGAACTCCTTCAACTATCGCAAGCAGCAGGTAATGATCGCAAACGTGTACCGGCAGGATTTCATCAAGCATGGCTACACCGTGGAAGTGAACTTCCACTACGACAAAGACGATCCGTCCTTCAAGTTCGACACCAATAATTTTCTGGCTCGGCCTGCTGCCATCGGACTGGTGAAACCGCACGCGGTCCGCGCGTATTACTACGGCTTCAACGGCGACGGCCACCTCGGGCCCATCAACATCACGCACTCGTTTTATCAAGTGCTCGGCCACGACACTTTTAGCTCGCTGGCCGGACGGAAAGTCGACATCAATGCACAGATGGCAGCCGTCGAATTGTCGCTGGATAAGAACTGGCTGCGTTACCGAGCTTCGTTCTTTTACGCATCGGGTGACAATAACCCGCGCAACGGCACTGCGCGCGGCTTCGACACGATTTTCGACAACCCAAATTTCGCCGGCGGATTCTTCAGCTTCTGGAATCGCGAAGGTCTGCGGCTCACCGGCACCGGCGTCGCGCTCGAAAATGGCGGGAGCCTGGTGCCTGATCTCAAATCCAGCAAATTGGAAGGCCAGGCGAACTTCGTGAATCCCGGCCTGTTTTTATACAATGCGGGAGTGGATGCGGACCTGACGCCGAAATTGAAGGCGTTCGCAAATCTGAATCTCATCCGCTTCGTGCGCACCGCGCCCTTGGAATTGCTGCTGTTCCAGAAACCGATCCATGCCGGAGTCGGCGCGGATTCGGGACTTGGAGTGACCTACCGGCCGCCGCTGTCGGAAAACATCGTGCTCACAGGTGGAGTCAATGTTTTTGAACCGTTCCAGGGTTTCCGTGAAATCTCAACCAATCGAACTTTGCTCGCCCTCTTCGCCAATGTCCGCTTCCGCTTCTAAGAATTTCCTCGTGGCAGCCGCCGGCGGCCTTTCGGCCGTGCTGCTCTGCGGTTATTTGATGGCGCAACAATCGGACCGCACGCGCCTGTTGCAATCGCAGGAACAGGCCGACAGCAAAAGCACCGGATGCGTATCCTGTCACGGGCTCACCGATTCTCCGTCGATGCACACCACCGGCACCGTGCGCCTGGGTTGTACCGATTGCCACGGCGGCGATGCGAGCGTTCAAGCGCCCGGTGGAACGAAAGCCGGTGACGCGCCCTATCAGCAGGCGAAGAAGAAGGCGCATCCACAGCCGCACGACGCGAGCATGTGGAAGAGTTCAGCCAATCCCGTTCGTCCATTCACCAACTGGCTGAAGGAAAGCAAAGAGTACATCCAATTCGTAAATCCTGGCGATTTGCGAGTGGCCGAAGATACGTGCGGAAGCGCCGGATGCCATGCGCGCGAAGTCCGCGCCGTCCAAACCAGCATGATGACGCACGGCGCGATGCTGTGGCAGGCCGCGCTTTACAACAATGGAGCGTTTCCCTATAAAGATGCGCGGTTCGGAGAAAGTTATTCACCCGAAGGCTTGCCGCGGCGCGTGAACACATTTCCGCCGCCGTCGCAGGAACAGACCCGCTTGAACGGTATCCTGCCGCATCTGGAACCGCTGGCTCGCTGGGAAGTTTCTGAGCCCGGCAACGTCTTGCGGGTTTTCGAACGCGGCGGCGGCGAACGCTCGGAAATCGGAAATCCCAATCCGGAAGAAGATCCGGGGCGTCCGGACGTGAAATTGAGCGAGCGTGGATTCGGAACCGAGCTTCGCACGGATCCGGTATTTCTTGGCTTGCAAAAAACGCGCCTGCTCGATCCGGTGCTTTCGCTGCCCGGTACCAACGATCATCCGGGCGATTATCGGCAAAGCGGATGCACCGCGTGCCACGTGATCTACGCAAACGATCGCTCGAAGATCCACTCAGGACCGTACGCTGCATTCGGCAATCAGGCGCACAGCTTCCAAAAAGATCCGACCATTCCGCGCGAGGAGCGCGGCCATCCCATCAAGCATGAATTCACGCGATCCATTCCGACTAGCCAGTGCATCGTATGCCACATTCATCCCGGCACCAACATGGTGGCATCGTATCTCGGATACATCTGGTGGGACAACGAGACCGACGGTGAGCACATGTATCCGCCCAAACAGCACAATCCGAGCGAGGAGGAGCGCTACCAGGCCTGGACCGCAAATCCTGAAGGCGCGGCGGCGCGCGGCAAGTGGAAAGATCTCGACTTCCTGGAAAAAATTGGCTCTCCGGAATTTAACGCTGAGTTGAAGCACACACAGTTCGCTGATTTCCACGGCCACGGCTGGGTGTTCCGCGCCGTCTATAAACGCGATCGCAAGGGCGAACTCCTGGACGCGAAGAACAACCTTGTCCCGTCCGATGACAAGGACAAATTCGAGAAGGCCGTACATTTGCGCGACATCCATTTGGAAAAAGGCATGCACTGCGAGGATTGCCACTTCGCGCAGGACAACCACGGAAACGGCAATCTTTATGGCGAGACACGCAACGCCGTCGAAGTCGACTGCATCGATTGCCACGGCACCATTTCCAAAAAAGCGAACTTGAAAACTTCCGCGGCCGCCGCGCCTCCGGGCGGTACCGATCTCGCGCTGCTTCGAACTCCCTGGCGCCAGCGGCGTTTTTATTGGCAGGACGGAAAGTTATACCAACGCTCGATGGTCGAGCAGAATCGCGAGCCGTGGGAAGTGGTGCAGGTGATGGACACTATCACGCCCGGGAATCCGCATTACAGTGAGCAGTCGCGCTTGGCGAAAACAATTTTGAAAGACGGCTCAACGTGGGGCTCAGGCAACGCGGATGAATCGAAACTGGCGCACGCCAACAGCAGCATGACCTGCTACGCCTGCCACTCCTCCTGGACCACCAGTTGCTTCGGCTGCCATCTGCCCATGATCGCCAACCGGAAGATGCCGATGCTGCACAACGAGGGGCTGACCACGCGCAACTACACGTCGTACAACTTCGAAGTCCTGCGCGACGACATCTACATGCTGGGCATTGATGGCACGGTGACCAAGCATCGCGTCGCTCCCACGCGATCCACCTGCGCGGTCGTCGTGAGCTCGCAAAACGCCAATCGCGACTGGCTCTATTACATGCAGCAGACGATTTCCGCCGAAGGCTACAGCGGATTCGCATTCAGCCCGTATTATCCGCATACGGTGCGCGCCACCGAAACCAAAACCTGCACCGATTGTCACGTCTCACGCGATGGCGATAACAATGCCTGGATGGCGCAGTTGCTCATGCAAGGCACCAATCTGGTTAACTTCATGGGCCGCTACGTCTATGTGGCGGAAGGTTCCAAAGGTTACGATGCGGTTCCAGTCGCCGAGCATGATGATCCGCCCGCGGTCTTCGGCAGCGATCTGCAAAAGATCGTGTACTCGCACGACTACGAAGAGTTGCAGAAACATCACGGCGAACTGGAAGAATCCGATCACAAGGAAGGCAATGTCCTCGATCTGCAGCTGCGCGGCGAATATCTTTACGCAGCCATGGGCAAAGGCGGATTCCGCGTTTTCGACGTCGCCAATATCGATAACAAAGATTTTTCGGAAAAGATGGTCACCGCTCCCGTATCGCCGCTGGGGCAGCGCTTCTATGTGAAGACCAAGTTCGCGACAGCCGTCGGTTCACCCTCCACACTGGCCGTGGACCCGCTGCGCACGCATATCCCCGCCAATGAAGAACAGCCCATCGCGCTGTTTTACGGCTTTTTGTATGTCACCGATCTCGAAGAGGGCCTGGTGGTCGTGGGCGATCCGAATCTGAAGAGCAAGACGCCCGGAGTGCTCACGTTGCTGGATGGCAACCCCGCGAATAATTTCCTGAAGCGTGCTGGAGCGTTCAACCCTGGCGGAATCCTGAACGGCGCGCGCCGCATCACCATCGCGGGACATTACGCATACATCCTGTGCAATCGCGGGCTCGTTGTCGTGAACATCGAAAATCCCCTCGCTCCCAAAGTGGAGTCCGAAATCACATTCAATCAGGCGCAAGGCGTTGCGGTGCAGTTCCGCTATGCCTTCGTCGTCGATAAAGAGGGTCTTAAGGTCTTGGATGTCACGTCGCTGGCGCATCCCCGCCTGCTCCCGGGAGCGACGGTCCCGCTCGAAGACGCGCGCAACATCTACGTCGCCCGCACCTACGCTTACGTCGCCGGAGGCAAGCAAGGCCTGGTGATCGTGGACGTCGATCGGCCGGAGCATCCAAAGCTCGATCAAATATTCAACGCCGGAGGCGAAATCGACGACACGCGCGATGTGAAGCTCGGCATGACCGCGGCCAGCGCATTCGCCTATCTCGCCGACGGCGAGAATGGCCTCAGAATCGTGCAGCTGTTTGCGCCCAACGATACGCCCAACTACCTGGGCTTCAGTCCGCGGCCCACCCCGAAG
>DATGIH010000269.1:0-7802 GCA_035295865.1 Bryobacteraceae bacterium
CGATCACCGGGCTCGCGGATGGAGCCGCCGATATGAATTTGAACTGGAATCTGTTTAACGCCAGCACGGGCGCATCCACCATTACTCAGTTTGCGCAGCCTTCAGCCCTTTCCGGCACGTCCCAGGATGGCGTCGCCGCCGCCGAAATCACCCAAGTTTCGTTGGGCGCGGGCGGCGCTATCGTCGCGCATTATTCCGACGGCAGCCAGTCCGTGGTGGCCCAGGTTGCATTGGCCGCGATCAGCAATCCGCAGTCGTTGATTTCTACCGGACAAAACAATTTCGAACTCGGAGCCAACACCGCGGCCCCCGCAGTGGGCGCTCCTGGAACCGGCAGCCGCGGAACCATTCAAGGCGGCGCGCTGGAATCTTCCAACGTTGATATCGCAACCGAGTTCACGAACCTGATCGTGTACCAACGCTCTTACGAGGCTAATTCTCGCGTCATCTCGACCCTCGATCAATTGACTCAGGATCTGCTCAATCTGAAACAGTAACGATGGACAACGCAGAAGTGTTGCAGCGCTTTGGGGATCTTCCCATTCCGATTGAGGTGGAGCTCGGCACTTTGACGCTCCCAATCGGTGAGATCTTCGGGCTCAGCGAAGGGACAGTCCTAACGACAGATCATCCAAGCGGCGTACCGTTCACCTTGCGCGCCGGCGGCGCTGAGCTTGCCTCAGTCGAGGTTGTGGTCATCCAGGATTCCCTCTCCGTGAGAGTGCAGAGCATGGCAAAGCCGAAACCAGTTACGGGAACCAATGGAACTAACTGAACAGATCGCGATGGTGCTGATCGTGTTCGCGCTATTGGGGGGACTATTGTATGTCGCCAAGAAGCGCGGCATGGCGGCATTGCCGTTGATCGGAAGACGTTCGCCGGGTAACCGCCGGATGGAGGTACTGGAGCGGGTACCACTTACTCCACAGCATGCCATCCATTTAGTCAAGGTCTCGGGCAAAGTGGTGTTAATCGGAACGGCCCCATCCTCCTGCACGATTCTCGATGCCGCACTTACAGATTCGTCTCCGGCATCCCTGCCCCAGAACATGTTTAAAGCCGGCCAATGACGCGCAAGATTCTCATCCTGTTTTTCCTTCTGGCCGCGATTTCGCTGCATGCGGCTCCGGTGGATCCCGCGGTTCCGGTTTTCGGGCCATCCAACGCGAAAGGCCTGACCCTCAGCACGCCGATGCAGATCGTGATTCTGCTGACGCTGCTGACTCTGTTACCGGCGGCGATCATGTCGGTGAGCCCATTTTTAAGAATCGCGATCGTGCTGCACTTTCTCCGCCAGGCTTTAGGGACACAATCCGCGCCGTCGAATCAGGTTTTGGTTGGACTGTCCCTGTTTCTCGCGTTCCTTGTGATGCAGCCGGTGGTTTACGACGTTTACCACCAAGGTTGGGAGCCGGTGGAGAATGGACAGATCTCCTGGCAGCAGGGATTCGAAGACGGCGCGAAGCCGCTGAAGACGTTTCTGCTGAAGTTCTCGCGCGAAAAGGACATCAAGACGTGCCTGGAAATCGCGAAGTCGCCCGCCCCGCGCACTCCGGCCGATTTGGATTTGAAGGTTCTGATTCCGGCGTACATCCTTTCGGAAATGAAAGCAGGTTTTCAGATCGGCGCTGTTTTATTTTTACCCTTCCTGATCATCGACTTGGTGGTGGCGTCCGTGACGCTATCCATAGGAATGGTTCAATTGCCACCGGTAATGATCTCGGCTCCGTTTAAAATTCTGCTGTTCGTTCTAGTCGACGGATGGAATCTGGTAATCGGCTCCCTATTGAAGAGCTTCTATTGAGGAACACATGACTCCCGAAGCGGTTATCCATATTATCAGCCAGGCGTTTTGGACCACGGTTTTGCTGTGCGCGCCGCTGTTGCTCATCGGCTTTGCGGTGGGCATTGTGGTGAACATTGTCCAGATCGCGACCTCGCTGCAGGATTCCGCATTCAGCACGATCCCACGATTGGCCTCGTTCCTTTTCGGATTTCTGCTGCTTCTTCCCTGGATGTTGAAACAGCTCACCGCTTACTCAATTTCGATCTTCGCCGATTTAGGCCGCTATGCACGGTGAGGTGGCGGTACACGCCTCGGAACTGTACGGCTTTCTATTGGTGTTGTCACGGATGACCGGCGTCTTCATCTTTCTTCCGCTGCCGGGATTTAAAGCTGGCCCCGATGTGGCGAAAATCGCGCTCGGGCTCGCCCTCACGTTCGCGCTGTATTCGCGCTGGCCTGTGATTCAGCCGGTTCCCGTAAGCATGGTTCAGCTTGCCGGATGGGCGATCGCGGAAGCGGGCATTGGATTGGCAACGGGATTGGCTGTGTCCTTCATGATCGAGTGGCTGGTGATGGCCGCCCAGGCGATCAGCACGCAATCCGGATTTTCTTATGCGTCAACGGTGGATCCCAACACGGAAGCCGATGCGACTGTTTTGATCGTCATCGCTCAAACCGTGGCGGCGCTCTTGTTCTTTGCGATGGGATTCGACCGGCAACTGCTCAACATTTTGGCCCGGAGCCTGGAAACGAGCCCGCCGGGACATTTCGCGGCGACTCGTCCAAACGTCGAAGCGTTGGTGGCATTGGGTTCTACGATTTTCTCTACCGGAGTCCGCCTGATGCTTCCGTTGATGACGCTGCTATTCCTGGTCGATCTTTGCATGGGATTGCTTGGGCGCTTGAACGCTCAGCTGCAACTGATGGCGCTAGCCTTTCCGGCCAAAATGCTGGTGGCGATGTGCGCACTGAGCATGCTGGTGTTTCTGATCCCCAAGTTTTACCAACAATCGGCTAACGCGGCGTTCGGCGCGTTGGGCAAGTTCCTCGGGTTGTGACGCATGCAGCAAAACGGGGAAAAGACAGAAAAACCTACACAGCATAAGCTGACGAAAGCGCGGCGCGAGGGAAAGTTTGCCTCGTCCAAGGATTTCGTCAGCGGACTGCAATTCATGGTGTTCGTAGCCTTATTGGTTAAGAGCGGCGAACAATTGCTGGTCAATCTGAAGCAGGCCACTCGAACGATTTTCAGCGAAGCATTTCGCCAGGACATGAGCCCAGGCGCCTTGACCACGCTGGTGCACAATTCCTTTGCTCAGACGATGTATCCGCTGGCTGCTACCAGCGGCATCCTGGTGCTTACCGGATTAGCGTTCCAACTCACATCCACTGGATTCGGTTTGAGCCTGCAAGGCATGGTCCCGAAGTCTGCAAACTTCAGCCCGATTTCCAAACTCAAGTCCGCGCCTCAGAAGGGCTTCGCTTCGGCGATCCAGGCGGTTGCACTATTGATGGTTCTGGGCACGATGCTGTACTGGGTATCCGCGAAGGAAATCAACCGGATGCTGCTGGTTCCGTTGAGCAGCTTGCAGGTGGGACTGGCCGAGATGCAAGCGCTTTGTATTAGTGTTCTCTGGAAGGCCACGGCGTTCTTTCTTCTCTTCGGATTTATCGATTTCGCGCGGCAGAAGCGTAAGTTCGCCAAGACGATGAAGATGTCGAAGCAGGACATTCGCGACGAACAGAAGCAAACGGAAGGCAATCCGCAGATCAAGATGCGGATTCGCCGGCTGCAGCGCGATCATCGCCGCCGTCGAATGATGGACGAGGTCAAAACTGCGACGGCTTTGATCGTGAACCCAACGCATTACGCGGTGGCGATCCGTTATCACCACGAAAGCATGGCGGCGCCGGTGGTGGTGGCAAAAGGAAAGAACTATCTGGCGGCGCGCATCCGCGCGCGGGCGCTCGCGCACAACGTTCCGCTGGTGGAGAATCCGCCGCTGGCACAGGCCTTATACAAATCCGTGGAAGTGGGACAACAGATTCCACCGCATCTTTATCGCGCCGTGGCCGAAATCCTGGCCTACATTTTGCGCCTCATGGGAACCAAGACACTCTAGCGAAATATTTCGAGAACAGGAGACACCAACATGATTCAACTCAACACCTCGACACTTTTTGGAAAGCAAGATGCCTCGAACAGCTTACTGCCGTCTTCCACCGAAAGCAAGGATGGCAACAGCTTTCAAAAAGCTTTGACGGCTTCGCTTGCCTCCAATATGAGCAAGTTTGGAATTGGAGCTAATAACGCAACTCTGCCGAGTGCGCCGCTCACGACAGAGACCACGACTGCGACGCCGGCTGCTGTGGCCCCGCCGGTCCTTTCCGGCAGCTCGACAGCCCCCGTCTCGCCATTTGCTGCGGCCGCGAGTTCCGTCACTCCGCCAGTCCCATCAGTGCCAAGCGGACCGGATCTTCCCGCCCCGCCCACGTCGAACGATCCGAACGGCGATTCGACCATGTCCTTCGATGACGCGTATT
This sequence comes from Bryobacteraceae bacterium, assembly GCA_035295865.1. Classification (GTDB taxonomy): domain Bacteria; phylum Acidobacteriota; class Terriglobia; order Bryobacterales; family Bryobacteraceae; genus Palsa-89. The sequence continues at coordinate 4,331 of DATGIH010000269.1, forward strand.
GGGCCGCGCAACCGGCAGCAGTTCAACAATTGCGGAATATTGACGACTACGGAGAACGGTCGCAATTGGCCGCGCAACTGACTGCTAAGGGTTACAACATCGACGTCCCGATCATGGTTTACGGCTGGGATCCCGGGAAGATCACCGCCGCGCGAGAGAGCTACGGATATACATGGGTTCCGTCGGCGATGCAGAAACCGGTTCAGGAAGCGCCAGGGATCAGCACGCCCGGCGGTCAGCTTTATGATCCGAACCACGCGCCCTCCGGGTCGATCGCGGTTTAGGCGGCGGAAGCGTCAGCCCTGGGCAAAAATGGATGGCTAGAAATAGGGCTGGATAGCCGCCAATTCGTTTTCGTACTCGCTCAGAACGATCGGGAGCCGATCTCCAAGGCCGAGCGATTCCAATGGGCAGCCGGCTTGGATGCCGGCTTCCATCGCGTGCAGAGAATTTTCCGTGGCAGTCACGTACAAGTTCGCTGAGTGCAGCAGGCGGCTGAGCGCGATTTCACCCTTGCGGCAAACAGTCGGATCCAGCTCTGGCCGAATGTGATAGCGCACGGCCGTACAAATCGGCGCCGGCAGGTTCCAAATGGCAAGAGCTTCGGCGCATAGCTCGGCGTGCGTTGTGCCCAAGACTTCGAGTTCGTGCTCCGGCGCACGATGCGGGGCGCCCTCACACAACCGTGAAATTTCCTTGTATTCGGCGGGCAGGCCGACGGCGATCAGCAACAATCCAAGATCGTGGAAGAGGCCAGCCACAAAAGCGCCCGCGGCGTTTGCGTGAGGCACGTGCTGCGACAGCAGATCCGCCAGAATCGCGACACTGACCGAGTGGCGATTGAATTCGGACATGGACCAACCGGCCGGGGTTCGGACAGTCCGCCACATTTGAGAAGCCGACACACCCAAGACAGTGTTGCGAAGTTTGTGCACCCCCAAAATGGCGATCGCATGCCGCACAGAACTGACCGTGCCTTGCAATCCATAGAGCGGCGAGTTGACGAGTTGTAATATGTTGCCCGTGAGAACGGTGTCCTTCTCGATTAACTCGGCGACTTTAGCGAATGATACGTCTTCGTGGACCAGGCTCGCGATCACGCGATGGAGCACCGGCGAAAGAGGAGGCAGCGCCTCAAGCGCGCGCAGGGCCCGCTTCTTTACGGGTAAAGAATTAGCCGATGCTGACACGCTAATAAATCGGCTTGTCCCAGATAAAACTGGTACCCGCAAACGCGGGGGATGTGCCTACGACTACTAACGGCGCGTCGTTACCGAACCGCGACCGCTAGGAAGCGCTTCCACGGTAATTCCGCAGTGACTGGGCAGCGCTCCCTTGCGATCGCGGTTCGGTTAGCGATCCGCGACTTTCCTGCCGGCATCCAGGCTGTCGAAATTCAGGATGGCGTTGAACACCAGGAAGTAGCTGCCTTTGGTTTCGGCGCGCCAGAAGGGATTATTCGAGAACAGCACGACGTGTCCTTCGCCGAATGGCGAATCGATGATCGCTGCATGTTGCGCTAACTCCGAACCGTTGTCCAGTAATCCGGAAACCAGCAGCTCATTGGCATTGGCGTAACGCAACACCACGCGCGGGCGCGCGGCCGGAGGGATCACGTTCACCGGATTACGGAGCTGCTCGTCCGTCAACGGCAAAGCTTCCCAATGTTCCGCGTGCGGTTCCTCGGGAATTTCGGCCGGCGTCCTGCCTTGCGGGACATCCGGATCGTCAGCAGTACCGCGGCCGGTGGCACGCTCCCGTTCGTTCGCGTTGGCTCCTCGGCCACCGCCGCCTCCAACCATATTGGAAAGCGCGAAGACAGGAGGATTCGATGCAAAAATCGCCAGGTTGTCTTTAAACCCATAGAGGATCGGACTGGCACCGTCGACTGTTTTCGATCGCAACGCGGATCCGGTAACTTTGAGCCTTGGGGCTGAGGAAATGGAAACACCGGGCGCCATGCCGAACGCGACGGCAAAATTGGCGCTGTCGTTGGCCGTGATCAGCAGCCCGCCTTTGCGGACGAACTCCTGCAAATGTTCCAGGCCGCCCCATCCGAGGCCGGGGCGCATGTCGTCGGTTTGATCCGTTTTGCCCAGGTTCGGCGTGAGCTCGGTTACCTTCCACGGCAGGGCATTTCCGTACATCGGCATACCGCTGATCACGGACTGAGGATTGCGGACACCCGGCGGGAAGACGATCACGTCATATTTGGAGCGAAGGTCGCTCGTGGCAGCGGCAGTTTGGGTGCTGATGTAATCGAATGGAATTTTGAGCCGATCGAATTCCACGCGCCACCAGCCCTCGGATTGCGTGCTGTACCAGGTGTGCATGATCGCGATGCGGGCGGCACGGACGGGATGGGTCCGGACATTCGGGGCCGCGGAGGCAGCGTAGGCTTGGATGCCGAGTTCGGTACCGGCTTTGCCCAGCTCATCCGCGCTGATGTTGCGGACCAGGAACGATCCCCGGTTGAATTTTCGTCCAGCGGCTTCGAAGGGCTCTTCCGCTGAGTCGAACGACGCGTTGGGGAAGCGATAGCGCAGTGTGATTAGAGCGCTGTCGGCGTTGTGATTGATCAAGAAAAGGTCGCCCGTTCCTTCCACTCCGCCGGGAGCTTGCACCGGACCGGAAACCCTGGTCATGGGTGCATCCAGGACTTTCAGATCCATGACGCGGGCGACTTGGACGTTGCCGAGTTCTCCGAAAGTCCATCCGGTGTCATCGTATATATCTTTCTGCGGATCGTTAGGCGCCCAGTATTGATAATCCAGTAGCGTGTCCGCGATGCGGCTGAACGGTTGATCCATGCGCAAAACATAGCTGCCGGCGGGGAAGGTGCGCGGCTCCGGCTTTGGTTTTTCTTTTGGCTTCTTCTCGGCCGTATCCGCTGCGGCGTTATCATCTTTCGCGGCGGATTCTTCGCCACGCCGACCCTTCTTCTCATCTTTCTTGCCGGGCATCATGACGGTAAACGCTTCGGTGGCTTTCGAGATTTCGCAGCCTTGATCCTGCAGCATGCGCAGCAGGTCGGCTTGCGCGCCGAGGCGCGGATCGTCCGCGGCAAAAACATAAGCGGCGGGTCCTGCGGTGCGAGGCTTTTCGATGGAACGCTTGGCTTTGAGATAGTAATTGTGCAGGAAGAGCTTGTTGTTGGCGGCGAAATAGGCCAGGCCAGTTAGTACCCCGGTCTGTTCGTAATTGTTGTTATTGCGCTGCGACCATTTCGCTTTCGGAAGCGGCGGATTCTGGCGGTACCAAGTCCGCGAGTATTCGTTCGGGCGCAAGGTTCGCTCTTCAGTGTCGGCGCCTCCGTTGCCGAACGTCTCGTAGAGGCGGCTGATGCCGTTGTGCATCGCGGCGATGAACATTAGATAACTGGGCGACCAGGTGTCGAACGTTCCGTGCGTGAATACGCCCGGCATTCCGAACTTGGTCATCTCGGAGACGTTGTTCCAGCCCATCATCTGCC
>DATGIH010000270.1:0-12471 GCA_035295865.1 Bryobacteraceae bacterium
TCCGCTCCTCGTCAGTTCGTCCCACGTCCCACCAGATCCTTTAAGGCAGCGAGTGCGTCGCCAGCCATTGTCTGACCAGCAGTCTTGATCAGCACGTGGTACCGGTCCTTGGCTCGAGCGATCGCCTGGGGTCGCGCATCGCTGGATGGCTCCGGCATGCACGTTAGAACAGTTTTGACGAAAGTGTCCAGCAAGGCGTGGAGCGCCTGCTGTCCACGGACAATTCGGGCATTGTCACGGGACATCCGGTCGAATCCTCCTGCGATGCGATCTTCGGTCTCTGTTAGCTCGGGCCGCCCATCCAGTTCGTTCTGGATAGCTGCCCGGATGAACGCACTGGGATTCGTGTAGCCTTTCGCCTTGACCGCTTCGGTTATGCGATCCCGATCCTCCCGGCTCAGTCTGACCGCCATTCTGGCTCCGCGTGCCGCCCCTGTGTTCTGCTTCATAAAGCTGCTCCCTCACTTACTAAGTAGATTTCCGAGATCGATTTCCAACCCTGAGACGCACGTCAAACATTTGTTCGACACAACCCTGATTTCGTTTGACGACTCAAAACCATGACCGCGCGCCGCTTGCGGCGGGAAAACAAACCAGACGTCAAACGTTTCCTTTATGTTCCACTACCCATCGCAACTGTCTCATTTGTGGGGGTGCGGCGGTGGAGTTTCCCACGTCGCTCAAAGGCCTCTTTCGTCCGCACTACGTTACGTGGTCGGAGCAACTGCGTATTGAGGCATTTGCACCAGCGTACCTGGCCAACGTCATTCGAATCGTCACGGAAACTGGGTTGCGGGTGTACAAGGAGTTGACGCCGATGCGCAAGGACCCAGTAGACCTTGTCAACGCGGTGGTTTGGATTCCTGAATCGAAGACTCCGAATGGCGTCGCGGAAGTTCCTCTCACCGAGATCGCGGTGAAGGCGTTCCGCAGCCAGTTAGAGATTTCAGGAACAGGGCCATGGCTATTTCCGTGTGACCGCAATCCGCTTGGCTACCGGCAGACCTTTAAGAACGTTTGGAAAACGACTCTGCGGCGAGCTGGTGTTCAGTACTTCCGGCTCTACGATCTTCGTTCGACCTACGCTACCCGGCTAAGTGCCGGTGGCGTAGCGGATGAATGGGTAACGCAGCTTCTTCGTCAGGGGGACTCACAGGTGTTCAAGAAGTACTCTCAGATGAAACTCCAGATGAAGCGAGAAGCACTTCAGAAGATGAGCCGCCAGGCCAACGAACTTGGGAGGAGTTTTGATACAGCTCTGACGACGTAAGGGGTTTTGATACAGTTTTGATACAGTTTTGTGGCACAGATAACGGAATGAAGAAATCGATGAACGCTGAAGTGTTTTAGAATCAAGGAAGACACTCTCGGGGACGTAGCTCAGATGGATAGAGCGGTCGCCTCCTAAGCGACAGGTCGGCAGTTCGAATCTGCCCGTCCCTACCACATCACTCGTCGCGCAACGCGATCATCGGATCCACTGCCGCGGCTCTTCGCGTGGGTAGATAAGACGCCAAGAACGCTACTGTCGCGAGTAACGCCGATACGACGGCGAATGTGGCCGGGTCCAGCGGAGAAACCCCGAAGAGCAACGAGGATAAGAGACGCGTGGCTCCGAGGGCGGCTGCAATTCCTGCCGCAAGCCCGACGGCGATAAGTCCGGCTGAATAGCCAAGGATGGTTCGGACGATGTCCCACTGGCTGGCGCCGATGGCCATGCGCAATCCGATCTCGCGGGTCCGCTGGGACACGACGTAGGAGAGCACCCCGTAAATTCCGAGCGCGGCTAGCAGCAATGCCAGCGCCGCAAATGCGCCGAGGAATTCGAGGATCTGCGTGCGATTGGACAATTCGCCGTCCACGATCGCATGCATGGTGCGGATGTTCGAAACGGGTTGCTCGGGATCAATGGACCAAACGGTCTGCTGCAGTTCTTTCGACAAGCTGAGCGGGTCTCTGGAAGTGCGGACGGCGATTTCGCTCGGCTGATAATAGGTGATCTCGGTCTGGGTGAACGGAACATACACGGCGGGCTTCACAGCGAGGTCCAGGCCGCGCTCGCGAATGTCTGCGACCACACCGACAATCGTCATGAAGCGCGGGCCCGCGATGCCGGTGCCGGTATCGATCCGGTGGCCGAGCGGGCTTTCGTTCGGCCAGAATTGGCGCGCCAGCGTTTCATTGATCACCACCACTGGCGCCGATTCCAAACGGTCGACGTCGCTCAAGAATCGGCCTTCTTTGAGACGCGCCCCGATGGTCTGCAGATAATCGGAGCTGACCAGCCGAAATAGTGCGTCCTGGTCCATATCTCGCGCCGCCGGTTTTCCTTCGATGATCAGGCTCTGGGTGTTGCCGCGCGACGTGTATGGCAGATCGGAAGTCGAACCGGCCGACTGGACTCCCGGAAGCGAGCGCACTCGGGACAGAACTTCGTTGAAGAAACGCTGGCGCTTACCGGTATCGGAGTACTTCGGAAACGGCACAGAGATGTTGGCTGTCAGAATCCCGGTCGAGCGAAAACCAGGGTCAACGGAACGCAAGTGGACCAGCGTTTCAATCAACAACGATGCGCCCACCACGAGCACCAAGGCGATGGCTACTTCGGCAACCACCAGGAAGTCGCGGAGCTTTCCTCGAGCGGGGGTCACTGTTCCACGGCTGCTTAAGTTCATTCGCGATAGTTGAAGCGCCGGCGCGAGTCCAAACAAAAGCGCGGTGAAAATGGAGACAGCCGCCGTGAACCCGAGGACGCGGAAATCGAGCCGGAGATTGACTGAGCCGGCCAAGCCCACCGGAACCATTTTTTGAAGCACCGCCAAACTTGCTTGCGCGAAGACCAATCCGATGGCGCCGCCGGTTCCGGAAAGCAGCAGATTTTCGGTGAGGACCTGGCGCAAGATCCGGCTTGGAGCTGCGCCCAATGCAATACGGACCGCGATTTCTCTTTGGCGGGCCGATGCCCGGACAAGAAGAAGGTTTCCGACATTGGCGCAAGCGATCAACAACACGCAGCCTGCGGCGGACAGCAGAATGATGAAGGCGGTCCGGCTATCGCCCAGGACATCGTCTTTCAAAGGCACGACTTTGACGCCGATGCGCGCATTCGACGCGGGAAATTCCGATTCCAGTTGCCGCGCTACTGCGCTCATGTCCGATTGCGCCTGGGACCAATCCCGATTTCGTTTGAGACGTCCCACCACTTTCATGAAGTGGCTGTTGCGGCGCGCGAGCAGTGATGGCTCCAAACCGAGCGGAATCCAAAAATCGGTTTCGCGATCCGGAAAGTGAAAGCCCTGAGGCATCACGCCGATCACCGAATACTTTTCTCCGCTCATCAGGATGGAAGCGCCGACCATGTGCGGGTCGCCGGCGAATCGCCTTTGCCAGATGCGGTGGCTGAGGACGACTAGCCTGTTCCCCGGTGGTTCCTCTTGATGCGTGAACGTTCGCCCGAGCGCAGGCGGAACACCGAGAGTAGGAATCAAATTCGAAGTGACAGCAACACCGAAGACCTGTTCAGGAGATCCGCCGCCGGAAAAATCCATCTCGCCATTTCTGTAGGCCGCTATTTCCTCAAAACTTTGGTTCTTTCTCTTCCAATCCAAGAAAGTTGCTGGAGACACTCTCGATTTCGATGCCCCGTACGCGGAGAAATCCTCCCAGAGCATCGCTAGCCGATTGGGGTCGCGATAAGGCAAAGGTCGAATTACAGTTTTATCAAGAGCCGTGAAGATCGCCGAGTTCGATCCGATGCCGAGCGCGAGAACACCGATGACGACGAGAGTGAATCCTGGGGATCGGGAAAGCAGACGAAGCGCGTATCTCAGGTCCGCCAGGAGTGAGTCCATGGCGTTTGGACGCCGGGGATCTCGAACAGTTAGCCGTCGCCTACGCCGAGATATTGTGGGCGGCTTCGTCCCAGTACACGGTCTTTTTCCGGAAATACGATTCGTTCGCCATGTGGCAAGCAATGGCGGCGTGATTGCCGAACACCGCGTCCTCCACCGGCGGTTTGCGGGTGCGCACGGATTGGAAGAAATTATACAGGTGCGGTTTTAGGTCGTCCCAATCGTCGCCGCGATAGGAAGTGTCGCTGCCCATGGGCTCCTGGCCGGGCGTGACGTCGTGCTCTTCGTGCCACTGCTTCGTATATTCGTCGCGCAGCTTTTGCGGATAGCTGGACGTGTAGTAGCTGGGCGAGGTATCGACGCCGCGCTGCCGGCTGTGGTGAATTTCGAATTCGCCGGTGTCGAGAATTCCTTTGGGTCCGTAGTAGCGCGCGGACTCCGGAGACTCGGTGCCGAGGCCCAGCCGAACGTAAACTGGAATGCCGTGATAATCGAATAGCACGGTGTGGATGTCCGGCATATTGCGGCCGTCTTTCCAACGGAAGATTCCACCAATCGCACTGGCCGAGCGGGGCGGCTCATTCCAGCCGAGCGTGACCTGCATTCCGCTGATCAAATGGACCATGAGATCACCGCCGACGCCAGTGCCGTACTCTTTCCAGCAGCGCCAGCGCGCGAAACGCTCGGGATTGAAGGGGATCTTCGGCGCATCGTTCAACCAGGTATCCCAATCGAGATTTTGCGGCGATAGATCAGGCGGCGGCGGATACTCCCAAGCGCCGGTGGGATCGTTGCGGCCGAGCGTCAGCTCCACGTTTTCCACTTCGCCGATGGCGCCTTCGTGGTACAGCTCACGGGCTTTGGCACATAGCGCGGAACTGACGCGCTGCGCGCCGATTTGGACGATGCGATTGTTCTTCTTTGCCGCCGCTACCATTTCGAAGCCTTCGGCGATGGTGTGAGACATCGGCTTCTCGCAATAAATGTCTTTGCCGGCGTTGCAGGAATCGACGACGACGCGCTTGTGCCAGAAATCGGGAACGGCTGCGAGGATGCAATCGATATCTTTACGGTCAAGCAGTTCCTGATACCGGCGCGTAACAGGCAAATTGGGATTTCCGGTGATTTCACGGGCCAGTGTGTGGCGGCCATCGTAGAGATCGGCCGCGCCGACGCACTCCACGTTGGGCAGCGAGAGCGCTGTGGCCAGCACGCCCGAGCCCTCCATGCCGATTCCGATGATGGCGAACCGCAGCTTTTTTCCGGATGCAGCGGTATCCTGCGCAGCGCCGAGCCGGGGATCTAATAGAATCGCGCCCGCTGCAGCAGAGCCGGCGCGCAAAAATTGTCTTCGAGAGGAATTTGAGTTCATGACGTGGAACCCTCCTAACTTACTTTTTCAGCGGCTTGATGGCCACTTCCTTGAAATACACGATGTCGTTGTCGCTGTGATTTTGCAGTCCGATGTAGCCGAGAATCGGACGGCGTCCGCGCTGCGGTTCGTAATCCAATTTCTTCGGCGGCACCGGATCGCCTTCCTTATAATCGGTGACCTTGACGCCATTTAATGTGACGATGGTGCGCGGTCCATCGAGCGTAATGTCCATGGTGTTCCACTCCGGGCCGGGCTTCCACGCTTTGGCGAGAGGTTTGGTGAGCGAGTAAAGCATGCCGGTGGAATGCGTATCGTCTTCTTTATCCGCGCCCCGTTCGGGATGATTGTCGATCTGGACTTCGTAGCCGTAGTTCACGGGCATCCACTCCTCGCGCGGCTCGACGGGAATGCGGATGAAGACGCCCGAGTTGTCATTCTCGTCGCGCATCCGAAAGACTACGTGGAGAATGCAATTCTCGATGGGGCCGGCGGTCCAATACAGCAGGCCCATGCCGCCGTGGGTGTGGATTTCACCCTTTTCCACGGTCATGCTTCCAGGTCCAACATGCTTCCAGCCGTTGAGATCCTTGCCATCGAAAATCTGCCGCCATTGATTGGGGTCGCCCGTGCAGGCGTTCTTTTCTTCAGCCACCGCGGAGAGGCAAAAGAGGAGTGAAAAACAAACAATGGGTCGAATCATAGTGTCGCTCTGCGACCATCATCCCATAGTGCGAACAAGCTCAAGTTCTGGCGGAATGTTGTACCATCGCGATAGTCCATGCGCGCGTTTGTTACGGGAGCTACGGGGCTGCTCGGCAGCAATCTGGTGCAGGCTTTGCTCCATGGGGGGCATGAGGTCCGAGGCCTGGTTCGATCAAAAGAAAAAGCACAGCGCGTGTTTCCAAGCGGCGGCGTGGAACTCATAACTGGCGACATGGGCAATGTCCCGGGATTCTCGGGGAGCCTGGCCGGATGCGATGTGCTGTTTCACACGGCGGCCTACTTCCGCGAATATTATCAGCCGGGCGACCACAAAGCATCGCTTGAGAAGATAAACGTGCAAGGAACGGTGGACCTGCTGATTGCGGCGGAAAAGCAGGGTGTCCAGAAAGCCATCCATATCAGCTCAGCGGGAACGATCGGCAAGAAACCGGACGGCAGTCCGGGTGACGAAAGCACGCTGCCGGACGATCACGCAACATCGAATCTGTATTTCGCCAGCAAGATCGATTCGGAACTTGCTATTAAGCGCTTTCTCAAGGAACGGAAGCTGCCGGTTGTGATGGTTCTGCCTTCCTGGATGTGGGGTCCCAGCGATTCGGCGCCCACGGCAGCGGGCAAGTTGGTCCTTGATTTCTTGAACAAGAAAATTCCTGGTGTTGTGGATGGCGGATGCTCCATGGTGGACGCGCGTGACGTTGCGGCAGCCACCATCAATGCCGTGGAGCGGGGAAAATCCGGCGAGCGTTATATCGTCGGCGGGAATTATTTCGAGTTAGCGCAAGTTCTCGCGACGCTCGAGCGAGTCACGGGCGTAGCTGCTCCGACGCGCAAGATTCCGTATGGATTATCGCTCGCGGTCGGCGCGGCCTCGCAGACTTGGGCGCGAATCACCGGCACGCCGTCTCTAATTACAATCGCAGGCTTGCGAATCATGCACGCGCGAGTGGCGGTAGACTCCTCAAAGGCAATCCGGGAATTGGACGCGAGCTTCCGGCCGTTTGACGACACGGTGCGCGACGAAGTGGCATGGTTCCGCGAGCACGGATATCTCAACTAGACATTTATGAAGAAAGACGAAATTCTATCCACGATCCTCGAGATCGGCATTGTTCCTGTGGTGCGCACTGAGAGCGCGGAAGGAGCGGTTAAGGCGATTGAAGCCATTCATCGCGGAGGAATCCGGGTGGCGGAAATCACCATGACCGTCCCAGGCGCGGTTCGGGCGCTCGAAAAAGTGGCGGACAAGTTTGGAGATCAGATTGTGCTGGGCGCGGGAACCGTGCTGGATCCGGAAACCGCGCGCGTGTGCATGTTGGCGGGCGCGCAGTTCTTTGTGACGCCGAACTTGAACCCGGCGACCATCGAGATGTGCAAGCGCTATTCGAAAGTCATCACGCCCGGGGCGCTGACACCGACCGAAGTGGTGACCGCATGGCAGGCCGGCGCGGACGCGGTGAAGGTTTTCCCGTGCAGCGCGGTGGGCGGAGCCAAATACATCAAAGCTCTGAAGGCGCCGTTTCCGCAAATTGAGATGATCCCGACGGGAGGCGTGAATCTGGAAACCGCCGGCGATTTTCTGCGCGCCGGAGCCTGCGCGGTGGCGGTGGGCGCGGAGTTGATCGATAGCGCGAATCTCAAAGCCGGGAAGCATGAGGTGTTTGAGGAGAGGGCGAGGAAGTTTCTGGAAGCTGTTAAGACTGCTCGGCACGAGATGGCGGCGGCGTCGTAGAGAAAAACGGGGACACCATTGGAGTTCGGTTGTGCGTGAGCATTGGGGATGCTTGCCCATGGTGTCCCCGTTTTTACGAGAAGAGGCGGTCGAAAATTTCGCGCGTGCGGTTTTGGATCTTGGACAACTCGATTTTTAAGGACTGATGGTTTAGATGTTCTGGCGTCCAGCGATGCACCAGTTCGGTCAGCACTTCGAGTTGGGCTTCCGAGTTCGGCAGGCTGCCTTCGGGATGTCCCGAGTAAACGCGCAGGGCGTGATCCATCGAGCGATAAAACGTCGCGGCGTCGCGCAGGAATTCGGCATCAGCGCGCTCCAGGTGGCCCATGGCTTCGATGATGTCGATGCGGGCCGGCGTGTTCAGAACCTTGTAGAAAATGCCAGCCGCTTTTAGCCGCAGGTAAAGCAGCGAGAAATCGATATCGTAGAAACCACCTAAGCCCGCTTTCAGCGGATGCCCAGCGCCTTGCTCTTTCTCGAGCCGCAGCCGCATTTGGCGCAAATCTTTTTTCGACCGGCCGCTTTGGCCATAGCGGCGCCAATCCACTTTTTGCAGGTCGTTCAAGAATTTGGTAGCGCGTTCCGTGTCGCCGCAAATGGCTCGCGCCTTCATATACGCGATACCTTCCCAGGCTTCCGCTTTTTTATCGAAGTATTCTTTGTACGATGCCTCCGATTGCACCAGCGCGCCGGCGCTCCCATTGGGCCGCAAGCGCGTATCCACGGAGAACATTAATCCGGTGCCGGTATAAGCCGTGATCAGGTCGATCATCCGGCCGGCCACGCGGGTCCAGAACACCTGTTCGTCATGATCTTCGTCGGGAAGAACGAAAACCAGGTCGGCATCGGAGGCGAGATCGAACTCGCGCATACCCAGACGCCCGAGCGCGATCACCATCAGCTGATTGCGTAAGGCGTATCCGTTTGTAGACGGGGGATGTGAGGCCGCTACCTGATCCACGGCCATGCGATAGGTTGCCGCGATGGTTGCGTCCGCCAGGTCCGAAGTGGATTCGAGCGTTTCGAAGACCGGCACGTGCAGACACATGCTGGTGGATTGAATTCGAAACATCTCGCGCCGGAAGAAGCGCCGTAGATCGGAAACGTCTTCCATTTGTGCGGCGGTTTCCATGAACGGCGCATCCGGTGACGCGCCGAGCTTCGCGAGCTCTTCCATCAACTCCGGGCTACGGATCAATTCCTCCGCAAAGTAAGGACTGTGCTCGAAGAGATCCAGTGTATAGCGCGCAACGGTATCGTTTGAATCAAGCAGCGAGAGCCATTCCGGATTCGGGACTACCTTTTCAAGAAAGTGTTCGAACGGCCCGGCACCACGGCGTAAGCCAGCGCGCACCACGCGTTCGGCAAGCTGCGGAGCGCAGTCGTTCAGAAATCGCACCAGGTTGGTGGTGGGAACTTCCAAAATTTCCGGCTGCTCCACTTCCGACGGTGGCGCGGGCGCGAGATTGTAGTAACTCGGCCGCTGGGCGTGGATCACGCGTTGATAAATTTCCTGCACGGCTTCCAGGTGCGCATTCAGTTCATGCAGCAGTTTTTCGCGAGAAGGCGCGCTGCCGAGCTGCGCGGTCGGCATTCTCTGGGCCAGAAGATCGAGTTCCACTTCGCTTGTGGGAAGCGTATGGGTCTGGCGATCGTCGGCGAACTGCAGCCGGTGTTCGAGGTTGCGCAAGAATCGATAAGCAGAAACCAAGCGGCCGTATTCGGCGGCCGAGAGCAAATCCTTGTCGTTCAGCCGAGCCAATGCGAGCATAGTGCCGCCATGCCGCACCCAAGGAGCGCGTCCGCCATGCAGCCGCTGCAAGCACTGCACCAGAAACTCGATATCGCGGATGCCGCCGGGCGCCAGCTTGACATCGAAAGCGGATTTGCCCAATTTGCGGCGGCTGAGCTTCTCGCTGATGCGTTCGCGCGTGGCCGAGACCGCTTCGACAGCCGAGAAATCGAGGGTGGTGGAGTAGATCAACGGTTCGGCGGAATCCAGTAGCTGGCGGCCTGTTTCAGGGTCGCCCGCAGCGACGCGGGCTTTGATCAACATCTGGAGTTCCCAGTCGCGCGCGCGAACCTGATAATACTTTTTCGCGCCTTCGAGCGAAATACACACCTCGCCCAGACTGCCATCGGGCCGCAAACGCAGATCCACGCGATAGCACATGCCTTCGGCAGTGTAAGTGGAAAGCAGTTCGGTGTATTGATTCGCGACTTTCTTGTAGAACTCTTTGTTCGAAATCGGATTCTCGCCGTCGGTTTCGCCATTGGCGGTGTAGACGAACATCAGATCGATATCGGAGCTGTAGTTGAGCTCACGGCCGCCCAGCTTACCGAGCGCGATCACCGACATGCCGCATTCGCGCGTCTGCCCGTTTTCATCTACGTAGCGCGGGACACCGTGCTTGGCCACGAACTCCGCGCGAATGCGCTCGTAGCTGACGTCCAGGATTGCGTCCGCCAAATCGGATAGCTCTTCGGTGGTTTCTGACAGAGCGCACATGCCGAGAATGTCGCGCAGCAGGATTCGCAAGATCTGTTGGCGGCGGAACAGCGCGAGCGACAAGGCTTCCGGCGTTCCCTGCGGTTGGTGTTTAAGGAACGCGAGCAGGTCCTTCTTGTACTCGCTGTCCATCCGGACGCGATCCAGGCCGGCGAGCTGCTCCATCCACTGCGGGTTCTGCAGTATTTCGTCCGAAAGAAAGTGGCTATTCGAAAAAACCGCGATTAATTGCTGCAGGGATGCTTGAGATTGCACCAAGCGCTGGAAAGCTTCGGGATGCTGCTGTTTGAGGCTGACCAGGTAGTGAACGGCGGCGTCCGGATCGGCGGAAGAGGCGAGAAGCGATTCAATCAGGGTTGCGGCTGCGGAGGGAATGCCCTTCGCTAGCGTCTCGAGTTCCGTTTGGGCACGCCGGGGCTGGCGGAACGCGATGGTCTCGAGCGAACTGGGCATGCGTTTAGACGACGTAGTCTACTGATGCAATTATAACTGAGGCTTCGAACAGCCCATCGGCAGAATGTGAAGTTCCGATTACGCCAGTTCTTCGACCAGCGCAATTGGATCGCCCGGGCGAAGCGTTCCGCCCTGGAGCACTCGCGCATAAAATCCGCTGAGACCCCAGCGCGGACTCGATGCATCCCGCGCTTTGACTTGGGGATCGAAAATCACGGCTTGGATTGTGCCATACACGCTGAGTGTGGAACAGGGGGCGCGCGGTTTGGTGATCTCGAGCAGAACATTGCCGGAGCGGTATCGTTGGCCGATGCGGAATTGGCGGCGATCAAGGCCTCGCGTGGTGAGATTCTCGCCGAGCGCACCGGGGTAGAGCGCGAAGCCTTGCGCGGCCAGTTCGTCGATGCCTTCGGAGGTGATGATAAGCACCGCTTGATTCGTACCACCGTGGATATTGGGATGGGACCAACGGTCGCCGCGAATGCCCTCGGGAGTGACGATCGCTTCGGGAATCGCGCGCTTGGGAATGCCGCCGGGCGAGATGTTGATTTGGAGGATGGAGCCGTTCATTGATTGGTTCGCTGGTATCGCTCCGTGGCGCACGCACTCATGCGAACACCAAACTAGGAAGAAGCTCATTCAAGGCGTTCACGCGAGTCTGAACGCGGCCCGCAGAAGTGCGGGCGCCACGTGTGTCGTCCATCACAACGTGTCGTCGGTTGGCTTCAGCGCCGGCACCGGAGTATCCGGCCTCAGCGGAGGCTTTTGTTTGTGCCAATCCGTCGCGTGTTCAAAGGCGTTCGCAAGAGCCAATACGCGCCCTTCCGAAAAACGCGGACCGGCAATCATTACGCCCACAGGTAATCCCGCGGAGGTGAAACCGCACGGCACTGAGATGGCGGGGATTCCGTACAAGTTGAATTGTCCGGTATTTTCCAACTCCGGATTTCGGATCTTGTCGCTCTCTTCGCGCTTGATAGCGGCTTCAATGGTGCGGGGCGTGCGGCGGCGGGTGGGCAGAACCACCAGATCGAAATCGGTAAACGCATCGTCGATGGTGCGGCGCAAAAGATCCAGCTTCCAACGCGAGCGGATGTAATCCGCCGCTTTGAGATTCGCGCCGCCTTGCAGCGCGTGGCGGGTGGGGATTTGATAGCGACCGGCGCCGCGCGTGAACAACTCTTCGTGATAGGCGTAGCTTTCGCCGCCTAAGGCGATGTCCCGCGTCGAAGGGAGCGTGACATCCTTGGCGCCCTTTGTCAACCGGGACAAAACAAAAATGGCGTCCTCCACCGCCTTCGACACATCGGGATCCAGAAGATCGAAGAACGGAGCGCGCGGGATGCCGAGCCGCAATCCGGATACGGGCTGCTTCATCGCCTCCACGTAGTCTTCTTTCGCGTGCTCCACGCTTGCGATATCCAGCTTGTCGTATCCGGCGAGCGAGTTCAGCAGCAGCGCGGCATCCTGCACGGTACGAGTGATGGGTCCGCAATGATCGAGGGAGAGTGTGAGCGGAATAATCCCGCGGATCGAGACCAGTCCATACGTTGGCTTCAATCCGACAATTCCGCAGAATGAAGCAGGCGTGCGGATGGAGCCTCCCGTGTCGGTTCCGAGCGCGCCGAAACACAGATCCGCTGCCACGGCAGCCGCCGATCCGCCGGAAGAGCCGCCGGAGTTGCGATCAAGCGCCCACGGATTGCGTACGGGTCCGTAATAACTTGTCGACGAAGTTCCGCCCATTGCGAATTCGTGCAGATTGGTCTTGCCCACGAGCACCGCTCCGGCCGCTTTCAGACGGCGCGCGACCTCGGCGTCTTCGGTGGGG
>DATGIH010000271.1:0-22534 GCA_035295865.1 Bryobacteraceae bacterium
ATGATTCGCGTAGCCTTGTTTCTTTCCGCACTGCTCGCGGGAACACTCAGCGCGCAAGTTTCCACGAGTACCGTCACGCTAACGGTTGATCCGACGCAAACGTTGTCTGATCTCTACTTCCTCTACGCGCAAGGCGACATCAGCCGTGCGTTTCCTCTAATGGGGGACGCTCCGGCGAACACTTCAACCCAGTTCGATATCAGCGCGATCACCGCGGACCTGCCGTTCCCGGTGTCAGGCACGCCATTCTTTTCGTTGGTGGGAGTCTATGACGCCACTGCGGGAGGAGTCGCCGTGGCCATTGAACCGGGCCAAGCCGCTTCACTCATTTCGATCGGCGCCACTTTTGACCAAGCCTTCTACAGCTTCGCGGATCCATCCGGCAATCCTTTAGGAGAATCCAGCCTGGCGTTTGCGATGGAGAATCCGAACCAGTTTATTGATGGTTTCACGGGCAGCGAGCTAGTACAAATTTTCGCGGATACACCGGAGCAGCAATTCTTGACGCTCTTCCCGCTCTGCAACGCCAGCGGGACAACCACGGCGCCGTTGCTGAACTTCTCGGACGCCACCGCTGGCGGTTCGCTTTCTATCACCGTCGCGACCACCGGATCCGTCGCCACGCCGGAACCGGCTACTGGCTGGATGCTGGCTGTATTTGTGTCCTCGCTAGCGGGCGTTCGAGCCCGAAATTCTCAAAAGTCAAAAAGGACAAAATCATGAGTGGACAGAAAACACCTGACCAAAACCGTTAGTGGGCGGGTGTACTCTAGCGAGTCACCCCGTGGGGCAGTTCCAAAATCTTGACGTTGCGAAAGTGGATTTCCGCTCCCTCCGACTCCATGCAGAGGTAGCCTTTGCGCCGTGACGACTGACTGAGGCCATTCACGAATTTGCCGTTCACGGAAAGCTTAATGACGCCATCGACACACACGACATCGTAGGTATTCCACTCTCCGCGCCCTTTGCAGCGGTTCTCAACCGACTTGCTGCGGGGGCCGCGGGGATTGTCCGGAACCGTCACGACCCCGCCAACACCGAATAGTTCCCCATGAACGTAGGCGAGCGGCGCCGGCTGTCCGTTCTGTTTATTGAGATTGACCCAATCCAGTTCGAGCATCTGAACCTCTACACCGTTCGGCAGACGGCTTTTCTCATCGGGCTTGGCGTCACTCCACACAAATACGCCCGAGTTTCCTCCCGGCTCCATGTGCATCCACTCGACGTGCAGGATGAAGTTGTCGTATTCCTTCACCGTTCGCATCACCCCGATTGGATGCCCCGAGCAAATCAACTCGCCGTTTCGGACGGACCATGTGTCTGGATTGGTGTTGACGTTGACAAAGCCGGTCAGATCCTTCCCGTTGAATAGATCTTGGAATGCGGGAACGGGATCGGCGCCGCCGCTGGCCGGAACGAAGAGGAGCGCTGCGGTCAGCGAGAGCAAAGTGAGCCGGTTGCCGTCTCCCCTGCTTGGGCCAAGTCGAGAGCATAAAATTTTCCTAAGAGCGTGCTGCGAAATCGGATGGTTTACCATGGAGGGCCAGTCTTCGTCAGTATATAACTCCTTGGAGGAAATCCAACGACAACTGAGGCGCTGCGCAGCTACTTTGGCGAGTTTCGCGCGTCCGAATCTACGATTTATTGGCGGAAGCTAGTGGGAGTCGAACCCACCTGCGACACAGAGTGCCCCACGCTGGTTTTGAAGACCAGGCCCAGCACCGGCCAAGACTAGCTTCCTCGGTGATTCTAACATCCGGCCGCAGTTAGCCCGCTGCCGATGCGCCTGCTTCGGATCCGGCCAGTCCCAACTCGGCGGCGCGCTGCTTCATCGCGTCGATGCAGAATTCGATGTGCTGGTCGAGGTCGATGCCCATGCCGGCCGCGCCGTTTTCGATATCCTCGCGGCTCACCGATCGCGCGAACGCTTTGTCCTTCAGCTTCTTCCGCACGGATTTGAGCTCCACCTCATGGATGCTTTTGCCCGGTTTCACGTAGCTGCACGCTGTCAGGAATCCGGCGAGTTCGTCGCAGGCGAACAAGGTCTTTTCAAGCATCGAGTCGCGCGATACGCCGCTGTAGTTGGCGTGTGAGAGGATAGCGCGCCGGATCTCGGCGTCTACACCGCGCTCGGCGAGCATGGACTCGCCTTTCATCGGATGATCCGGTGCGTCGGGATGAATCTCGTAATCGAAGTCGTGCAGCAACGCCGTGACGGACCACTTCGTTTCATCCTCACCGAACTTGCGCGCGTATGCGGTGACGCACGCCTCAACGGCCAAGGCGTGCCTCCGCAAACTGTCGGATTTGGTGAATTCGCAGAGGATTTCCCAGGCTTGTGCTCGATCCATTGCGACCATTTTAGCGAATGCGGCTTGCTATCCTGAGGCCATCCGGAATGTTCACCCTCAGCGACAAAATCGTCACTTTCCTGCCTCCGGATAGCATCGAACCATCGGCGCTGCAGCAACTGGTCAATACGTCGGAATCGCCGGTGCTGGCGCATCATCTGGCCGTCATGCCGGATTGCCATTTCGGGAAAGGCTCCACAGTGGGCTCGGTGATTCCAACATCGGGCGGAATCATTCCGGCTGCCGTGGGCGTGGATATCGGATGCGGAATGATCGCGGTGCAAACGACGCTCGCGGCGAATCAGCTTCCCGACAATCTCACCGGGATCGAAACCGGAATCGAGCGGCGCATCCCTCTGGGTGCCGGTGCGAAGAATTCGAAAATCAGTTCCAGCGCCAGGCATAGAATCGAGAAGCTCGAAGCCAAGGCAGGCCATGTCGATTATCGAAGGTATTCCGGATGGCAAGAGCAACTGGGAACGCTCGGCAGCGGCAATCATTTCGTGGAAGTTTGTCTGGATGAAACGCAGCAAGTGTGGCTGGTGCTCCATTCGGGATCGCGCGGCGTCGGCAACCGCATCGCCGATCATCACATTAAAATCGCGCAAAAGCTGATGGCACTGCGAAAAGTTCCGTTGAAGGATCGGGATCTGGCGTATCTCCCCGATGACACGCCGGAGTTTCAAACTTACATCCGTGATCTGCTCTGGGCACAGGATTACGCGCTGGCCAATCGGGAAGAAATGATGGATCGGGCGATGACCGAGCTTTCCTTCACGCTCTTCGGCGAGGCCGGCCACGAGCAGGCCATCACGCGGCAGCGCATCAACTGCCATCACAATTTCACGCAGATGGAGATGCATTTCGGCAAGACGATGTGGATCACGCGCAAGGGCGCGATTCAGATGAAGGTGGGGCAGAAGGGTGTGATTCCGGGGTCGATGGGCACGCGCAGCTACATTGTTTCCGGCCTCGGAAACGCCGCGTCGTATGAGTCGGCGCCGCACGGAGCGGGCCGCAGGATGTCGCGGAACAAGGCGCGCGAGATGTTCACGATGGAGGATCTCACTACGGCGATGCAAGGAGTGGCGGCGCGGCTGCGCCCGAGTTTGATCGACGAAATCCCCGGTGCGTATAAGGACATCGACGTGGTGATGGAGAACAGCAGGGAGCTGGTGAAGATCGAGCATACCTTGAAGCAGATTGTTAACGTGAAAGGCGATTAGCGTCGATGGTATACTGAACGTTGTTGGCGGGAGTTCAGCCAGCATCCCTCAAAGACGGGCCTGTGGCGCAGTTGGGAGCGCGCTTCCATGGCATGGAAGAGGTCGTCGGTTCGAACCCGACCAGGTCCACCAATCCAAACCCCAATAAAACATAGACTTGCGAAAATGCTTGTGCGCTTCCACATCGCGGAAGCGTTCACCCGAGGTCCATTTGGAGTCCAAATTTGGACTCAAGCAGTGCACTAAATGCCTATCCCCGGTTTCGCGTCGCTTCGCCACTCCGGCGCACGCGGAGAGGCCATATGAGGATCAAGGAAAAGCTGGCCTTCAGATATCGCGCAACTCTGTGCAGTAGCAAGATCTGAAGCGGTTCCGATCCAGCAAGTGAAGCCGTCAACCTTGTCCGTCACTACAAACTCAAACTCGCGCTTCTCTTCGGTGATTCGCGAGGAAATTTCAAGGAGTAGATTTCCGTAATCGGCAATATGGCGTTCCGCCTTGGATTCCACCGGGCCATTCTACCAAGTAGACGTTTTACAGAACCGCTCGTGCAAATCGCGAAGCTGGCAGCCGGAAGCTGAATGTCGCTGCGGATTGAGCGCCATATCTCATCTCCCGGCAGGCGCGACTTACGCCGAACGCCGGATCGGTACAAAACGGATCTCGACCCGCTGATTCAACGCGCCCGCTATCCTGCGCAGCATCGCCAGGGAGTGGCCGTCATAATCGGCGTCCTCAAGACGGCAGATGACCGAAGCTGTGGTCCCGATCAGCTTGGCAAGCTGAGTTTGGGTGAGGGCTGCCGCCGCTCTCAGTTCCTGGATCTTGCGGGCGATCTCTTCATTCGCGCGCGCCTCTTCCAGGTTCTTCAGCCGGGCCGGCTTGCCTTCGTAGAACCGGCGGTGAAGGATCTGCACGGCATCGCCGGTGTGTTTCAGCGACTTTGCCTTTTTATCCGGCATAATCAAGCCTCCTCATAAGTGTGCTTCGTTGGATTCGCCTCAAACCGCCGTTTACGTTCAATGGCCCGATCGATCTCTTTCGGCGGGACAACCCGCTCTTTCGCAAGACCGTGAGAGACCACGGCCGCCAGCGCGCCGTGGAAGAAGTACAAGACCCGGTGATGAACGCCTCCGTGGCTGGTGCGGAGTTCGTAGATGCCTTCGCGCAGAAAGTCCGCTTCGGGCCGACGGAGTTCGTGGCCCATTTCAAGCAGGCGCTCCAACCGGAGGTAGCACTTGTCCTGCACTTTCGCCGGTAACTTGTCGAACCACTCGATGAACGGGCATGATCCGTCTTCCTCCCGGTAGAGGACGACTTTGGTCTTGGGCACTCGATCCCAGTCTATTCGCAATATTGCGAAAATGCAAAGGGACGGCAACTACTGACTAGGCGACAATCATTGCTGCCGGCAACCCCCTTTGTGAGATCGCGCGATCCGACACCTAGGCTTTTTTTTCGTGCGACTCCACGGGCTCCTGAGACTTTGCCTCAACTGGCATGGAAGAGGTCGTCGGTTCGAACCCGACCAGGGCCACCAACCCAGAGCGTAGTAAACCAGCTCGAACTAACGACCCATCGGGAATCGGCGATCCAGATCCAGATTCAACAACAGAACATTCACCCGCGGCTCGCCCATGAACCCCAGGTCGCGGCCTTCCGTGTGAGCTTCGATCAGCGGCCGGATTTGACCCGACGGCACGTGGCGCGCGTTAGCGACACGATCCAGTTGCGCGAGTGCCGAGCCGGGGCTAATATGCGGGTCCAGGCCGCTACCCGACATGGTCACCAGGTCGGCTGGAACCGGCCCGGTGTATGTCGGGTTCTCCTTGTGAAACTGGTCCACGGACGCTTTCACCCGATCGATCAGTTTTTGATTCGTCGGGCCGAGATTTGAGCCGCCCGACGCCAAACCGTCGTAGCCATCGTTGCCGGCGGCGGATGGGCGCGGCTGGAAATATCCAGGTTTCGAAAACTTCTGACCGATCAGCGCTGAGCCGACCACTTGATTGTTCACTGTGATCAGGCTTCCATTGGCTTTGTCGTGAAACAGCGCTTGGCACAGGCCGGTCACCGCGAGCGGATAAATCAATCCGGTAAGAACCGTCAGCACCAGCATCATGCGTAATCCAGGCAAAAGTTGTTGCCACATAAATTTCTCCCCTACGCCAGCCTCAACAAAACCAACAGTTGATCGATCAGCCAGATACCTGGAAACGGGGCGATGATGCCCCCGATTCCGTAGATCAGCAGGTTCCGGCGCAGCAGGCTGGCCGCTCCTACGGGCCGGTATTTCACGCCGCGCAAGGCCAGCGGGACCAGCGCGATGATAATCAGCGCGTTGAAAATTACCGCCGCCAGAATCGCGCTCTGCGGTGTGTGCAAGCGCATGATGTTGAGATTTCCGAGCGCCGGATACGTAGCCATGAACATGGCCGGGATGATGGCGAAGTACTTCGCGACGTCGTTCGCGATGGAAAATGTTGTGAGCGCGCCGCGCGTGATCAGCAACTGCTTGCCGATGGCCACCACCTCAATGAGCTTGGTGGGGTTGCTGTCCAGGTCCACCATGTTGCCGGCCTCTTTCGCTGCCATGGTTCCGGTGTTCATGGCGAGCCCGACATCTGCTTGAGCGAGCGCGGGAGCATCGTTGGTTCCGTCACCGGTCATCGCGACCAGTCTTCCCTCCCCTTGCTCCTTTTTGATGAATTCCAACTTGTCTTTGGGAGTTGCTTGGGCGAGAAAATCGTCCACGCCGGCTTCGTTCGCGATGGCGGCCGCGGTGAGCGGATTGTCGCCCGTGATCATCACCGAACGGATTCCCATGGCGCGAAGTTGCCCGATCCGCTCCTTCATCCCGCCCTTGACGATGTCTTTCAAATGAATAACGCCCAGAACGCGTTTTCCATCGGCGACCGCCAACGGCGTTCCGCCGGTGCGCGAAATACGGTCGGCGATCTCGGTCAACTCCGGCGGAACCACTCCATTCTGTTCGACTACGTATTTCGCAATCGCTTCCGTCGCGCCCTTGCGCAAATGCCGCCCATCCAAATCGACTCCGCTCATTCGCGTGTAGGCCGAAAATGGGATGAAGTGGGCCTCATGCAAGGCGAGTTCGCGGCCGCGCAATCCATACTTTTCCTTGGCCAAGACCACGATGGATCGGCCCTCCGGAGTTTCGTCGGCCAAACTCGAAAGTTGCGCGGCATCCGCCAATTCTCCTTCGGTTATCCCGTGTACCGTGAGGAGTTCGACGGCCTGGCGATTTCCCAGGGTGATGGTTCCAGTCTTGTCGAGCAGCAGGGTGTTCACATCCCCCGACGCTTCCACGGCCTTTCCGCTCATGGCGAGCACGTTGTGCTGCATCACGCGGTCCATGCCGGCGATGCCGATCGCGGAAAGCAATCCACCGATGGTTGTGGGAATCAGGCAAACCAAGAGCGCCACCAGCACCGATACCGACGGCACCTGTCCGCTTCCAGCGGAATGAACGCTGTAGGCCGCGAATGGCTGCAAGGTGATGACGGCGAGCAAAAAGATCAGCGTCAATCCCGCGATCAGAATGTTCAGCGCGATTTCGTTGGGAGTCTTCTGCCGTTCGGCGCCTTCCACCAGCGCGATCATTCTGTCCAGGAATGTCTCGCCGGGATTGGACGTGATCTTGATCTTGACCATGTCGGAAAGCACGCGAGTGCCCCCGGTGACGGCGTTGCGGTCGCCGCCGGATTCGCGAATGACCGGGGCGCTTTCGCCAGTGATCACGGATTCATCCACCGTCGCGATTCCCTCGATCACTTCACCGTCGCCTGGGATGATGTCGCCGGTTTCGCAAATCACGATATCACCGGAGCGCAGTTTGGAAGCGGGAACGTCGTCGTGGCTGCCGCGCGAATTCACGCGCTTCGCAATGGTATCGGATTTCGTCTTACGCAGTGTATCGGCTTGGGCTTTTCCACGCGCCTCCGCCATCGCTTCTGCGAAATTCGCAAACAAAACGGTGAACCAAAGCCAAAGCGCAATCTGGATGGAGAACACCAACCCGCTCGCGCCGGTGAAAAGATCGCGCAGCAGAAATACAGTGGTCAGCGCGGCGCCCACTTCTACCACAAAGATCACAGGATTCTTCGCGAGCGTCACAGGGTTCAGCTTGAGAAACGATTCCTTGAAGGCTCGACCCGCTATTTCGCCGTCAAAGAGCGGCCGGGCGTGGGCCAGCTTCTTGGGCAGAAGCGACGTCAAGTCTTCGGCGGGAGGCACGGGTTTCGGAGGCGTGAGAGTGGAAGACATGGGATTAAAACAGCTTTCCGGAGTGCATTAAGTAGTGCTCGACAACCGGCCCGAGTGAGAGCGCGGGAAAGAACGTGAGGGCGCCGACAATGATCACCGTGCCCACCAGCAATCCCACAAACAGGGCTCCGTGCGTGGGGAAGGTTCCGCTGGTGGTGGCGATTCTTTTCTTGGCTGCGAGACTTCCGGCGGCAGCGAGCAGGGGCAGCAGAAACAAGAAGCGGCCGATCAACATTGCCAGTCCGAGAGTCAGGTTGTACCAGGGCGTGTTCGTGGCGAGTCCGCCAAAGGCACTGCCGTTGTTGCCGGTTCCGCTGGTGAACGCATAGAGAATTTCCGAGAATCCATGCGCGCCGTTGTTGGTAAGATTCGTGATCGCCGCGCCGGAGGGATTCCAATATCCGTTCTTCGCAAACGGAATTACGGCGCTGATAGCGCTAAACACGAGCACGCTGGCGGCGGTGGCGATGACGGCCAGCATGGCCATTTTGACTTCTTTCTGCTCGATCTTTTTGCCGATGTATTCCGGGGTTCGGCCCACCATCAGTCCGGCAATGAACACCGCTACGATGGCGTACAGCAGAATTCCATAAAGTCCGGCGCCTACCCCGCCGAAGATGACTTCACCGGTCATCATGTTGAACAGCGGGACCAGTCCACCGATCGGCACGAAGCTGTCATGTTGGCCGATAATTGCGCCACAACTCGCGTCGGTCGTAATGGTGGCGAACAAGGTGGTCGCGGCGATTCCGAATCGCGTTTCCTTACCCTCCATGTTTCCGCCCGGTTGCGTGGCGCTGGCGGCGCTTTGGATGCCTAGCTTGGAAAGCTGCGGATTGCCGGCCTGTTCCGCCGGATAACAAACGAAGACGCCAATCAGGAACATCACACTCGCAGCGGCGAATAGCGCCCAGCCTTGGCGCGTATCGCCCACCATCCTGCCGAATGTGTAGAGTAATCCGGCCGGGATGAGGAAGATCATCAGCATTTGAACGAAGTTCGAAAGCGGCGTGGGATTCTCAAACGGATGCGCGGAATTAGCGCCGAAGAATCCGCCGCCGTTGGTCCCAACCATTTTGATCGCTTCCTGGGAAGCCACCGGACCCTGCGGAATCACTTGGGCGGCTCCTTCAAGGGTTGTGATTTTCGTATTGGGATTCAGATTCTGAATCACGCCTTGCGAGCAAAGAAAGAGAGCGCCCACCAGCGAGAGCGGCAAAAGCACGTACAGCGTGGCGCGAGTGAGATCCACCCAGAAGTTGCCAATGGTTTTCATCTGCTGCCGGGCGAATCCGCGAGTCAGCGCGATTGCGATTGCGATGCCGGCGGCGCCCGAAACAAAGTTCTGTACCGTAAGCGCGGCCATCTGAACGAAGTAGCTCAGCGTAGATTCGCCGCTGTAGGATTGCCAGTTGGTGTTGGTAACGAAACTGAGTGCGGTGTTGAAGGCCAGATCCGGCGTCATCACCGGCGTTCCGAAATTTTGCGGATTCAGGGGAAGGTACGCTTGCGCGCGCTGGATGAAGTAAGCGAGCAGGAATCCGAACACGCTGAACGAAAGCAGCGCGCCCGAATATTGCGTCCAGCGCTGTTCGGCGTCCTCGCGGACGCCGCAGAGTTTGTAGATCAGGCTTTCGAGCCAACGCAGCACGGGATGCAGAAAGGTCCGCTCGCCGTTAAAAACACGAGTCATGTACAAACCGGCCGGCTTGGTAAGAGCCAACAGAATCAAAAAGTAAAGACCGATTTGAAGAAGGCCTGTCGAAGTCATGATGAGTCCTCAGAATTTTTCCGGACGCAGCAATGCGTAGATCAAATAGACGAAGAGCAGCAATGACGCAATTCCCGCGATGATGTAATCCATGATGGGATCCTTTTTTATAACTTGTCGCACGCCTTGGTGAAGGCCCAGGAGGCGGCGAAGAATAGAATTGCGACGACCACGTAGAAGATGTCAAGCATAAGCTTCATCCTCACTCTAGAACCTTAACGGTGAGGAAGGAATAAAGAAGGCGTAAGGATTCTATAAAGATAGGTAGATGCCGCGGAATCAGTAGGTTGAGAGCGTTGCGGGAAGGCTTTTGATGGTGATTCCACCAAGTCCCATACGTAAATGAAGCTGATAGGGCGCGGCCGCACCGGACATGCGCTCACCCAAGAGATACCAGCGATGATGCAGGTTCGCGGGAAAATCGGAAGTCACGACGCCGATTTTGGTCTTCGCATCGATCGCGTACGTCGCGGTCTCGGGCAGCATCAGCAAAATATCGCCGCGATGCGCGCTTGCCTGGATGTCTCCGGCTATGTCCGCAACAAGTACCTGTCCGGTCCCGTGGTGGATTTCGATGCGCGACACGCGGGGCACACGGATTTCGTAGTTTACGGAGTCGCCTCGCTGCTTGCTGGCAGTGATCGCCAGCTCGCTCCTTGAGCGGCGTTCCACAAGTGGCTGATCGCGTCCTGCGACCGTGACTTCCACTTCCGGCCGATCCCAGCCTTCGACATTTAGAGTGCCGTCGGATCCATCAATGCGGATTAGCCCGCCTGGTTCAAAACTCACCCGCTCGGTTTTAGGCGAATCCGCGGGTTGCCCGGCAGACGCCAGCGGCAGGAGAACTCCCATTAGACAAAGAATCGACTTCATGTCCACCCTTTAAGCATGGCGGTGATGGCTCAGTTGCGCTCGCGCCTGGATCACCATGTTTCTGTAGCGCCGCGCCAGTTCCCGAATCCAGCCGTGATCGCGCCGTTTGATGGCGTCTTCGTGGATCAAATCCCGGCCGATGCCGAGAGCGGCAGCGCCCGCGAGGATATAATCGGCGGCGTTTTGCTGATTTACGCCGCCCGAGGCGATGAGGGGGATCTCCGGGAACGGAGATTTCAGTGCTTTGATGTAGCTGGGGCCGCCCATCTGAGCGCAGGGAAAAATCTTGACGAAGTTCGCACCGGCTTTCGCGGCCGCGATGACGTCGGTGGGAGTCAAGGCTCCCGGAAAAACCAGTACTTTCTCCTGAACGGCAAACTCGACGATCTTGGGATCGAAACCTGGGCTGGTTATGAAGAGCGCGCCGGCGTCCACGCATTTGCGCGCCCACGCCAAGTCTAAAACCGTGCCGGCGCCCTGAATCACATCGAGGCGATGCTCGGACAAGTGCCGGATCACCTCGATGGCGCCAGGAACGGTAATCGTGACCTCCACGATGGGAATGCCGCCGCTCGCAACTGCTTCAGCGGCGAAGATGGCGTCTTCTGGGGTGTGGAGACGAACCGCCGGAATGATCCCGATCTCTTCGATGCGCGCGCGAACTTCTTCCTTCGTCATACCGCTATTAAGGCAGACTCCGGGTTCCGACCGCTTGGCGTAGCTGCTCGACGGCGGTCAAATAGGCGGCCACAGCCTGCCGATAGGCAAGCTGCATCGCGCGATAGCTGCGTTCGGCGTCCAGGAAATCGAGCAACGCGGTTGCGCCGCGCCGGTACGAATACTCGCTGATGTCGCGACTGCGTTTGGAGTCCTCCAACACGCCGGATCGATAAATTTGAACCAGCCGATCGTTGGTGCGCAGTCCTTCATAAGCGTCTTTCACATCGGTGAGAACTTGTCCGCTGGCTGCGCTCTGCTGCTCTTTCGCCTGGTTGATGGCGTAGCGGGTGCGCGCGATTTCGCCTTGATTCCGATCGAAAATCGGCATTGGGATGCTGAATGAAAATGTGAGCGCGCTGAGGCCGTTCACGTGGGAATAGTTGCCGGAAACGGTGTAGTCCTGTTTCCCGTTGGCCTTGGCAAGAGTGTATTGGCTGTTCGATGCTTTCACACCCAGCACGGCTGCGCGAAGGTCGGGCCGGTTTTGTAGGGCCTTGTTTTGCAGGTCAGGGAGTTTCACAGCCAGGGGCTGGTATTCGAATTGGCCGGTAACCTCGTAATCGGGAGGCACAGATTCGTAACCTAACTGCTGCCGGAGATCGGACAAGGCCTGTTCCTTGGACAACTCTGCCTGTTCCACGTCGGTTTGGAACTGCGCGAGTTGCAGCTTGATCTTTAGAAAATCGTTTTCCGAAAGCGCGCCGATTTGACGCTGGCGCGCGGTGATGTCCACCGTCTCCTGAAAGCTCTTCAGATCCTGCCGCGCCAGGTCGAGCGTCGACTCGGCGAGTTGCACGTTAATAAAGAGCTGGGCCACTTGAAAAGCCAGCGTCCGCTCGTTGTCGGAAACCTGCGCGCGTGTAACGGCGGTGGCATCCTGCGCCGCTTCCAACCGATGCTGACGCTTCTGGCCGCGCTCAAACAGATAGCTCATCCCAATGTCGCCTTCGGTGGAGTCATGCAGGTATTCGAGAATGCCGGCGCCGGGCTTGTACAACGGCAGGTACTCCCAGTCGGTGAAGAACGTGGGGTTGGGGCGAAGGTTCGCGGTGACTTCCTGAGCGAGATTCTGTTGGATGTTCGTTCGGGCAGCCAGCAGCGTGTGGTTGCGCTGGATTGCCAGCTCGATCGCTTGATCGAGCGTGAGTGTTACGGCTTGCCCGAGAGCCACGCTAGCAAACATCATGCAACCAAGCAGGACGCCGGCCGTGGACTTATTCTTAGTGCTCAAACCCGGCCTCCAGTTTCGGGAGTTGATCCCTCTCGTTCGCGAACCAGACATAGAGCGTGGGAAGAATGAAAATGCTCATGGCCAGATCGGCAATCAGCCCGCCCACGATGACGATCGCGAATGGCCGTTGTGAGTCGGATCCGATATCGTGCGACAGGGCTGCGGGCAGCAGACCAAGAGTGGCCACGAGCATCGTCATCATAATGGGACGGAGCCGTAAAACGGCGCCCTCCACGGCCGCTTGAAAGACCGCGTATCCCTTGGCGCGAAGCTGATTGATGTACTCGAGCATAATCACGCCCGTTTGCACCGAAACGCCAAACAGCGCGAGGAATCCAACTCCGGAAGAAACGCTGAAGTGGGTACCGGTCAGGAACAGCGCCAACAATCCACCCACGCGCGCCATCGCGACGGTGAGAAGAATCAGCAACGCCCATTTAGCCGACCTGAACATCGTGTACAAAATGATGAAGATCACGAAAATGGTCAGCGGCACGATAATCAGCAGCCGCGCCTCGGCGCGTTTTTGACTTTCGTACTCCCCCGACCATTCGATCCGATAGCCGTGCGGCAGCTTCACCTTTTCGTTGATCTGTTGAATCGCATCTTCCACCGTCGTCCCGAGATCACGCCCGCGCACGTTGAATGTCACCGCCACATAGCGGGTGTTCCCTTCCCGGTAAATATCATACGCGCCGTCGCGGACTTCCACCTTCGTTAACTGAGCCAACGAAACACGCTCTCCAGTGGGAGAAAGCAGCCGGATATTTCGGATGGCCTTAGGAGTATCGCGGTATTGCTGCTGATAACGGACCACCACGTCGTATCGTTGTTCGCCCATCAACACCTGGCTGACCGCGTTCCCTCCAACCGCGGTCTGTATCGCATCTTGAATGTCCGCCACGTTGATCCCGAAGCGGGCCGCCTGCATCCGGTCGATGGTCAAGTTGAGATTCGGCTGGCCGAAATCGCGCAGCAGCTTGACGTCGTGCATGCCGGGAATGCGGGTCATTACCGCGCTCACTTCGTCGCCCTTCATTTCGAGCGTCTTCAAGTCGGTTCCGAAAACCTTCAGAGCAAGCTGACCTTTGGTGCCGGTGAGCGTTTCTCCGACGTTGTCTTCGATAGGCTGCGAGAAATTCCAGATCGCGCCCGGATACCTTTGCACCGCGCGGCTCATGGCAGCGATCAATTCTTCTTTGTTTCTGTGAAAAACGGGACGCCATTGCTCCTTCGGCTTCAAGTCGACAAAATACTCGGTGTTGCCGAATCCTCCGGTGTCGGTTCCATCGTCGGGACGTCCCACTTCGGAAACCACTTTGCTGACTTCGGGAAATGAAGCAAAGACATAGCGCTCGTTGTTGGTGAATTTGTCGCCTTCGGACAAACTTGTACTGTTCGCGAGGGTTCCACGCGCCCAAATTGCGCCTTCGTCCAAATGCGGCAGGAATTCGGATCCGATGAGCGGTCCAAATGTGAGAAAGACCGCGGCGGACAAACCAATCAACCCGGCACCGATCGTGACCCAGCGGTGGGTGATCGCCCAGCGGACCGCGTGGCGATAGAGGTTCATCGAGATTTCCATCGGGTAGTTGCGCCGTTCCCGGATCCCTTTTCGAAACAGAACGCTCGACAGTACGGGCGCGATTAAGATGGAAAACGTCAGAGCGCCGAGCAGCGCGAACGCCACGGTCCAAGCCATGGGGCGGAAGAGCCGTCCTTCCACGCGCTGCAGCGTGAAGATGGGCATGTAGGCCGTGATGATGATCGCGATGGCGTAAAACACGGGCCGTTGGACTTCGTGGCAGGCTTGCCGGATGATCTGCGCTGCGGTTCTGGGCGCAGCCCCTTCCCGGCGGCGGCTCAGATGCCGGATGATGTTTTCGATCATCACTACCGCGCCATCCACCACCATTCCAAAATCCAGCGCGCCCAAGGAAAGCAGATTGGCGGGAATCTTGCTCACGTTCAGGCAAATGGAGGCAAATAGCAAAGCGAATGGAATGGTGAGCGCGACAATCAGCGCCGCGCGTGCGTTCAGCAAGAACAGAAAGAGAATGAATGTGACCAGCAGCATTCCTTCGGTGAGATTCCGCAGCACGGTGTGCAAAGTGAAATGCAGCAGATCGCTGCGATCGAGCATGGAAACTACTTGCACGCCGGGCGGCAGGATGCCGTTGTTGAGCTGATCCACTTTCTTGTGAATCGCCGCCAGCGTGGCTTCCTCCTCCGCGCCCTTGCGCATCAGTACCACGCCTTGGATAACGTCCGGCTCATCCACGATGACGCCGTTCTCCATGTGATTGGCGCGCGCCATGTGGCCCAGCCGGATTTTCGGACCTTGCGCCACCTCCGCAATGTCCTTCACGCGGAGCGCCGTGCCGGTTTGCGTCTTGAGTACGGTCTGCTGGATATCTTTCACGCCACCAAAGAGGCCCAGCGTCCGGACATTCATTTGCTGCATGCCCACTTCCACAAAACTGCCGCCGGCGTTGATGTTGTTGTTGGAAAGCTGCTGTTCCACCTGACCGATGCTCAATCCATAGGAGACTAGTTTGGCCGGATCGACGCGCACCTGATACTCGCGCACGGTGCCCCCGAAGTCGGAGACATCGACCACGTTCGGTACGGACTTGAACTCCTTCAACAGAACCCAATCTTCGAGGGATCGCAAATCCATCAGGTCGTAGTGCGGATTCGAGCTGCGCAGCGTGTACCAATAGATCTGTCCGGTAGTGCTCCAGTCCGTGCCGATTTGCGGCGAGAGGCCTTGGCCCGAGGGCAAATTGACCTGCGTCAGCCGTTCCAGCACCTTTTGCCGGTTCCAATCGTTGACCGAGCTGTCGTCAAAAATCATGATGATGAACGATAGGCCGAAGATGGACTCCGAGCGCAGATACGTCAAATGCGGCATGCCATTCATCTGGATTTCCACAGGAATGGTCACCTGTTGCTCCACCTCTTCGGCGGAACGCCCGGGCCATTGGGTGATCACGGTGACGTAATTGTCCGCGATGTCCGGATAGGCTTCGACCGGAAGATTGTGGAAGGCGATCACGCCCCAGCCCGTCAATAGCAAAGCAATCGCAATGACGACAAAGCGATTGTTCAGGGCGAAATCTACCAGTGCGCGGATCATTGTTTAGCCAAGTGGCGCAAGTCTCTGACTTGCGTCTTCGTCATTGGCAAGCCGGAGGCGTACCGCACGCTTGTCATTGGGCGATGACGTGGTCCAAGACCAACGCATTCGTGACCAACTGCTGGCCGGCCGAGATTCCGGACTTGATCTCCTGCAAATTGCCCGGCAACAGGTCGCCGGTCACTACTTCCACGCGACGGAATTTGTTTCCTGGCGCGGGAACATAAACCCAATCGCGATCATGCATATGAAGAACCGCGTCGGCAGGAACGGCTGTGTGCTTCTCTTTCGTTTGCCCGCGAAACGTAGCTTTCACGAACATCCCGAGACGCATAATTCCTGGATTTCGCACCTCAATCCGTACTTTTGCTGTGCGAATGTTAGGGTCGAGAATCGCTCCGATGTTGCTGACTGTTCCTTTGAACGCGCGG
Source organism: Bryobacteraceae bacterium (assembly GCA_035295865.1). Taxonomy (GTDB): domain Bacteria; phylum Acidobacteriota; class Terriglobia; order Bryobacterales; family Bryobacteraceae; genus Palsa-89. The sequence goes on from DATGIH010000271.1 coordinate 16,030, forward strand.
TCCGGATATGCATTGAGACCAATGTCAGCGGAATCCCCGAGCCGGACGCCGGCGAGATCGTTCTCGTAAACGTCACAGACAATCCAGACCGAGGAGAGATCGGAAATAGTGAATGGGCTGGGAGTATTGAACGCCTGCACCGCCGATCCGTTCGTAACCTGCTGGTCTGTAATGACGCCCGAAACTGGCGCGAGGATGTCCACCATGCTGTTGGGTTTGTCCGGATCGTTCCCAAGCAGCCGCAGATGTTCGGACATGGTTTCCAAATCCACCTTGGCTTTTTCCTCGGCGTCTTGCGCAATCTGCAAATCGTTCAATGCAATAGCGCCGTGTTCGTACAAATCTTTGGCGCGCTCCAACTGCGCGCGCGATAGAGCTTCATCCGCGATCGCTTTTCGATAGTTGGAATAAGCGCCCGAAACATCGTCGCTGCGGATTGTCAGCAGCACTTGGCCTTTCTGGACGGTGTCGCCCAGCCGCGCGTGAATTGACATGACGCGGCCGGACGCGAGCGAAACAGCCGGAACATTCCGGGAAATGTCCGGCGTAACGGTTCCAGTGACGACTAGTTCAGACGTCGCGGCGTGTTCCAGCGCGGTGCTCAGCGGATATTGCTCCGGATGATCCACCGTGAACAGAGTGAGATCCACCATGGGAACAACCTTGGCGCTCGGCGGATCGCCCGCCTGTATTGCTTCCCCTTGCGCATGCACGCTGCGGCAACCGCTTAGCAGCTGCAGCGCCGCAACACCCATCGCCAGAAGAACAATCGTTGAACACCTATGCCCCACGGTAGACCTCCATTCGGCTAAAACTTGACCATCACACCGACACTGAGTTTCATTTCACTTCTACGCAGATCCGGGAACCAGACATTCCCCGCACCGCCGCAATTGACGGCTGCTGTCGCAAGATCGTTGGTGCCCGCGGTCGCGCCGGACATGCAGGTGTAATACTGCGGGAAACCGTTGTTGCCACCGGGCGGCGTTACGCCGCCTCGTCCCGCGAAATACGGGATGTCCGAGTGTCGATACCCAGCCTCACCCCACCAGGTGATGTACTGCTTGGGCATGTATTGCAGCGTCACGGTGCTGTCCCACATGTGGGCTTTTTGTCCGGGATTTTCGGTAAAGTACGGCGTACCCGAAGCGGCCCAGGCGCCATCGATCGGCGGCAGCAGCGTGAGGTAGCGGCCCGGGTTGGTCATCTGCCCGCCGCCCAACGTGACGGCGAAAAGATCCTTATGGAACCACAGGCGGTCATACAGCATCCATCCGGCGAACGCGGATTGATTCGGACCCTTGCCGCAGGTGAGACCCCCGCCGTACTGGCATCCAGCGTCTGCGGTGAGCGAAAACGCCATCTTCGAGACACCCAGGTTATTCGGATTGTTGTAATACCGAACCTCGATACTGTCGTCGGTATGGATGCGCTGCGTTTTGGGCAGGCCAAGATTGTCCTGGCCGTATCCGTACTGGTTCGCAACCAGCTTGAACCACTCTTTCGGCATCCACAAAATTTGACCGCCTAGTCCAGGATGGCCGTTGAATTTCGCATAGGACTGCCAACCGTTGATGAACCACGGCTCGATCTTCAGTTTGTTGGTCGGGAACCACTGCACGCGCACGCCGTTAAAGAACCACGGCGTGTTCGATGAAACGTAGGAAGGCTGATAAGTCCAATTGTCGAAATTGTAGTAACTGAAGAGACCGATGTACGAAACGAAGATTCCGGCGTCCACATTCAGTCCGTGCTGCACATTGAAGTGGTATCCGCCGTAAGCTTCGGAAACATATTTATAAGCGCCCTGCAGATCCCATTGGCCCACTCCGCCGGTATTTCCATTGCCGGAGCCGGTTGGCGAGCTCGCATCGTTGCGCGGCGTGGTCGTGGAAAAGAGCCCTTGCATAAAAAGGATGCGGCCTCGCACGTTTTCCCAATGGAAGTCGCCGCCGACGCTCGCTTGCTCAATCTGTACTTCGCCCGACCGGAAACTTTCGGTAGCGCCCACGATGGTGTGGTCGCGCGGCTGATTGAAATCGGCCATGTAGTGCGTGTCGAACCGGATTTCCGGCGTGAAGAACTTGGTGTCGAGCACAGTATCTTTGTTCCGCGGACTGCCGTTCAGCCACGTAAAGTCGCCGAAAGCGAAAGGAGTGAAGTTGTCCACACCTTTGCTAGCCTCAGGAGCCTGCAGCGCCTCAGGGATGATGTGCTCAGGAGGAGCAAGCGGAGTAGGCGGCGCCGGTACAGCGGGCTTACCAGCTTGCGGCAGGGGCGCCGGTGGAAACGCGGCAGCGATCGGGGTGGCGGAAGCTACCAGAGGCCGATCCTTCGCTTCCATCGCAGCGAGGCGGGCTTCCAGACGATCGAGCCGGTCCAGCAATCGCTTTTCTCGCTCGGTCAGGGGCGCGGCCGCGAGCTTCAAGTCCAATTGAGTAGGTTTGGCGGCGATATCGAGAGTCACAGACGTTGTCTGGAATCCATCCTTGGCTGCCGATACTTCATAGCGGCCCGGTTCCAGGTTGGCGATAGAAAAAGCGCCATCGAGGCCCGCGATGGCCGCGCGACCCTGATTCTTGTCGACGTTGTGAGCGGTAATTTGCGCTTGCGCCACTGGCTGACCGCTGGCGGAGTCGCGCGCGACACCGGCAATCGCTCCCACGGATTCTTCTCCGAAAGCAAATGGCAGCGCAGCCATCTGCAAGAAGGTCAAACAAGCGAGAAATCTTTTATCGGGAAACATTTTTTATCCTCACGAAGGGTTCAGAGACGTTCTGAGGGCTGGCACTCGACGGGGTGATCAGCAACCAGTTCAAGCTTATTCCGGGCTGCGTGAGGAAGTAATAACGAAGACGTAAAAAGTTTATAAAGACCGGTGCGCCCTATACTATGTGGAATGAGCCCGGAGGCCCTTTCCCTTATCCGCGCGATTGTCGTGAACAATACAACTGTGGTTTGGGAGATTCTTGCCGCCTCGCCTTTGTCGGCAAAAGCCAGTCTCGCAGCCGGAGCCACGCGCGAAGATGCGACGAATTTTTATTTCAAGGAAATTTCGCATTATCTGTATGCTGGGGACACGCCGCTGCACGCTGCGGCAGCCGGGTATCGGTTCCAGATCGCTCGAGAACTCATCCAGCGGGGAGCGAACGTAAGAGCGCGCAATCGCAGAGGCGCGGAGCCTTTGCATTACGCATCGGATGGCGGACCGGGATCCGCCACGTGGAATCCGCAAGCGCAGGCCGAAACAATCGAGCGCTTAATCAAAGCGGGCGCCGACCCGAACGCATTGGATAAAAGCGGTGTTGCTCCTCTGCATAGGGCTGTCCGCCAACGGTGTTTCGCCGCCGTCGAATCACTGCTCCGCAATGGCGCAGCGATCAACCTCAAGAATAAAAGCGGATCTACGGCGCTGCATCTGGCAGTACAAAATACGGGTCGGGGCGGCAGCGGATCGACGGAGGCCAAGGCATTGCAAAACCAGATCATCGCGCTACTCCTGAAATCGGGAGCTGATCCTCAGGAACCGGATGGAAGCGGCAAGACCAGCGCTAGCCGATTGGCTCAAATGGGCGGCCGCGCGGCATCCTGATACTTGCGCAAGAGTCCGGAGAACAAATTTCGCAACGACTCGGAGATTTTTGGATCTTCGCCCAAGGCATCGAGGGTTTCGGCGATGGATTCTATAGTCGAAAGACACTCCCGGCGCGGTTCGCGGCGTGTTTTGCCATAAAGAGACGGCCGCGCCGGATTCAGCATCAGGCGCTTCAGCTTCAAGAGCCACGCGTTGCGCCACCACATCGTTTTTGCCTGCGCCCAAGTGCCGTCCAGAACCACGATTCCATCCAATCTCATGCCGGAAAGGCTGGCCGCAGCCCCGGATTTCGTCAACACCGCAACGCGATCCCTGCTCGGGTGTTTCTCCGATTTAGATCCGAGATAAAGGACGCCCCAGTCACCTTGGACGACGGGCCTACCGAGCGCTTTCGACAGATTTGGCCAGGAAAGTCCAACGCGCAGCGTCGAATTTTGAAGCGCAAGATTGGCGATCCGAGCCGAGCCTAGTTCTTTGTCCGGCTCTTGCGGATGCTGCAGAATGAGCACGTGATGTTTATTCGCGAGTGGAGTAATTGCCTCACAAATGCAAAGGGATTGTCTCTTGAGGCACTTGGGACATTCGTTGCCGGCCATGTCCGCTAATATCTCTCTATGGACTGCATTGCTTTTATGATCTCGCACGCGAGGTGTGGTGAGATAGCGACTTGAAACTTTACTACTCCACGTTTATTCCTGGCTTGCTGGAACCCGTTCAAGAAGCACTGCGGGCCGATTTACCCGATTCCCGGATTCTCCTGGCGCTGGATGGGTTGGTTGCGTACGAGTCAGAAGCGAAAGCGGGTGACATCGAGAAACTCTCCTTCGTTACCAATAGCTTCCAAGTGCTGAGACATTTCGAGGGTTTGGATTTGGCCGCAATGGCAAATGGCGTTGTCAGCGGCCCGGAATTAAATTTTCCTGTGCCCCTGCCGCGCGGTGGGACGTTCCGGGTCATTCCTTCCGTGGCCAACCAACTTGTAGCTATTGATAACGGCGTTCTGCAGTTGATCGAGCGAAAAATCTGCCAGAAAACCGGACTTCGGCCCAATCGTAGCAAGCCGGATTTCGAATTCTGGCTGGTGCAACGCAGCGAAGGACACGGCTTCTTTTCGTTGCGCTTGAGCCATCACAAGGCGTACGACAAGGTCTTGCAAAAAGGGGAACTCCGGCCGGAGCTGGCGAACATCCTATGCCGCCTTTCCGATCCCCAGCCCAAAGAACTTTTTCTAGATCCTTTCGCCGGATCAGGCGCCATTCCAATCCAGCGCGCCGCGGGATTTCCTGAAGGCCTGGTTATCGCCAGCGACCGGGACGAACGTGCCGTTGAACTACTTCGGAACCGGATCAGAGAACTAGGCCTGAAAAAGCGCGTGGTAGTGCGGCGAGACGATGCTTTGCACCTTGAGCGCTATCAAGACGGCTCCATCCACACGATCGTCACGGATCCGCCGTGGGGCCATTTCGCAACGACTGAGACACCGATTGCGGATTTCTATCGCGACATGCTCCGCGAGTTTCTAAGAGTGCTTCGTCCCGATGGAAAGCTCGTGGTGTTGACGGCAGAGACGGTCGCACTGGAGCGTGCTCTTGAACAATGTTTCGGCCTGTCTCTTTTACGGAGGTTCCAGATCCTTCTTTCCGGAAAAAAGGCTTCCGTCTACGTTTTCTGGAAAAAACTTTGAGAATAAATATTTATTGACCCGCACCACTCGCCGGTGTACTCTATTGCTGTCACCACAGGGCAGGATCCTCCGAGCGCCTTCTCGTAGCTCCCTAGAACCCACTCCCAAGTAGCACCGAGTGCAATAGTCGCACGCGTGCCATCCAGAGGCAGCGTTAGCAACGTGACGGTTTTGGCGGTAGCCTGCCTGAAATCCACCCGTGCATAAAGAACAACTAGTTTTAGGCATTCACGACGGGCATAATGCCTCAGCTTGCCTACTCAAAGACGGATCGCTGATCGCCGCTCTGGCCGAAGAGCGAATCACGCGGAGTAAGAATGACTGCGGCTATCCCAAAGAGGCGATCGAAGCGGTGCTTCGAATCGGAGGCTGTCATCCAACCGACGTGGATGCCGTGGCGCTTGGCACTCGCTTCATGCATCACAAGGAGTTTTTCTATGGCTGGGATTGGTACCGCAAGGATTATCACGATCAGTTAGAGGACTTGGAGAAAAGTTCGAATAAGCAGAAGTATCTGCTCGAGACGCGCTTGGCCGAACGCAAAGCGTTGGTCAACACTCATATTGGAGTCTCAACTGCGAAGATTACCGTGGTCGATCATCACACGGCGCATGCGGCTTCTGCCTACTTCGGATCACCATGGGCCACCCAGTCCGGCAAGATCCTGGTGCTGACGCTGGACGGTTCGGGCGACGGCGTGTGCGCCACAGTTAACGTTTGTGAGAACGGAAAGATCCGGCGCGTAGCGGAAACTCCCAGTTCCGCATCGATCGGAAAGATCTACTCCAGAATTACGTTTCTGCTCGGCATGAAGCCTTGGGAGCATGAGTACAAAGTGATGGGCCTCGCTCCTTACGCCGACCAGGCCGGTGTAAAGAAATCGTACCGGGCAATTCGTCCGTTGATCGAGATCGACGAAGGTTCGCTCGTGTTCCGCCCGGGGACACATCTTTGGACAAATTACTGCTACGGCTATCTACGTAGCGCACTGGAAACGCATCGCTTTGACTGGATCTGCGGAGCCATTCAGAAAGTCACCGAAGAGCTGGTGGTCCGCTGGGTAAAGAACGCAGTGGCCGCGACGGGAATTTCGCGAATCGCATTAGCTGGCGGCGTTTTCATGAATGTGAAGTTGAACATGCTGCTGGCCGGCCTTTCTGAAGTGGAAGACTTGTTTGTCTTCCCCAGCTGCGGCGACGAATCGATGAGCATCGGAGCGGCTTACA
>DATGIH010000272.1:0-2143 GCA_035295865.1 Bryobacteraceae bacterium
GAGCGGTGGCGGCGGTTGCGGATCGGCAAAGCTCCGGTGAGGTTTTGGTTGTGCCGGACACCCTGGTGGCGCTTCAAGATATTGCCACGTGGGCGCGAGATCAGTGGGGCGGGGAGGTGGTGGGCGTGACCGGCAGCGCCGGCAAGACGTCCACTAAGGATGTCATCGCGGCTATGCTCGCGGTCGAAATGCCGGTTGCGAAAACGATCGGGAACCTGAACAACCACGTGGGGCTTCCGCTTTCGATTCTGCGCGTGCCGCAGAGCGCGCGTGTTGCCGTGCTCGAGATGGCCATGAATCATGCCGGAGAGATTCGCCGGTTGTGCCAGATCGCGCTGCCACTCATGGGTGTGGTAACCAACGTGGGTCACGCGCATAAGGAGGCGTTCGATTCCATCGAAGAGGTGGCCGCGGCCAAGCGCGAGCTCATCGAAGCTTTGCCGTCGGATGGTGCCGCGGTGCTGAATGCCGACGATCCGTTGGTCGCGCGGTTCCGGGAAGTACACCGAGGGCGGAGCATCACGTTCGGTTTAGGCGCTGACGCAGATGTTCGTGCTGAGAATGTCGAGTACACGGCCGAAGGCGTGAGCTTTTCGGTGAATGGCGCGCGATTCAGCAGTTCGCTGCTCGGGCGCCACAGCGTGCTGAATCTTCTGGCCGGCATCGCCGTGGCTGGTTTGTACGGCATCAGGCCTGAGCGGTTGATCGAAGTGGTCCGAGAGATTTCCGCCGGGCGGATGCGCGGCGAGCGCATCGAACATAACGGAATTCTGATTTTGAACGATTGCTATAACTCCAATCCCGACGCGGCGCGCGCGATGATCGACGTGCTCCGCGATACACCAGCCAAACGGCGGATTGCCGTGCTGGGGGAGATGCTCGAGCTCGGACGCTGGTCCGAGTCCCTGCACCGCGACTTAGGGAACTATGTCGCGGAGCGCGGGATTAATGTGCTCGTTGGAATACGCGGCGAGGCCCGTCACTTGGTGGATGCAGCCCAACAAGCCGGCCAGGCAGTCAACGCCGCGTTTTTTTTCCCCGAGCCTACCGCGGCAGGAGACCGGATCCGCGAAATCGCCCGCCCGGGCGATGTGATTTTGTTCAAGGGTTCGCGAGGCACGCAGGTCGAGCTGGCCCTGGAGAGGTTCTTGTCGCCACCAAGCTAGATGCTCTATTGGCTGTTCTTCGAAAAGCTGTTCCGCGTCTTCACGCCCTTCCGTGAATTTGGATACGTGACGTTCCGCACCGCGTCCGCCAGCCTGACGGCGTTGTTTCTGTGCATCGCGCTGGGGCCGTGGTTGATCGCGAAGCTGCGGGAATTTCAGATCGGCCAATACATCCGCGAAGAAGGCCCGAAATCGCACATGAAGAAGGCCGGCACGCCTACCATGGGTGGGATTCTGATCATCATTTCGGTGGCGGTTCCCACACTTTTGTGGGCGAATCTGCGAAATCCCTATGTCTGGATCGCGCTGTTCGGGATGTTGAGCTTCGGACTCATTGGTTTCTGGGACGACTACGCGAAAATCCGCAGGAAGCACAACCGGGGGCTGACGGTGAAGCAGAAGCTCGGGCTGCAAATGATCGCTGCGCTTATCGTGGCTTTCGTTCTTCTGACAATGCACGCGAACCGCTCCTATTCCACCAGCATCAACGTGCCCTTCTTCAAGTCGTTCAAGCCGGATCTTCTGATTGAGGCGTGGACGCATAATTGGTACACCTATCCGCTCGCGTTCGTGGGTTTCTACGCGTTCATGGTTTTGGTGATCGTGGGAGCTTCCGATTCCGTAAACCTGACGGACGGCCTGGATGGGCTGGCTATCGGGCTGATGATCATCGCTGCCGGCGCCATGACTATCTTGACCTACGTCACCGGCCATGCGCGGCTGGCGGAGTATTTGGATCTGGCGCGCCAGCCGGGCGTGAGCGAGCTGACCATCTTTTGCGGATCGACCGTAGGGGCGTCCATCGGATTTCTTTGGTACAACGCACATCCGGCGGAAATATTCATGGGGGATGTCGGATCGCTTTCTCTCGGCGGCGCGTTGGGTGTGGTGGCGGTCCTCATCAAGCAGGAGATCCTGCTGCTTTTCATCGGCGGCGTGTACGTGATCGAGGCGCTTTCGGTGATCCTGCAGGTGGG
>DATGIH010000273.1:0-21265 GCA_035295865.1 Bryobacteraceae bacterium
CAAGCTGAAACTCATGAAACTCACGCAGCGCGTCCAGGATGTCGTGCAGCTCACCAAAGTCTATCGGATCTTCGAAGTGTTCGACGATGAGTCCACCGCGGTTCGCAGCTTTGAAGTAATTCCGCCGAAAACGGAACCCGGTTCCGGCGCCGGTCCCACAGCTTGACACCTGCTGTAAAATCAAATTCGGCGTTCCCATATTCATGACTCAACCCGCATCGGGCCTCAAGGCCACTCCGCTCAACGCGGCGCATCGCAAGCTGGGCGCCCGGATGGTCGACTTCGGCGGCTGGGACATGCCGGTGCAATATTCCGGGATCCTCGAAGAACACCACGCGGTCCGCAACAACGTCGGCTTATTCGACGTGAGCCACATGGGCGAGATCGAGATTCACGGTCCCGACGCGCTCGCTCTCACGGAATCCGTTACCACCAACGCCGTCTCAAAATTGAAGATCGGACAGGCGCATTACTCCGGGCTTCTCTACGAACATGGCGGATTCGTCGATGACATCCTCGTACACAAAGTGGCCGAGGATCATTACTTCATCTGCGTCAACGCGTCGAATCAGGAAAAAGATTTCGAGCACATCGCGAAAGCGAACAAGTTAAACGCCACGGTGGATTTCGCGAGCGATCGCTACGCGCAGTTGGCCATCCAAGGCCCCAAAGCGCTGCCCACGCTGCAAAAACTCACTGCCACCGATCTCGCGCCGATCCAGTATTATCACTTCACCGACGGCGCGGTCTCCGGAACTCCCGCGCGCATCGCGCGTACCGGATACACGGGCGAAGACGGCTTCGAGATTTACATCGCGCCCCCGGAAGCCGAGCGAATCTGGAATGAAATTTTACACGCCGGCGCGGAGTTCGGCATCAAGCCCTGCGGACTCGGCGCGCGCAACACGCTGCGCCTGGAATCCAAAATGGCGTTGTATGGTCACGAAATCCACTCGACCATCACGCCCTACGAAGCGGATCTGAGCTGGATCGTCAAGCTCGACAAAGGCGGTTTCACGGGCCAAGCCGCGCTGGCGCAGCAAAAACAGAGAGGCATCACGCGCAAGTTAGCCGGCTTCGAGATGACCGGCCGCGGAATCGGCCGCGACGGTTACGAAGTTTACCTGGATGGAATTCCCGCCGGTTGGGTCACCAGCGGCGGCCCCTCGCCAACACTCGGCAAAAACATCGGGCTGTGCTACCTCCCATCAGACAAAGCGAAGGTTGGCCAGCCCATTCAGATCATGATTCGCAACCAGCCGGTGGAAGCCGTCACGGTTCCAACGCCATTCTACAAGCGAGCCAAATAATCCATGTATCCAGCAAATTTTCACTTCACCAAGGAACACGAGTGGGTCAACGTCGAAGGCGGCATCGGAGTGGTCGGCATCAGCGATCACGCGCAAAAAGAGCTCGGCGACATCGTCTATGTGGAGCTCCCCAAGATCGGCGCTCACCTCGAGCAGGGCAAGAATCTCGGATCTGTGGAATCCGTCAAAGCCGTGTCCGATATCTACGCCCCAGTGTCGGGTGAAGTAGTGGAAGTGAATCCGCTGCTTTCCACCGCGCCGGAAAAACTAAACGAGGACCCACACGGCGACGCCTGGCTTGTTAAAATCAAATTGTCTTCCCCCGACGAAATCAAGAGTCTTCTTTCTGCTGAGGACTATCAGAAATATTTGGGAGCCGAGTAAGCCGGGCTTTTTGGGGAGCCATGGCTTCGAGACATAACCACAATTGCGTTATCTACCAAAGTCGGATCTCGAGCGCCGCGAGATGCTGTCCGCTATCGGCGCAACCAAACTCGAGGATCTGTTTTCTCATTTACCCGCGGAAGTCCGGCTGAACCGGCCGCTAGCCATCGCGCCCGGAAAATCCGAGTACGAAATCGTCGATTACTTTCGCGCCCGCGGCGAAGAAAATGCCAACGGATTCGCGTCGTTTTTGGGAGCCGGCGTCTATCATCATTACCGGCCGGTACTCGTTGACACCGTGGTCTCGCGCGGGGAATTTCTGACCTCGTACACGCCCTATCAAGCGGAAATCGCGCAGGGCACGCTCACCACCATCTTCGAATTCCAGACCATGATCTGCCAGTTGACCGGCATGGAGGTGGCGAATGCCTCCATGTACGACGGTTCCACGGCGGTTCCGGAAGCGGCCATGATGGCGATGCGCGTCACCGGCCGCGACCGCATTCTGGTTTCACGAACCGTTCACCCAGAATATCGCGAAGTTCTGCTCACTTACGCCCAGCATCAAGGCATGCCGGTAAGTGAATTCGGATACGTTAGCGATTCCGGAGCCCTCGATCTCGCGGATCTCGAAAGCAAAATTGACAAGGAGACCGCGGCCATCATTATTCAATCGCCTAACTTCTTCGGGATTGTGGAGAACGTGAAGCAGGCAGCGGAAATCGCGCACAAGCACGGCGCCCTACTGATCTTCGTGTTCGCCGAAGCCGTCTCGCTCGGACTGCTGGAACCGCCGCGCGATGCCGACATCGTCGCCGGCGAGCTGCAATCGTTCGCGATCTCGCCCGTGTACGGTGGCCCGTTCGCCGGAATCATTGCGACGAAGGAAAAATACATGCGCCAAATCCCCGGACGGCTGGTGGGCGAAACCAAAGACACGCGCGGCAATCGGGCATTCTGCCTGACCCTGGCCACGCGCGAGCAGCACATCCGCCGCGAAAAGGCGACTTCGAATATCTGCACAAATCAAGCGCTCATTGCTTTAATGGCCACGGTCTTCATGACCGTCTACGGCAAAGAAGGCCTGCGCGAACTTGCGCAACAGAATCTAGCCAAAGCGCACTATCTGTCTGGAAGACTTCCCCTTCGATTCTCTGGACCGTTCTTCAACGAATTCGTCGCCTCCACGGGCAAGCGCACTGCCGATCAGGTAAATCAAGCCCTGCTTGGTAAACAGATCATTGGCGGCCTTGCGCTCGACCGCTTCTATCCGGAACTTAAAAACACCATGCTGCTGTGCGCCACCGAGATGTCCCAGCGCGCGAAGCTCGACGCGGTTGCGGAGGTGTTCGCGCAATGATCAAAAAGGTCCGCCAGCATATTAATCAAAATGAGCCGCTGCTGTTTGAGAACAGCTCGCCCGGCAAGCGCGGCTACCAACTTCCGCCGTTGGATGTGCCAACGGTCGACGCCGCATCCGTTCTAGGCGCCGCCAACACGCGCGCGGAAATCGAAGGATTTCCGGAAGTCAGCGAAGTGGAAGCGATCCGTCATTTCACTCGTCTCTCCACGCAAAACTACGCCATCGATCTCGGCCTCTATCCGCTCGGCTCCTGCACTATGAAGTACAACCCGCGCGTGAATGAGCAAGTGGCGCGCATCGAAGGGCTCGCCTGGGCGCACCCGTATCAGCCGGAATCGCTTTCGCAGGGAATCCTCGAAGTGATGGGGACACTCGAAACAATTCTCGCGGAAATCACCGGCATGGACGCGGTGACCCTGCAGCCTGCCGCCGGCGCGCACGGCGAGTTCACCGGAATCTTGATGATCCGTGCGCTGCTGGAAGCGCAAGGAAATCCGCGCAAGAAACTGCTGATTCCGGATTCCGCGCACGGCACCAATCCTGCCACCGCAACGATGGCCGGATACAAAGTCGAAAACATCAAGTCGAACGATCGCGGCATGGTGGACGTGGAATCGCTCGCACGCGCCGTGGATGAAGATGTCGCGGCGTTGATGATCACCAATCCCAACACGCTAGGCGTGTTCGAAGAAAACATCACGCGCATCGCCGAAATTCTGCACGCCAAGGGCGCGCAGGTTTACATGGACGGCGCGAATATGAACGCGCTGGTAGGCGTCGCTCGGCCGGGCGATTTCGGCATCGACGTGATGCACCTCAACCTGCACAAAACATTTTCCACGCCGCACGGCGGAGGCGGCCCAGGTTCAGGACCCGTAGCTGTAAAGAAGCATCTGATCCCGTTCTTACCTACGCCGCGTCTGGAGCGCACAGCCGATCGCTGGACCTGGAATTATGACCGTCCCCAATCCGTCGGCCGCGTGCGTGCGTTCTACGGAAATATCGGCATGCACATCCGTGCACTCGCCTACATCATGGCCCACGGCGGCGACGGCCTGCGCAACGCCACGCTCGACGCGGTGCTGAATGCGAACTACATCCGCGCGCTGATTCAACCTTATTACGACCTGCCGCACCAGGCACCCACCATGCACGAATGCGTTTTCAGCGATGAGCGCCAAACCAAGCAGGGCGTCCACACCGGCGACATCGCCAAACGCCTGATCGATTACGGATTCCACCCCTACACGGTCAGCTTCCCACTAATCGTTCACGGCGCCATGATGATCGAGCCCACCGAAACGGAAAGCAAGGCCGAACTCGATCTTTTCGTCGACGCGCTAATTTCCATCGCCGCCGAAATCGACCAAAACCCCGAACTTGTCTTGAAAGCCCCCCACCACACCAGAACCACCCGCGTGGACGAAGTGACCGCCGCAAGAAAACCCATCGTCCGCTGGAAGCCGTAGGGTATTTACCGAACCGCGACCGCAAGGGAGCGTAACGCCAGTCCCGAGCCCCCAGCCCCGAGTCCCGCTACCGCCCCCTTGACATTCTACCGGAGTGCCTGTAACATTCCCATAGAATGTCTACCGGGAATCCCAAGATCGACCTGCTGCAAGGCACGCTCGACATGCTCATCCTCCGAACCCTCCTCTTCGGCCCAGCCCACGGCCATGCCATCGCTCACGCCATCGAGCGCGGATCCGAAGATGTCCTGCAAGTCGAGCACGGATCGCTCTACCCCGCCCTGCACCGGCTGGTGAAGCAACGTTACATCGCAGCCAAGGACGGACTTTCAGAAAACAACCGCAAAGCCAAGTACTACAGCCTGACCGCGCTCGGCCGCAAACATCTCACCGCGGAAAATTCCAAATGGGATCGTCTCGCGCAAGCCATCGCCCGGATTATGCGTCCGGCCGGAGAGGAAGGCCGGTCATGAAATTCCGGCGGCGCAAGCAAGAAAGCCTGGACGACGAAATCCGCGACTATCTGGATCGTGAAACGCAGTTCAACATGGAAGCCGGGATGTCGCCCGAAGAAGCCCACTACGCCGCGCAACGCAAACTCGGATCCACTTCGCTGGTAAAAGAGAACACGCGCGCGGCGTGGGGATGGACGTCCATCGAGCGTTTCTGGCAGGACCTCGTATACGGCTTCCGGATGCTCCTCAAGAATCCGGGATTCACGTTGGTCGCCGTCATCTCGCTCGCCATCGGCATCGGCGCGAACTCCGCGATGTTCAGTCTCGCCGACGGATTAGTTCTGCGGCCCCTGCCGGTTCCGCATCCGAATGAAGTAGTAACGGCCGGTTACAACACCTCCGTCGGGGGGTTCGGCGGCATCAACGCATCCTATCGCGACTATCTCGATTTTCGAAACGCCAGCAAAAGCTTCGATGGCTTGTTCGCCTCCAGCACGTATACTTTCGGATTCAGCAAAGGCCCTGATTCGCCCGCTCAATTGAAAATGGGCATGCTCGTTACTGGAAATTTCTTCCGCGTGCTGCATGTCGATCCGGAGCTTGGCCGCGATTTTACCGAAGATGAGGACAAGGTGCCGGGGCGCGATGCAGTGGTCATTCTTGGCCACGATTTGTGGAATAAGGATTTCGCGTCGGATCCGGCCATCCTCGGCAAGAAGATCCGGCTCAGCGGGATTGAGTTCACCATAATTGGCGTTGCGCCCGAGCGCTTCACCGGCTTAGACAACTATGTCCGGCCGTCGCTTTTCATACCGGTCGCGATGTGGCCCCGGTTTATGAGCGATCCAAAAATCAATCCGCTGGAAGCTCGCGATTACCGTCAGCTTAATTTGAAAGGCCGCCTAAAGCCCGGAATCTCCGTCGAACAGGCCCAAGCGGAATTCACCGGAATCGCGAAAGCTCTGGAACGCGCCTATCCGGAAACCAACCGCAATCGCGTCGTCGAAGTGCGCACCGAGTTGCAACGCAGAATCGAGCGCTCGCCGCCCGATGCACAAATCACCGCCATGCTTCTCATTTTGGCGCTCGCCGTTCTTTTGGTTGCGTGCGCCAACGTCGCCGGATTGCTCCTGAGCCGCGCTCCCGTGCGCGCCAGAGAGATGGCACTGCGCCTCGCCATCGGCGCCGGACGTCCGCGCTTGATCCGGCAGTTACTGACCGAAAGCTTGTTGATCGCGCTCACCGGTGGACTCCTCGGTCTTGCGATCGGATATGCTGGCGTCGGATTCCTCAACCACCTCTCGCCGCCCACGGATCTCCCCGTTCAGCTTTCCGTCCAGTTGGACGAGCGAGCGCTGATCTTCAGCCTGACCGTCTCGCTGCTCAGCGCGATCTTCTTCGGGCTCGCGCCCGCGATGCAAACTACACGCACCGACGTCATCAGCGCCCTCCGGACTGCCGGCGCGGAAACTCCGCATCGCCGCCGTCTCTTTGGACGAAATGCACTCGTGGCTGGACAAGTCGCGCTTTCGCTGGTGCTCCTCATGGTTTCGACATTCATTTATCGTGGATTCCAGCAAACGCTCGGCGCCGGACCGGGCTTCCGCACCGATCATCTTCTGATGCTGAGCTTCGACCCCACGCTGCTTCGCTACAACGAGACGCAGACCCAGCAGTTCTATCGCCAAATTGCGGAGCGCGCAAGCACCGTGCCCGGAGTAAAATCGGCCACTCTCGCATCCGGAGTTCCCATGGATGGCAGCAATCTTGGCTCGGTGACTATACTGCCGGAGGGCTTTCAGATTCCAAAGGGTCAACAGAATCCATCCATTTTTAGCAGCACCGTGGATGAGCACTACTTCGACACCATGGATTTGCAAGTGGTGCACGGCCGCGGATTTCGCGCTTCCGATACATCTACCTCGCCGCGCGTGGCCGTCGTGAACGAGCAATTAGCCAAGCATTATTGGCCGGATCGCGATGCCATCGGCAAACGGTTTCGGCTGAATTCGCCCGACGGCCCGTGGGTGGAAATTGTCGGCGTTACGAAAACCACAAAATATCTATGGATCGCCGAATCGCCCATGGATTTCGTCTATCTCCCCTTCGCGCAGCATCCGCAAACGCAGATGACACTCCTCGCGCAATCCTCGGGCGATGCAGCCAACCTGGCGCTGCCGTTGCGTCAAATGATCCGGGAGATCGACGTCAACCAACCGGTTTTCGATGTGCGAACGTTTGACGACTTCTATCAGTTCCGCGCTGTGGGCCAACCAAACGTCGTTATCCGAACCGTCGGCATGATGGGATTGATGGGCTTGGTGCTCGCGCTGGTCGGTTTGTACGGACTCGTTTCGTACGCCGCCACACGCCGCAGCCGAGAAATCGGAATCCGCATGGCCATCGGCGCCGCACGCGGCACAGTGCTGAGAATGGTGCTGCGGCAAGGTGTGGTGCTCACGTTGATTGGCATCGCCATCGGACTAGCTGCAAGCTTCTGCGCGAAACGCTTGTTGAACACGATTTTCGCGAGCGATGACGTGGACTTCGTAACGTATTTGCTGGTTGCTCCAGCGCTGCTAGCCGTCACCGCGCTGGCAGTCTACATCCCAGCCCGTCGCGCATCGCGAATCGATGCAATGCGGGTTTTGAGGTACGAATAATGGGAAAACTGGCCATTTGCACGTTTGCAATTTTCTTCCTAACCCAATTTCTGAACGCGGCGGACATTTCCGGCGTCTGGTCGGGAACGATCGAGGGCGAGAACGAAGGCGCCGCCGTTTCCATTCCCGCGCACGCCGAGTTGAAGCAATCGGGCAACTCGGTTACCGGAAAAATGTGGAAAGAAGATGGCGCGGTATATCCGATCGAAAAAGGTAAAATCGAACGCGACCAGATCGCGTTAGAATTCACCGCTCCCGAAGGTGACCCAAACTCTTCCTACATTCACCACATCAAGTTGACGCGAGTGAGCGAAAACCGGCTGGAGGGCACCCTCGAATTTGAAGTGGAAGGAACCAAGGTAGCCGCGAAGCTTACGTTAGTCCGAAACAAATAGCGGACACGCCCGCAACAGAACCGATGAACTGGACAACGGAAGTAGCGCCGCGGCGCTACTTCCCTTCGAGAATAAACGTCGGCGCGACCCCCGACACCGTCGAAAATCCAGACGGACCCACGGCAGTCAGCCAGCTCGAGCATCCCTGCACCTTCCCCAGATACGAATGCGGATGCACATCCACCCGCATCTTCTGCATCTCCAAATGCCCGTACTGCAGCAGCGGGAACGTATCCACCACCGGCTCCATCGCTTCCTGCACCACGTACGGATTGCGCAGCGCCAGCTTCAACGCTTTCTCCCAACCGGCTTCGTCCGTCTCCGATCCGCGGAACGAATGCTGATCCACGCCGTCGTCGTTCGGACGCAGCACCAGTTTGTTGCGATGTTGCAGGATGAACTCCGGCAGATCCACCGTCTTGTTGCGATACTTCGTCTTGGTCTCGTGCACCACCCGCGTCCACGGCACAAACTCCTTGATGGCGTGCCGTTCCGCGGCGGGAAATCCGGCGGTAATCGATTCGTCGGTGAGTAAATCGAAAATCGCTTTCTTCTGCGCCAGCTCCGACCGGAAATTGTTCACCACGCACACCGCGCGATCGCGATAGGCGCGCAGCAGCGGATGCGTCAAATCGAACCGGATCAAAAACTCCTGCACCTTGATGCGCCGGAAAATCAGGTCGATCGCGAAATCGCCGCGCCGCAGCACATCGTTGCGATATTCAAGCTGATCCGGCGAAACTACTTCCACCTGCAAGCCTTCTTTGCGGAACAGATCGGCGATCAGCGAATTCTCGCCCGACTCCGCCGTTTGAAAGGGCTGCCGGAATTCCAGAATCGCCACGTTCGGCTTCTTACTTTTCCCACCCCACTCTTTGTAGGCTTTCAAAATCGCCTGCAGCAGATACTTCGCGCCCGGCAACTTCTCGATGTGATACTTCTTGCGAAGCTGCTTCACCGGCGGCGCGTCATAGAAGATATCCGACAGCGCTTCCCCGTAAGCCACGCCCGTGGGTGTGTCTGGGATGAAGCGCGCGAACCGCATCGTCCCGTTGTTCAAATGCGTGTCAATTAAAGAAGTCACGGTCAGCGACGCATAGCCCGGATCCACCGCCGCCAGCATTTTTTCCGCCGGCAGCAATTCCATGCGCGCCAGCATCGCCGGACTCCCGATCGCCATGTTCTCGATCCGCTCAATCGCGCTCGAGAACGCTTCCACTGCCTTCACCAATCCGGTGTACTGTCGGCGCGTGATAAAATGCGGACGTAGTACTGGAGAGATGGGTCTCCCGCTGACGGCGAGATTGTGCGCCTTCATGCGTTCCTGGAGTTCGTGTGCCCAGGAAAGATCCTTATATGGATCACCCTCGAGCAACTTGTGGTAGCGGGCAATTGCCTCGCTCAACTGCGTCATTTTTTCGACCGGTTCTTTCTGACTTCAGTATTGCACGCCGACCCGCGAAAAGTGAAGCAGGGTGATCCCTTACTCGGCTATTTAGTACTTTATTTTGTTAAATTTAGGGGGATTTTTTCATGTTCTTTCGCGCCTTGGTTTTTGGGTTCGTTTTGGCGATTTGCGCTTCCGCCGACGAAGGAATGTGGCTTTTTGACCACTTCCCCAAGGACCAAATCGCGAAGACCTACCACTTCTCAGTCACCGAGGATTTTCTGCGCCACCTGGAGCGCGCCTCTGTCCGATTTAACAATGGCGGCTCCGGTTCTTTCGTCTCCCCGCACGGTTTGCTCTTCACCAATCATCACGTCGGACAGGATTGTATTCAGAAACTGAGCAGCGCCGAACACGATTACATGGCCAACGGATTTTCGTCCGCCGACAACGCCGGCGAGAAGGCGTGTCCCGATCTGGAAGTGGACGCGCTGCTCTCCATCACCGACGTCACCGCGAAAGTCAACGATGGAATTTCCGCAGAAGCGACCGGTGCCGATGCCAACCGCATGCGCAAAGCCGCCATCGCGAAAATCGAAAAGGAATGCACCACATCCAGCGGCAATCGCTGCGATGTCGTCACGCTTTATTCTGGCGGCGAGTACAGCCTCTATCAATACAAGAAGTACACCGACGTGCGCCTAGTGTTCGCGCCCGAATTCAGCATCGCGCAGTTTGGCGGCGATCCGGATAACTTCACCTATCCTCGCTTCTGCCTCGATTTTTCTTTATTCCGTGCCTATGAAAACGGCAAACCAGTGGAACCAAGCGATTATTTGCGCTGGAGCCACGAAGGCGTCAAGGATAACGAGCTAACTTTCGTCACCGGTAATCCCGGATCCACCGGCCGTTTGCAAACCGTCGCGCAAATGGAGTTCAGCCGCGACATATCGTATCCACTGGTTTTGCGGATGCTCAAAGACGACATCGACGACCTGCTGGCTTTCGGAGCCCAAAGCGCCGAAAACAAACGCGTCGCCGAAGACGATCTCGATTCCTATCAAAACTCCTACAAAGCCATCCTCGGATTCGAAGAGGGTTTGAAAGATCCGAAGCTGATGTCGCGCAAACAAGACGAAGAGCGCAAACTGCGCGCCGCCATCGACGACGATCCGGCGAAAAAAAAGAAGTACGGCAAGCTATGGGATGATGTCGCCGCCGCTTACAAGGAGTATGCCGCGTTCTACAAACCGAATTTCCTGTTCGACGCGTTGCCGAATCAAGTGGAGCTGCTCGCGCTCGCTCGCAACCTCGTGCGTTTCCCGGAGGAAACGAAAAAGCCCAACGAGCAGCGTCTCCGCGAATATCAGGATGCCGGACTGCCTTCGCTCGAGCAGCAGATGTATTCGGCCGCGCCCATTTCCCTGCCGCTGCAGGAACGAAAGCTCGCCATGTTATTTCGCATGCAGCAGCGCGAACTCGGCTCGGACCCAACTATAAAAGCCATCCTGGCCGGACGAACGCCCGAGGAAGCGGCTCATCACTATATTTCGACCACGAAGATTCAGGATGTCGCCGAGCGCAAGCGCCTGGCGCATGACTTGGACGCCGTTAAGAAATCGAAAGACGGAATGATCCAGCTCGCGTTGCTTCTGGATGGTCCGGCGCGCAAATATCGCAAGGAATACGAAGATAAATTGGAATCGGTCATCACTTCGAGCGCCGCCAAGATCGCGCAAGCCCGCTTTGCGGTGTACGGCGAAAACGAATATCCGGATGCGACGTTCACGCCTCGCGTCAGCTTCGGTCCGGTAAAAGGCTACACCGGCCAGGACGGAAAGCCCGTGCCGTACACCACCACGTTCGCCGGACTTTATAAACACGCTACCGGCGTCGAACCGTTCAAGCTTCCCAAAACCTGGATCGACGCGAAGTCGTCGCTCGACCTTGACACGCCCTTCGATTTCGTCACCACCACCGACACGCACGGCGGAAATTCGGGCAGCCCCACGGTAAATACGAAAGGCGAGCTAATCGGAATCCTGTTCGATGGAAATATCGAAGGCTTGCAAAATCGCTATATCTACACCGAAGAGCAAGCCCGCTCCGTGCATGTGGCGAGCAACGCCATCGTCGAAGCGCTACGCAAGGTCTACCACGCCGACCGCATCGTTACCGAACTCGGCTTCTAGAAATATGGTGACTGTCACCATATTTCCCCTGGCAGAATCAGCTCGAGTCGGAAATGTGGTGACAGGCTCGAATTTCCGCACGAACAATGCCGCAAAAGCAGGTGATCGCCGATTGCGGAATTTCGTGCCTGTCACCATATTTCCAGCGACGGACAGGCCTCTAACGCGCCGGAGCCTGATACCCGTACCCCTGCAAAATAACCTTCCCCGCCCCCGAAATCAAGAACGTCACGAACTTCTTCGCATCACCTTGCCGGCTCGATTTCGCGACGATCCCCAACTCCTGATCGATCGGCTTGTGCAACGCCTCGTTCACCTGAATCACTTTGCCGGATTCGCGCAGCACCAGCGAATACGCCGTGAACACCGCATCGGCGTTCTTCGATTTGCCATACTGCTTCGCCATGCTGATGTTCTCCGCGTACACAACTTTGGATTTCACCTGCTCCCAAATATTCAACTTCTCGAGTGAGTCGACACTTGCCTGCCCGTACGGCGCCAACTCCGGCTTCGCGATCGCAATCACACGCACCGTTGGCAGCGTCAGATCCTCCATCCGCTGCACCGCCGCTTTACTACCATCGGGAATCCACAAAGCCAGCATCCCTCGCGCATAAATGGCGCGGCTTCCCGCCGCAAGCAACCCTTTTTGTTCGAGCGTGGCGATATGCTCCGAATCCGCGGCACAGAATACATCATAAGGAGCATCGTTCTCGATCTGCTGCGTCAATTGCGCCGTGGAGGCGAAGCTGAACACCGGATGAATTCCAGTGTCCGCTTCAAACCGTTTGCCGATTCGCCCAAAGACGTCGGTGAGGTTGGCCGCCGCGGCCACGGTCAGCTCCGGCTTCGCGGGCGTCTGTTCCGAATGGCAACCGCAGAGAAGCGCGAGGCTGAGTACCGCGATCAGTCGTGTCCACATCACGTGTCACTGTCATTCTCGCACGACACTCCCGAGATAGATCGCGGCCAGGCTTTCGCATCCGGCCCGATCCTCTTCCGTGAAACGTCCCTGCAGCGGACTATCCAGATCCAGCACACCCAACACCGCTCCGTCCTGGATCAACGGAACCACCAGTTCCGACCGCGACGCCGTATCGCAAGCAATATGTCCCGGAAACGCGTGGACATCCGGAACCAGCACCGATTCCCGGCGCTCGGCGGCCGTCCCGCAAACGCCTTTCCCCACTGGAATCCGCACGCAAGCCAGCTTTCCCTGAAACGGGCCCAACACCAACTCCCCGCCCTTTAAGAAATAGAATCCGGCCCAATTCACGTCGGGCAGCGAGTGATAAATCAGCGCCGCGGTATTAGCCGCGTTCGCGATCACGTCGGTCTCCCCACTGAGCAGTGCTGCTAATTGCGAACGCAAATCCGCGTAGTCGATCTGGGAATGCATGCTTTATCCACTACATTACCGGGTTTTAAGAGGAGTGGACTGCTATCATTTCCTAGGCGGCGGAGGCTTCAAGAATGGTGGATCGCGCTCTCGAGGCCGGTTCGCCTCTCCGGGGTTACCCCGGGGGAGATTGTCAGCACCCCATTTCGTCGCGTGAGCGTCGCTGCGATTTCGAGCAGTTCAGCTCACGCAAAGTCAGACTGGTTGGAGCTTTCGCCGCCATCGCTCATGAACCCGGCCGTGATCAGCGCTCTCGCACGCAGCCTGCTAGCGGGCGAATTGCGGCTGGATGACGCCTATGCTCGCGCCGCTCGAACGCTCGGAAGAAAATGGCGATGGCTGAAACCTCTGGTGCGCCGCTACCTCCATTGGTTCGCCGGATGCACTCGCCCTCGCCATCGCGACGTTGTTCAATTCCTGCGCGGCGATCCTGATTTCCAACAGGCCATCGCAAAATATCGGGCCGAAATCTCCATCGCTGAATGGATCGCCGAGCCGCAACGCATGCAGCCCGCGGCGGCGGCGCGAGACTGGCAGCTCCCCGCGATCGAATCGGTGAGCGCTCTCGCCGATTGGCTCTGCCTTAGCATCGGCGAGCTGGAATGGTACGCCGATCTCAAAGGCCTCTCGAGCAAAACCTCAAACCCGAAGCTGCAGCATTATCATTACCGGATTTTGGAGAAGCGGTCCGGTGGAATCCGGCTGCTCGAATCCCCTAAGTCGAATTTGAAAGCTCTGCAGCGGCGGATTCTCTCCGGAATTCTGAACCTGATACCCGCACACCACGCCGTTCACGGATTCGTCCAGGGCCGCTCCATCGCCACCTTCGCTGCGCCTCACGTCGCAAAGCACATTCTTTTGCGCCTTGATCTTCAGGATTTTTTCCGTCGTTCCCCGCCGCGCGCGTCTCAGCGCTTTTTCGAACGCTGGGATATCCGGAAAGTGTCGCCGCGTTGCTGACAGGGATCTGCACCAACGCCGCACCCCGCACTCTCTTGCCCGGCCACGAGTGCCGAATGCTCTACGAACGCCCGCACCTGCCCCAAGGGGCGCCCACTTCGCCCTCGCTCGCCAACCTGATGGCCCATCGATTGGATTGCCGGCTGAACGGTCTCGCGAAATCCGCCGGCGCGGCTTACACGCGGTACGCCGATGACTTGGCGTTTTCGGGCGGCGAACCATTCCATCATCGCGTGGAACGATTTGCGCTCCACGCAGCAGCCATCACTCTCGAAGAAGGATTGGCGGTCAATCACCGCAAGACCCGGATGATGCGCCAAGGCGTTCGCCAGCAACTCGCCGGAGTCGTGGTCAACCGCAAACCAAATCTCCGCCGCAAAGATTTGGAGTTACTGGAAGCCGTCTTGTTTAACTGCATTCGATCCGGCCCCATGTCCCAGAATCGCACCGGCGTTGCGAACTTTCGCGCGCATCTGGAGGGACGCGTCGGTTTCGTTCGCATGATCAATCCAATCCGCGGACTACAATTTCAAGCGTTGCTCCAGGACATCGATTGGACGAGGTGACGTTATGATGGTGCTATGTCCACCGCCACAACGACGCCCGATCAAGACAGCGCCCAAACCAGCGCCTTGGACGGGATCCGCGCGCTCGAAAGCCAATATCTGCTGCAAAATTACGCGCGCTATCCGCTGCTGCTGGAGCGCGGAAAAGGCTGCTTTGTTTTTGACGCATCAGGCAAGCGCTACCTGGATCTGCTCGCCGGCATCGGTGTAAGCGCCCTCGGCCACGCGCATCCGCGCCTCACCAAAATCATTCGCGAACAGTCTGCGCTGCTCCTCCACACATCCAATCTTTATTACCACCAGTATCAGGGACCGCTCGCCGAACGTCTCGCCAAAGCCAGTGGATTGCAGCGGACTTTCTTCTGCAACTCCGGCGCCGAGTCCATGGAAGGCGCTCTCAAGATGATCCACTCGCATGGGCGCAAAATCAATCCGGAAAAGTTCGAGATCGTAGCGCTGCAAAACTCCTTCCATGGCCGCACGTTCGGCGCTCTCTCCATCACCGGGCAGGAAAAATATCGCCGCGATTTCGAGCCGCTGGTCCCAGGCGCGCGCTTCGTTCCGCAAAACGATGGCACCGCGCTGGAACAAACGGTATCGGAAAAAACCGCCGGCATCGTCATCGAGTGGATTCAGGGTGAGGGCGGCATCAATCCCATCTCGGATGAATTCGCCCGCAAGGCGCGCGAACTGGCCGATCGCTACGATGCTCTTCTCGTGTTCGACGAAATCCAGTGCGGCGTGGGACGCCCGGGCACGTATTTCGCTTATCAGCTTGCGAATCCGGTGGTGCTTCCCGACATCATGGTGGCGGCGAAACCACTCGCTTGCGGAATTCCGCTCGGCGTTATCGTGGCAAATGAAAAGGCAGCCCAATCGATTGCCCCGGGAATGCATGGATCGACATTCGGCGGTGGACCGCTCGCCTGCCGCGTCGCGCTCGAGTTCATGGATATTCTGGAAGGCCTGCTGCCGCACATCCAGCAGATGGGCGCCTATTTCCAAATGAAGCTCGAAGAACTCGCCAAGCGCTACAAATTCATCAAAGAGGTTCGCGGCCGCGGTCTCATGCTCGGCGTGGAATTGAACATCCCCGGGAAGCAAATTGTCCTGGATGCCATGCAGGAAGGCGTGTTGCTAAACTGCACGCACGACACGGTGCTGCGCATGCTTCCGCCCTACATCATCACCGAAAAAGAAATCGACCGCGGCATCCGAATCCTGAACAAAGTTTTCAAGATGGCCGCGAAACAGAACAAAGCCAGTTGAGTATCGAGACGTGGAACCGCCGGTATCTTGCCGGCGAACATCTCACCGACGCGCCGTCGCCGCTGGTTGTGCGGTACACCGCGGATCTTCCGCCAGGCATCGCGCTCGATCTCGCTTCCGGACCCGGCCGCAATGCCTTGTACCTCGCCGAACGAGGCTGGCAAGTCACAGCAGTGGATGGATCGCCCATCGCGATCGCAAAGCTGCGCGAACGGAACGCAAAGATCGACGCACGCGTCGCGGATCTCGAGCGCGGCGAGTTCCCGGTCGCGCCGGATTCTTACGATTTGATCTGCGATTGCCTCTACTTCCAGCGCGATCTTTTCGCGTCAATCAAAGCAGGAATCCGCCCTGGCGGGATGGTGATCCTAACCGCGCTACCATCGCGCGCGCAGCCGGGCGAATTGCGGATGCACTTCCAGGATTGGAAAATCCTGCATGATGCCGAAGAGGATCGGGTGCTTGAGCTAGTAGCTGTTCGCGCGCCTTAGCGCGCAATTTCACGCCGAACATCAACTCAAAAGCTGTCCGGAGTGGATGTGGAAACTATCTACTAACGCGAATTCAGGTAAGCGATCAGGTTCGCCATGTCGCTTTGCGAAAGTTGCGGCCAGGCGATGTGGCGCTCCTGCATTCTTTCGAGCATTCCCGGCCCGTGCTTCCACAAAATGGAGACCATCGATATCGCCGAATACGGCTCGGCCGGCTTGCCCAAGACCGGTGCGCCCGAAGAGGCGTCGGTATGGCAGGTCACGCACTTTCGGGAATCGAAAACCTTGTGCCCGCGCCCGGCATCGCCGCGCGTGTAGAAGAACTGCTTGGCCCACACGTAACCCAGCAGTTGGCGCATCTCCGGCAGCGTAATTTCCGGATGCGGCTTCTGCATTTGCGGATTGTGATTCCACATGGCTGCCGCCACGCTGGTCAGCGTGCTGTCACCTAACCGGTATTCGAGCGCCAGCGCACCTTTGTGGCAATTGGCGCAACCCTTTTCCTTGAAAATCGCCTCCCCGCCTTCGCCCGAAGGCAGCATGAAGGCAAGCTTGGCGCCACGGGTTTCCGGTAAGTTCTGAAGATAGACCAGCAGGTCATCCAGATCCTGCGCCGTAAGCTCCGGCCATTTGATATTGCGGCTGGCGAGTTCGCCTTTCATCATGTCGGAGTGGTTCCACATCCGTTCTACCAACACGGTCGGATCGGCCAGCGCTTCCCAACGTTCCACGGGCGTTCCCGGACCTTTACCCGCTGCCGCGGTGAGAGAGTGGCAATCGCCGCAATGCTTCGATTGGAAAATGCGTTTGCCGCGCTCCGCCTCGGCCGGTTTTTCGAAATAGCGGACGGAATAAAAGAATGCGAAAAGATCGGCCGCTTGATCTGTCGTAATCCGGGGCAGCGGAATCTTCTGCTGCGTCATGGATTGCCACATCACCGGCGCATGGTCCCACATCCGGCTCGCGATTCCCGCCGGCGTGTAGTTCCGGTCGTAGCGCTGACCCAAGTCTGGCGCGATCTTCCCGCCCTCTCCTCCAACGGAGTGGCAGTTGACGCAAAACTGTGTGCGGAAGAATTCCGACCCGCGCCGCGCGTCCGCCACCGGTCCAGCCGTGAGGCAAAAAGGAACGCCAAAAGTCGCGAGCAGGATGACGCGATTCATAGGCAGAGTTCTCCTATCCTTAGCAGATCAAACGCCTTTGAGTACTTTCTCAGCATTTTCAGATGGTTATCCGCTGTAATCCTGCATTCCAAATAGGGGCAAAGCGATTCACCTGGGTGATATCGCGCAACGGTTGCGCGTACACGCGGTTGGCCTTCGAAGTGCGATACGATGAGACGCTGGGAGGACGGCATGACCCCTGGCGATAGGGCGTCCTGTTTAGGAACATCCTCGCCACATGCGCTCTCCCAGCGTTTGCTAGAATATAGCCGTTCAAGCGATTTTAGGCAAGTACTGGTAGGACTATCCAGTTGGTTTCGGACCTATCCGAAAGTGACCTCCGCCCGATTTGCGTCTGACGACTATTGGTAGTAGAAGACATACGTCTTTGGACTTATTCTCCACAGCTTCTTTCTGATGGCCGCCGCCCGCGATCCATTCCAGGCACGCCAGGTCGCCATCACCTTTGAACCAAGAAATCGTATAATTATTCATAATGGTGAATAAATAACCATGCGCTCCCCCATCGGCATCGTCGGCTTCCGCGGTTACAGTGGCGCTGAACTCGTCCGTCTGCTCCAGCATCATCCGCACGCTGAACCGGTCCTGTTGGATCACCGCCAGGATTCGCCGGCGGATCCCCAGCCTATCTCCGCTCGCCCGGTACATCGTGCTCCCGCCACCGCCGCGGTCGTGAAAGCGGAGAACCTCGCGCTTGTATTTCTCGCCACGCCGCCCGAGGTTTCGATGGAACTCGCGCCTGCTTTCCTCGAAGCCGGAGCGAAGGTCGTCGATCTCAGTGGGGCTTTCCGTCTGCGCGACACCGCAACATACTCGCGCTGGTATAAGGAGCAGCATACTGCTCCGCAGCTTCTCGCCGAAGCCGTTTACGGCCTCCCGGAATTCTGCCGCGATCGCATCCCCGCGGCGCGCCTCATCTCGAATCCCGGGTGCTACCCCACGGCCGCGAACCTCGCCATTCAGCCGTTAGTGGCAGCGGGCGTCATCGATCGCCCGTGCGGCGTGGTATGCGATGCGAAATCCGGCGTGAGCGGCGCAGGACGCAAGCCCAGTCTCAAAACCAGTTTTTGCGAGGTGACGGAAAACTTCTCGGCCTACTCGGTGCTCGATCACCGGCACGTTCCTGAAATCCTGATGGTCTCGGGAATCGAGGAAGCGGAGCTGAGTTTCACCGCGCAGTTGCTGCCGATCCATCGCGGAATTCTCGAGACGATCTATTTCCGCGCGCGCGGCCTCAACAGCGCCGAGGAGCTGCTGAATGTCTATATCCGCAAATACGAAAAGGAGCCGTTCCTGCGGCTCTATCCCGCCGGAACCATGCCGGACATTCGCGGCGTGGAGCGCACCAATTTCTGCGACATAGGCGTCCGCTTCGATGCCGCATCCGGGCGCGCGGTGGTGGTGAGCGCCATCGATAATCTGGTGAAAGGCGCAGCCGGACAGGCCGTCCAGAACATGAATCTCGCGCTCGGGTTTGACGAGACCGAAGGCCTGGTTTGATCACGCTCATTAAGCTCGGCGGCACGCTGCTGGATGCGGCGGAATCGCGGAAACGTCTGGCGCACGAGATCGCGCAAGCCTTCGAAACTGGCTTGCAAGCCATCGTGGTGCACGGCGGCGGTAAGCAGATGACGCGGTTCCTGGCCGAACGAGGCATCCAAAGCCATTTCGTCAATGGACTGCGTGTGACGACACCGGAAGTTCTGGACGCGGTTCTCAAAATTTTGGCTGGATCGGTGAATCAGGAATTGGTGGGCGCATTTCTAGCCGCGGGAGCCCGGCCCGTTGGGCTGAGCGGAATGGACGCGCTCATTACGGAAGCTCGTCAGATGAATCCGGATCTGGGTTCGGTAGGTCAGCCTGTGCAATCGAACACCGCGCTGCCCAAACTGCTAATCGAACACGGATATCTGCCGGTGGTGGCGTGCGTGGCGGGCGATCGCGAAGGACGATTCTACAATGTCAACGCGGATCAAATGGCTGCCTCCATCGCGGGCGCGTTCCCGGCCCAGCGGCTAATCTTCCTAACGGACGTGGAGGGCGTGCGCGGAGCCGAAAACCAGACACTCCCGAGCATCACGACGGCGGAATGCGCGGACCTGATCGCGCGCGGCGTCGCAACCGGCGGCATGCAGGCGAAACTCGATGCCGCCTGCGGCGCTCTTCGCGCCGGCGTCCGGGAAGTGGTGATCGCGCCGGGCGCTCAGCCGGGCATCATCGCGACGCTTCTCTCAGATAAGCGGGTAGGCACCCGTTTGACGTAGCGCACGCACTCGTGCGTGCCGTGTTCGCACTCCTGCGGACACGTTTTCTAAAGCTCGGGCTGATGAATCGGCGATCCTTCCAAAGGGATGAAAACGCTTTGTAGGGCGGACCCCCTGGTCCGCGCGAGTCCCCCAGGACTCGCTCCTCGATTAAGCCGTCGAGGCCGTCGGATGCGGACCCGGGGCTCCGCCCTACCTGTGTTTTCGACGGTGGGAATGCGGCACGGATAAGTCCGCGCGCTACATTATTCGTTGCGCAGCGCCGACATCGGATCGATCCGGGCCGCGCGATACGCGGGAATATAGCCCGCCAGCAACGCGGCCGCGGCCAACAACGAAGTCAAGAGGACGAAGGTCAGCGGTTCCACATTGACAATGTTGAAGAGCGCATGTGACATCACCATCGTCAACGCGATCGCGAGCGTGAGTCCGGCCGCCAGACCGATCGCGGTCATACGCGCCGTCTGGCTAAGCACCATGCGCAGGATGCTCCCGCGCGTCGCGCCCAGCGTCATCCGGATTCCGATCTCTTGCGTCCTGCGCGCGACAGAAAATGCGCCAACCGCATAACAGCCCATCACAGCCAGCGCCAGCGAAATCGCGGCATACATGCTCATGCGCGCCGCCGCCATCCGGATGCCGGATGTTTCGTCCGCCAGCGCCGCCTCTTCGCTGTTGACGCCATAGACAGGTTGGTTGGAATCCACACGCCGCACTTGCATCCGCAGCGCGGAAGCCGAAAGCATGGGATCGTGCGTTGTTCGTGTGACCAGGCGCATGTAAGGCGTCGGCCACTGTTGGTAGGAAACGTACGCAGCCGGTTGCGCTTCGCCACTGAACCAGTCTTTGCGATCGCCGCAAACGCCCGTGATGGTGAGCCATGGACCATTCGGACGCAACTGGATCTTCCGGCCGATTGGGTTTACGTCCGGCCAGTAATGCTTGACCACCGCTTCGCTCACTACGGCCACCCCCGTTGCGTTCGGCCCATCCTGCGTTCCAATGGATCGTCCGGCCAGAATTGGAATCCGCAGCGCGCGAAAATAATCGGCGCTGATCGCGCTCACCCAAGGGCGCGGCTCGCCCGGCCGCAACTCCGGCTGGCCTTCGATGCGGAACGTTGAGGCGCCTCCTACATCGCCCACGGCCGCGGCGCTCTCCACTCCCAGAATCGTTCGGACACCGGCGATTACTTGGTCGAAGAAATGCGCCATCGCTGGATCGTCGCGATAATTCGTCGCCGATAGCCAGACGTCGGCGATCAGGACATTTTTCGGATCGAAGCCCAGATTCAGTGCCAGGATGCGCTGGAATGTTCGCACCAGAAGCCCGGCGCCCACCAGCAGAACGAGGGAGAGCGCCACCTCCACGATCACCAGAGTGCTGCGCGCGCGGCTGCGCGACGATCCCGGCGTCGAGGCGCGCCCGCCTTCTTTCAACACATCGTTCAGTCCAGCCCGGTCATGCCGGCGCAGCAGTTGGTAAATGGCGGGAAGCGAACAGAGCACTCCGAC
>DATGIH010000274.1:0-7009 GCA_035295865.1 Bryobacteraceae bacterium
AATCGTATCTCGCGACTTACTCGCTTGGAACATTCCGGCTTTCGTTCGCGGCTTTTGGTCCCACCGAGCTGCGCGTGCTTCTGATCGCCGGAAACTTCGGGCTCTGGTTCCATCCGAATAAGATTCTATTCAACGTGGGAGGCGCGATCGGAGCTGCGGGAATGCTGCTGGCGCTCGTCTGGTCGATTGTGCGGCACACCCGGCAACTTTATCGCGCGGAACCTCTTCCCGCGGTTCCTGGCCGGGACTGGAGGCCGGTCGTCCAGCGTTGGTGGAGATTCAACGTGGTCGGCATTGGCGGCTTCGTTTTGCAGCTTTGCATGCTGTGGATTCTTGCACGAAT
Organism: Bryobacteraceae bacterium; assembly: GCA_035295865.1. Taxonomy (GTDB): domain Bacteria; phylum Acidobacteriota; class Terriglobia; order Bryobacterales; family Bryobacteraceae; genus Palsa-89. The sequence goes on from DATGIH010000274.1 coordinate 344, forward strand.
TCTCGGCGTGCATTATTTGATCGCAACGGCGCTGGCGGTGGAGATCGCCGTCTTGCATAACTTCGCTTGGCACGAAGCATGGACGTGGCGCAGTCTTTCCACCGAGGGTCGCTGGCGCCGTCTGCTGCGCTTCAATCTCGCCAACGGATTCGTTTCCATTGCGTCGAATCTCGTTTTCACGGTGCTGTTCATGCAATGGATGAAGTTGCCTCTGCTGGCGGCCAATGCCGCGGCGGTGATGCTAATGGCGCTGCTGAATTTTGCGCTGGCCGAGAGTTGGGTGTTCCGGACGCCTAGCTTTGCCGGGCGAGTAAGCCGGTGACATTCGCCACGGCGAAACTGATCCCTTTCAAATTTCTTTCGGGCGATACGCCGGGAATCGGGCGTGGAAATCCGGAAGCGCGATAGAGAGTCCGGCCATCCGGGAGTAAGGATGTTCGAAATTCATCGCGCGGACAATCCCAATCCAGCTCAACGGGAATCGTACCCGCAATGGAACCAGGCAGCCAGCCATGCGCCGCGATCAGCCGGATCCCTTGCACGACCAGCCGATCCACGCGCTCTCGCAGCACCGATTCGTGCTTCGGATTATCCGTGCCGAGGCTCAGGTTGATCAAATGCATGCCGTTCGCAGACGACCAATCGAGCGCGTGAACCAGCGACTCGATGCGCGTCGCAAGCGAATCGTGAAAGATGCGTACCGCGAATATTTCCGCGGCCGGAGCCTTTTCGCGAATCGCCGCAGTCACTGCCGTGCCGTGTCCAAGCCGGTCGGTAAAATCGGGCTCTTCGCGTCCGTCCGGAAAAATGGACAAGCCACCGGCGACGCCATTCACATGAGGATGCGAGGCGTGAACGCCGCTATCGATCACCGCGATTCTCACGGCACCGTCGCGACACCGAAGAGCTTGGCGAAACTTCCCTGGCCAGTGCGCAACTCATCGGGCGTTCCGGATTCCGCGATCTTGGCTCCGTCCAAAACCAGCACGCGGTCAGCTTGACGAGCAAGTTCGAGGCGATGGGTAATCAGAATCGTCGTGCGGCCTTTCATGATCTCGCCGTATCCGGCGACTACTTGCCGCTCGGAACCGGGATCGAGCGCGGCGGTCGGTTCATCCAGCACCAGCACTGCAGGATCGGCCAGCAATGCGCGAGCGATCGCGATCCGCTGCCGTTCTCCGGCCGAGAGGGCCATGCCGCGTTCCCCTACTTGCGTCTCATACTTCAACGGCAAATTCTGGATGAACTCGTGGATTCCGGCTGCGCGCGCTGCCTCTTCCAGATCGGCGTCGGAGGCGTCCGGGCGCGAGTAGCGCAGATTTTCCGCGATGGTAGTGTGGAAGACGAATGGCTCCTGCTCCACCATCACAACGCGTGCGCGCAGATCTTTGAGCGGAATGCCACGAAGATTGCGGCCATCGAGCGATACCACGCCTGCGTCCGGATCGAGCAGGCGGAGAAGTAGATCGGCGATGGTGGATTTACCGCTGCCGCTGGGTCCAACAACAGCCATCGTTTCTCCCGCTCGGACCGAGAAGCTCACTTTGTCGAGAACCGGACCAGTCCGGTCAAACGCGAGCGTGACGTTTTCAAAAGAAACATCGCCGCGAATCTCGCCGAGCGGGGCCGCATCGGGAGCCTCGACGACTTCGGGTTTGGTATCGAAAATTTGATTGACGCGGTCCAGCGAAACGCGGGCGGTTGCAAGATTTGTGTAAAGTCCCATCAGGGATTGAATGGGGGGGAACAGGCGCATTTGATACGCCAGAAATGCCACGAACGCGCCCAGGCTAAGCGTGCCGTGAATGACCTGCATTCCGCCGTATAAAAAAACCAGAACGGTGCTGCCGGAAAGAATCAGACCGGGTAATCCGCCGGAGAGATAACTCAAAAGCTGCATCGACATCAGCGCGCGGATGAAGTGATCGTTCTTCGCGCGGAACCGTTGTTCTTCGCGCTGCTGCGCGTTCGACGTGACCACCAGCTTGACGCCTTGCAGGGTCTCGATCAGAAAACTTCCGATATCGGCGCTGGCTTGCCGCAGCGTGGCGACCTTTCCTTCCAAACGCTGGCGGTAATGCACGAGAGCCCAGAAGCTGATGGGCAGCAGCGCGATGGTCAGCAGAAAGAGCCGTGCGTCGAGCCACAGCATGAACGCAACGGTTCCAATCAGGAATAAAACGTTGCCCAGCCACGCGAGCGCGGTTTCAGCCGCGACGCGCTGGATCTCGGCGATGTCGTTATTGATGCGGCTGACAATTTCGCCCAATCGTGTTTTCGCGTAGAAGCGGGGAGAGAGCTGCTGCAGATGGCGGTAGAGCGCCAGTCGCATATCGAAAAGGATCTGCGCGGAAGTACCCGTATAGCGGAGGCCGCTGACCACGTTCAGCAGGAAACTGATCAACGTTATACCGGCGAACAGGCTGACGATAACAACGAGAGCGCGCGAGTCGCGGCCCATCAATCCGCGATCGATGAGGGCTTTCGAAAGATACGGAAGCACCAGCGACATCGCGGTACTGAGCAGACTCAAGATGAGAACCAGTGCCAAGCGGCGCCAATACGGAAGCGCGTAACGGAGCAACGTTCTAGCCGAGCGTTCCGGCACGATGTTTAGCGCCCGGGCAGAACGTGCAGCACGCCCGTCGAATCCGCATCGAGCGTGATGGTGCGCAGATATTTGAACGTCGCGGCTTCGTACAGATCGATGGTGTTACCGGCTTGCCAGACGTACAAAACTTTGCCATTGCTGGATGTCTTGAGCGCCATGCGCGGGCGGCCAGGGAATTCCATTTTTCGATCGAGACGATTGTTGACTAAATCAAACGACCAGAATTCGTACTTGCCGATTTCGGAGTGCAGGCCGTAGCCCATCTTGCGGCCCGGAGCGAGCGAAAAGCTCACATGATTGTCGGGACCGAGCGCGTGAAAATCGACGTTCTTGGTAGCGAAGTTCACGCGTGCAATGCCCATGATCTTGCGATTCTGCACCGCGTCCTGCACGGTGAAAAGTCCGGTGAAGAATCCGGGCTCTTCGTTGTTATCGTCCATTGCGTTGAAGTCGATGCGGCCGAATCCGTCTTCGATGGGACGCGACAGTTCCCACTTGTCCACCTGCTTGAAATCCGTGGTGTCGTAAATCAGAATGTCGTCGCCGAAAAAGTAGAGCAGCTTTCCGTCCGGCGAAAAACGCATGTTGGCGAACTCGCGCTCCTCGCCTTTCGGCCAGGGGATAGTGCGGATGACTTTGTGTTCTTTCAGATCGTACTGCTGCAGCGTCGGCGGACTGATCTCGAAATGATCGGACTGCTTCGTCGCCGTCTTGGTCATGATGATCAGGAAGCGATTCAATGGATCCGGTTCAATGCCGAAGAGCCGGGCTTTCTTGTTGCCTTCGCTTAATTTGAAATTGTCGATCACCTGCCGCGACGCGATATCCACGATCTCGATATTCTCGAAAGACATGTCGACACAATAGAAACGCTTCTTGTCTTGCGAGATTTCGATGTCGGCCGGCGTTCCGGTTCGCATCTTGATTTCGCCAATCGGTTTTTCGATGGCTTCATCGATGATAGTGATGTGGCTCGGACGTCCGCCGATGTACAGCAGTCCGTTGCCGCCGGTGATTTTCTCCTCGCCGCCGAGCGCAGCGGCAAGTGCGGCTGCCAGTAAAGATGCAAAAACGAGACTTCTCATGGAAATACCAGATCGATCTTGCGCCAATCTTTTTGCGCTGCGGCGCACTTCGCGGTCCAATCCGGCGCGTGATTCAACTGATCGGGAACTTGCGCCGGCCAGAAGCAGCCTTCATGACAATCGAAGATGTCGCGCTCGACCGGTTGGCACAGACCTGCGGTGCCGCCGTTGTGGTCCGCCTCCCATCCCGGCGAAAAGATGAGCGTGCAACCGAGCGGGATGTGCGGCGACGCTTGCGGCGGCGGACCTTGCAGCGCGATTACATCCGCCTGGGGATCGGCTGCGCGCGCCACTCGCTGGGCTTTGCGGTTAACTGACCTGAGATGCTTCATAGTCCACCTTCTCGTCGAATTGTTCCAGATACTTCGGATTCTTGACTGACAGCTCGGCGTAAATCTTGAGACAAGTCTCAGTCCAGCCGCGGATCCATTCGCAGTAATGCAGATTGGGCCGCGCCGTTTCGCCGTAGCGCGTGTGCGCCTCATGATAACAGCCACCGGAACAGAGAGGCCGCGCCCAGCATTGGCTGCAATCGGTCTTGTCGTCGATGTGATGCTTTTCGAGGAAACCGATTTGGACCAGACGGTCGATTCCGCCGCGCACCGTTCCTAATTTATGCTCGTCCGATCCGGCGAAGCGATGGCAGAGCGCGACGTCGCCATCGGTTGAAACTCCCATCAGGCCGAGTCCGGCGCCGCACGGATATGCTTTGCTCACGCCTTTGTGGATCTCTTCGAGCGTGTCTTTGACGTTGGAGAATCCGTGATGCCGGTTTTCGAGCGCCGCTTCGAGAAAATCGGCCGCCAGCGCTTGGAATTGTCCGAGCATGGAGTCGAATCCGGTTTCCGCGATGGCGTACTCGCGATTTGGCGATGTCGTGACAGGAGCAAAGCCGACGTCCCAAAATCCGATCTCTTCGGTGAGGTGCTTGTAAATTTTCCGAATGTCGAGCGTCTGCGAAGTTAAGGTGACGCGCGCGCCGATGGGCCGGCTGCGGTGCCGCTTGAGCAGCTCCTTGATCTTGGGAGCGACGATATCGTAGCTGCCTTTGCCGTTGCTGAAGACGCGGAACTGATCCTGCATCTCTTTCGGTCCGTCGATCGAGATGGTGACGCCAACGCGGTTCTCCGCGAGAAATTCGATGATATCCGGGCGCAGCAGCGTGGCGTTGGTGGTAAGACTGAAGTCCACTTGCTTGCCGGTTTCGGCCGCGCGCCGGCGAGCGTAGCTCATGGCGGACTGCAGCACGGGAAAATTCATGAGCGTTTCGCCGCCGAAAAACGTCAGATGTGCAGTTTTGTTGTCGCCCGCTTCGCGCAGCATGAAATCCACGCTTTCGCGCGCCGTCTCTTCGCTCATGAACTTCGGTTTCCTGCCGTTTTCGGTGTCGACGATTTTGTCTTCGCCGTATTCGTAGCAATACGTGCAGCTCAGATTGCACTGATTGGTGACGTTCAGCACCATCGTGGTGAGCGGGAAGTTTTCCGGCGGCATTACTTTTGGCGATTTCGTCTCGGGCACGCCGACTTCACCGATGGCTCGCACTCGGAGCAGCTCCGAGATTGTTTCTTCGATTTCGGAAGCCGGAAAAAGATTCGAAAGCTGCTGCGCCAGATCCTGGCGCGAGAGATTCCGCGCACGGAGGCGATTGATGACGGCCGCGGAAGAATCATCCAGTTCGAAGACGGCAGCGCTGGGGACCAAATATACGAAGTCCTTGCCCGCGGCCTGGAACGAGTGGAATTCGCGAAGTCCGAGCTCGCTCATGGAGCGACCTCGGGTTGATCAAAAAGTATGTACAGCGGAACGGTCACCAAAAGGTGCGCGCGTGCACGGAGAGTCTTGCCGTCGGGCAGCTTGTAGGAAGCAATCACCCAGACGTCGCCGTAATTGTCCGCATGATTCTTGCGCTTCGGATTCGGCCCGTCGACGTTGGGCGTGAAGAGTCCGTTGTCATCCAGCGTGCCGACATATTGTTTGTCATCGTCATCGAACGTAGCGGTGTATTCTTCGATGCTCCACACGACGTCGATGGGCCCGAGATTGAGATCGTCTTTGGTATCGGGCTTTCCATCCGCGCCGTTGCTGAACGCGATGGCTTCGAACTGCTGATACTGCTTGGGAAATTGGATGCCGCCCACGCGCGCCATCCCGGCTTGCGGACGCACCTTGATGCCGTCGATCTTGTCGAACACAACGGCCGCGCCTTCGCGATACACGCCCGCGACGCCAACATCGCGCGGCCCGATTTTCGCGCCATTCGCTACTTCGACTTCCACTTTTGCCTGATCCTCTGTAGAGCTGACCACTCGCTTCACGGTGACGCCGGGGCCGAAGTCGATCGCGGATGCAGAAAGGTCAGCGGGGAAATTCGTACCGTGAATCACAACTTCGCGAGTGGCGCCGGTCTTAAGCGCGATAGTGTCCAAGCCGAGCACGATGGGATCATTGCCGATGCGCCGCAGCGTGACATCGATGCCCGTCTCGTCGTAAGCGCCGGTGAACCAACGTCCGGAAAGCTCGCGCTGATTGCGTTCAACGAACATGACTTCGCGCATGGGCGATTTGTCGTTCGCGCCGGAAGACGATCTGCCACGCCATTGGAATCCGGTGTAGACCACGGCTTTTCCCTGCCGGGTGACGACGTCGCCCGTCTTCGCGCGGACGTAGCGCGTTTCGGTGGTGAACTCGTCGTCTTTATCCGTGGCTTTGATCGTCGTTACGCCGTAGAGCGGTCCTTTGCCCATTTGATATCCGTAGAACGCCCAGCGGCCGAGCAACTTGGGCGCGCGCATATTCGGAACCCACTCCGACCACTCGGGCGTCTTCAACGGATACTTGTCGGCCAGGTAGGGGATCGCCTTGTCCATGGGATGACGATTGTCGGGAGGACGCCCGTCGGGACCCGGTTCGGTCTGTGGCGGTCCGACGCGGCGGAAGGCCTGGAAATCGGAGAGCGGATAATAGCCG
>DATGIH010000275.1:0-6641 GCA_035295865.1 Bryobacteraceae bacterium
GAGCGCCAGCAGCCCCGGCCACAGCCGTATCGTGGCAGCTTCCGAGCGGCCTGCGGTGTCAAAAACCTGGTTCGGCGAAGGATTGAAGCGGCCTCCGGTGAAATCCGAGATCGACTTCAACAGAAACTGATTTGATCCGTAATCCTCCAGCTCCTGCTCCTGCCGGTAGAAACCGACTTCGGGAAACGCGTGCGATTCCTCCAGCGGCCGGATGCGAAAAAGCCCTTGCCGTTGTCCGATGGGCAGGCTACCACGATAGGATTTTCCGGCGAGCTTCGTAAGCGGCAGCGGGCGCTGAAAGCCGTTGGGTCCAAAAACAAATATTGCAGGCAATGTTTTTGGTTCTTCCACGTCCTTGCCCAGCCGGTAATTCACCAGCAGGTCGCCCGAGGCGCTGTCGAACTCCGCTTGCGCCTCGCCGGCTTCGGCGTGCGGCAGTAGATCGCGGAACACATTCGTCCAGAACTTGTCGAAGCCTTTCCAAGTCACCCAATCCGCCGCCCAGCGGCTTTTGGCATCGGAGCCGAAAACAACGGATCGTCCCAACCCGTACTGCCAACGCACCAGCAGCGGTTCCTTTTCGTCGATCTTAAGAATCGTATCGGCGCTAGGCTTCGGGATGAAGCGCACATAACCTTTGAGAGCGGGCGCGGAGTCAATGCCGACGCCTTCCAGAATTTCGACGTTTTTCGCAACCACCGGCCGAAGCGTTTTCTCCACCGCCGTGGAACCGGTATGTTCCATCACGTCTTTCAAAAGAATCTGTTCGAGTCCGGAAGGCTCATTCAAGAAATACGATTTGCCCCCGGCGCTGGAGGCTACCTTTTCCAAATACGCCCGGTTCACGTCCTGGCCCAGGCCAACCGTGGAAATGGTGACGTGCTGCACCAGCGCTTCTTTGGATAAATCCAGGCTGTCGCCTTCTTCGGAGATTCCGTCCGTCAACAGAACGATGTGCTTGAAGGTTGCCTTGGACGGCAGCACCTTGCGATATGCTTCGGCCAGCGCCGGAGCGATCTGTGTTCCGCCATCCGGCACGATGCCCGAGATCAGCCGCTTGATCAACGCTTTGTCTTCGGCTTTGCGCACCGGAACGGCCCACTGGAAGGAATTGTCGAAGATCAGAACGCCCACTTGATCGATGGGACGGAGATTTTCCACCACGCCGATGGCGGCCAGCCGCGCCAGCTCGATCTTCTTGCCTTCCATGGAGGACGATTTGTCGATGATCAGGATGACGGCGGTTCCTTCGGGCGAGCGCGGCGGCGCCAGCTTCGCGGGCATGGCGCGATCCAGCGCGTCTTCCACTTTTTTCGATTCGTTGTAAGTGTTCCGTTCACCCGCGATCACCAGCAATCCCCCGCCCTGCTTGACGAACTTCTCGATTTCGTCTTTGCGCGCCGCACTCAGCGCTTCCAAATCCAGATTGTTGAACACGACAAGCTGGTAATCGCTCAGAGCGCCTTGTGTCGGGTCGCCGGTGCGATCCACGTCGAAGCGCGCCGCGGACAGCGTGTCGAGCAGATGTTTTTCGGTGCCTTCCGGATCCTGCGTGATGAACAGAACTTTGGGACGGCGCAGCGTCACCGCGCGATCGAAGCGGATTTCGCCGAGGTCGTCCGCGCGGATCAAGCCGGAAAGATTGAGAGCTCCCGGGGTAGCGAGCGTGGCGTGCACCCGGATCTGATTGCTGCCTTGTTCCAGGGCGATGCGATTCGATCCCAGTAACTTTCCTTCGGCGCTGATCTCCACTGTTCCGTTCACCGCTTTGGGCGAAGAGAGATTGAGATCCACCGGAAACTGCTCGCCGGTGAAAGCGAGCGTCGGAAGGCTCACCGATTCCAGGCGCAGATTCGGCCGCGTGCGGCCTTCGAGCGCGAAGGTATCGATCGGAATACCGAGGCGCTGGGCCTGCCACGCCGCTCGCGTTATGCTGCCCGCGTTCTCGTTTCCATCGGAAATCAGAACCAGGCGCGGAACCAATCCGGACGGAAGCGACGTCACCGCTTCGCTGATCGCGGCTTCCAGGTCTGTCGCGCGGCCGGCCTCGCCCGACGTGTACTGCAGTTGCCATCCGCGGCCTTGTTCGGCGGGCGCAAGATTGCGAACGGATCGCGCGAAGGGCAATACGCGGACCCAGTGACGGCCCCGCGCTCTTTCCAACGTGGACGCGAGTTGCGAGGCGCGTGTTAGATCCTGCGGCGAAACGCTCGCGGAGGTATCCACCAAAACAGCGACGGCCATTTTTGTTTCGGGCAGCGTATACTTGGGCTCGGCCAGCGCCAAAATGATCGCGACGAACGCTACTGTTTTGAGCGCCAGCGCGAGTGTTCGACGTGTGCGCGTCCACTCGAAGAACATCCAGGCTAGCGGCGCGAGGAGGAAGATCAGGACCCAGCTATGTTCGAAGGTCATGCGCGCGCCTCGCTAGGACGGGCCGAGAATTCGGGGACACGACTGCCGTGGTGAAAGCTTGCAATAGCTGCCAAAGCTAGCCCGTCATGTCCCCGAATTTCTTCGCTTCTCATGACGCTTTTCTCCACGCGACACTGCTTGACGCAGCCGTAGTTGCAGCGGCACCCCGCCTTCGGCCGTATAGCATCCAATCGACCAGTAAACCAATTGCGCCGGCGATCGCGAGCCATTGCCAAATATCGCGCGACGCAGGCTCGGATGGACCTTTGCCCGGCAATCCGCGCTTAGCGTTCCCTGGTGTCCAGACCGTTTCTCCGGGCTGCGGCAGTGTCATTGAATAAACCAGCTCGCGATCTCCGGTCAACACCCGCACGATGCCCGGAGTTCCCGCGAAGAATCGCAGCGTACGGCCCTGCACTGTGAACGGAACCATCTTGCCCTCTTCGGTGACAACCTGTACCGTGGCCGGATCGGTTTCCGATTCGAGTTGCACATCCACCGTGCCGACTGTGCCGGCCGTCAGCTCCCACGAGCGGAAAATATCCGGCGCCATCCAGCGAAGGATATTGGCGAACAACAGCGGGGTGGTGAGTTCGTACTTCATTCCGGAACGCATCGGATGAAACCCGAAGACCACGGTCTTGCGTTTACCGGCACGCGCCACCACGAGCGGTCCAGCGTCCGATTCCGCTACTGGAATATCGTCGCGATCCATGCGGAAGAGTTCGGCATTCGAAAATTCCAAGTCATGCGTACGAAGGCCGGCTCCGAGCTGGTGATCTTCGTTCCAATGTTTCAGCTTCACAGTTGGCGCAATGCTCCGGACGGCGATCGGCGACTTTGTTTGCGGCGGTTCAATCCAAATACTGTCGGTAGCGGGCGGCGACGGCGGTGCGAAACGATCGAGCAGAACAATGCCACTCGAAACCTTGGGATCGTAGGCGGAAACCGGATGAAACGTGGCTTGCACGCCTGGGATCGCCGTGAACACGGGTTTGAGCAACTCCGGCTCGGCGGAATAAATCGTGACAGGCAGCACGTTACGCGCGGGCAGCTCCAGAACCGCGCGATTATCCTGCGGAAAAGCATCCTGCGTGAACAGCCGCGCTTCCAGCCAGCCACGAGCCCGGGTGCGGAAGTGAAACGCGGCATTCTCCTCCGCGCCCGGCTTGAGATTGAAGCGCTGGGTTCCGATGGGCGAGCCGCCGAACTGCACCGCCAGCGGCACGGATCGCTGCGTGCTTCCGTAATTCTTGAGCGCGATGAAAACATCCCACAGATCGGGATCCGTGAGCGACCGGCGAACACTGACTTTCCTTAAGCCACAATGCTCCACCGGGCCGGGAATGGAAATGAACCGGAGATTGGCGGGGATCGCGAGCGACGGCGCCGCATCGGAAGAAATTCGGCCCGCGCCGACAAATACGATTTCGCCGGATTGCTGGGCGCGGATTCTTTGCGCCTGCTGGGCAAACTCCAGAGCCGACGCGATATTCAGCTCGGCGCCGCCTGGCTGCGTTTGGTCGATCGCCTGGCGGATTTTGCGGCGATCCGATTCGAACAAAGTAGCCGGCGTTGCTAAAGCATCCGCCCGAACCACCATCACGCGATCGCTCGCGGGAAGCGCCTTCACGTAACTTTGCGCGGCCGCGCGAGCCTGATCGATCAGGCGCGATTGGCCGGAGCGCGCGTTCATCCAGGCTGAGGAATCCAGAATCAGAACGTGATCGCGGGAAGCGCGCGCGGGCGATCCCCAGCGAAGTTGCGCGATCGCAAGCAGCAACAAGAGCAAGCTGAGGAGTTGCAGAAGCAGCGACCAAGGCTGTTGCAGCTTGCGGCGATGCTTCAATACCGGCGGCTTCTCGGACACCGCGAAGAACTTCAACGTCGCGACCGTGTGTTTCTTGCGCAGCCGGTCCAACAAATACAACGCCACAACCACACCCGAAAGCGAACCGAGCAGCGCCAGGAATTCGGGCAGGCTGAGATTCAGGAAAAACATACCGCGCTACTGGAGTCCTCCCGAACGCGCCAGCGGACCAAATACCGCTTCCTCGATCGCGGTCGCGGTGGAAAGTCCCACATAACGCCCGCTGTTGCGCATCCCTACGCGTTGGATTCCCCTCGCATATTCGTCGAAAGCGGCAGTGTAGCTGGCGCGGATGTCAGGATCAAAGCCGATTTCGAGTGTTGCGCCGCTCTCGGCATCGGTGAGATCGAGCTGCCCTTCCCACGGCGGCACCCGATCCTCCTCGGACCATAAATGCACCAGCAGCAACTCATGCCCGAAATCCGCCAGGAACTGCAGCGGCCGCTCGCAATCGTTGTCATCTAAAAAATCCGAGATAACGATCAGCAATCCGCGCTGCGGATAACGCGAGATAAACTTGCGCGCGATTTGGAAAAAGTTGGTGCGGCCGGAGGGTTTCAGATCCTGCAAAAAGTTCACCGCCGGAATGAAGCGATGGCGCCCTCCGCCGGAAATGAACGAATCGCCCAGCTCCGCGCCGAACGGTTGAATGACGATGGTATCCAAGCGCACCAGCCCCACATAGCACAGCGCCGCCGCCAGCTTCCGTGCATAGTCGAACTTTGAGACGTGTCCAGTGACCATGGAGTTGCTGCAATCCAGCAGCAGGCGCACCGGGATGCGCGGTTCAACCTGGAACATCTTCAAGAATAGCTTTTCCAGGCGCAGGTAGGCCCGCCAATTGACTGCCCGCAGGTCGTCGCCGTGATGAAACTGCCGGTGATCGAGAAACTCCTGGCCGGATCCAGCGAAGTGCGAAATGTTGTGGCCGCCCACCAATCCGGGAAAGGATTTTTGCCACTGGATCGCCAGGCGCTCGAGCTTCTCCAGGAAGACGCTGTCAATCAGCGGCGCCGGCTTCACAGGACAGCCGCGGCGCTGACGTTCTCGATGATCTGGCTGAGGATCGTCTCGGGAGTCTGTCCGTCGGCGTGGGCGTCGAAGTTCAGAATGATACGGTGGCGCAAAACCGCCGGCGCGATTTCGCGGATATCCTCGATGCTCAAATTCAACCGCGAGTGCATCAACGCCAGCACACGTCCGCATTCCACTAATGCCTGCGCGCCGCGCGGCGAACTTCCATACCGGATGTATTTGTTGGACAACTCGTGCGCGTATTTGGTTCCCGGCTGCGTAGCCATCACCAGGTTGATGGCGTATTCCTGGACGTGTTCGGCAACAAGCACATCGTGGCAAGCGGACCTGATTTGCAGGATGGCGTCGCGATCCACCACTTGTTCGAGCGTCGTTTCGTCGCGGTGAATCGTGCGGTCCACAATGCGGTTCAGATCTTCGCGCGAAGGATACAGCACCAGAATCTTCATGAGGAAGCGGTCGAGCTGGGCTTCCGGAAGCGGATAGGTGCCTTCCATTTCGATGGGATTCTGGGTCGCCATTACCAGGAACGGAGCTTCCAGTTCATGGGTTGTGGTGCCGCTGGTGACCGTGCGCTCCTGCATCGCTTCGAGCAGCGCGGATTGCGTTTTCGGCGTAGCGCGATTGATTTCGTCGGCAAGGACCAGATTCGCGAAGATCGGTCCGGGCTGAAAGCGCAGAGCCTTGGCGCCGCGATCGTCGGATTCGATGATCATGCTGCCGACGATATCGGCCGGCATCAGATCGGGCGTAAATTGGATGCGCGAATATTTCAGATGCAAAACACGCCCGAGGGTTCGGAGCAAAGTGGTTTTGCCCAAACCGGGAACGCCTTCGAGAAGCACATGACCGCCGGCAAGCAGGCAGATGAGAACGCCGTCGACCACCTGTTGTTGGCCGACGATGACCTTGCCGATTTCGCTGCGCACCTGATTGAGGTAGCCGGTGGCGAGCTGGAGTGGGGAGTCGGATGGCACCTTTATATTTTAGCGGTAGATTGGCGCAACACAGGTTGGACAAAATTGCTGTGATCCACCGCTGTTCTGCTATCATCGGCGGCAATGCCCTTTGCCCGTATCACCTGGATTTTGGCGCTCAGCGCGGCGCTCGGGTTCGGCGCCGATGCCTTTTACCTGGGAACGTGGAAAATTGAGTCGGCAGTGGTCGCGCCTTGGTGGAGCGAGCACAATCCGCCGGATGCAGCCGAATCCAAAACGCTGGTCGGCAGGACATTGATTGTGGCGCGCGGCCGGATTTCGGGACCGCGACAGGTAGCGTGCACTGCTCCCAGGTATGTCGTAAAAGAATATCCAGCGGACAT
>DATGIH010000276.1:0-5971 GCA_035295865.1 Bryobacteraceae bacterium
GTTGGATGATTCATTGAAGACGCGCTTACGTGTCAGAGCCGCCGAGAACGGGAGGTCCATGGAAGAAGAAGCGCGACAGATCCTCAGAGCCCAGTTGGACCAGGAGCCAAAGCGTCAGGAAAACTTGGCCGAATCCATCCGGCGGAAGTTTGCGCCGCTCGGTGGCGTGGATTTGAAAATTCCACCACGTAAGATTGAGCGCCGCCGCAAGCTTTTTTTTGAATGATTATTCTCGATACGAATACCGTTTCGGAAGCCATGAAGCCGAATCCTTCCGAACTGGTTCGAGAGTGGTTTGCTGCGCACGCACCACGGGAACTTTTCATAACCGTCATTACACAAGCGGAATTGCTTTCGGGAGTGGAGTTGTTACCACACGGAAAACGAAAGACTGACCTATCCGAAGAAGTTGAGAAAATGTTTGTAGAAGATTTTTCCGGACGAATTTTGCCTTTCGACCAACCCAGCGCAAGAATGTTCGCGAAAATTGTGCGGCAGCGACAAGGCGCCGGACGCCCGATTCCGATTCTTGATGCTTTGATCGCCGCCGTCGCCCGTTCCAGAAATGCACCCGTTGCCACGCGCAACACCCGTGATTTCGAAGACTGCGGAGTTCACGTGATCAATCCCTGGACGGAACGAAAGCCCGTCTAGCGGCTCACAAAGCGATTCCCGGCAATCAGAAATCGAAGCGGCCAATCGGCGCAATGTGTGATTCCGATGCGCGGAGTAGTCATTATTTCGAAAGGCTCTTCATCGGCCATCCGGCGAACTTGCAACGGGCTTGCCACCAAGTCCGCGCCGTTCTGCTTTCGCGTGATGCCCATCGCCAGCGTCAATTTGCCCGGACCATTAGCCAGATCCTCATCGCGCTTGGCAGTCGGCCGACGCCGCCGCATGGTAGGCAAGCCGGCAAGAGGCTGCAGCGCGCGGACCAGCACGCATCCGGCATGGCCCTCCGGTTCCGAAACAAAGTTCAGGCATTCGTACATTCCGTAGATGAAGTAAACGTACGCGTGGCCGGGCTCGCCGAACATGATGCGGGTCCGAGGCGTTACGCCTCGCCATGAGTGCGCTGCGCGATCGCCCACACCAAGATAAGCTTCCACTTCGACAATCCGCGCGGCCGTCTTGCCGTGCACCAAGATTTTGCCCAAACAATCGCGGGCAACTTCGATGGCTGGACGGCCGTAGAAATCGCGCGAAAGCACCGTGGATTTTTTCAGAAGTTCAGTAAGCTGCTCTTGTATGCTAGGAGGTTAGCATGCGGCTCTTCTGCGGGATCGATCTTCCTGAGGATGTGCGCGAGCGGTTGGAGCGGTTGCTGATCCACCTGCGGCCGGCGGCTCATTTGAAATGGGTGACCGTATACAACTTGCACCTCACGCTGAAGTTTGTCGGCGAGTGGCCGGAAGCCAAATTGCCGCAACTCGAAGCCGCACTGCGCTCGATTCCGAAGCGGCCGCCGGTTCCGCTCGAAGTCCGAGGATTGGGCTGGTATCCAAATGCGCGCAGTCCCCGTGTGTTTTGGGCAGCGGTGGAGGGCGGAGAGACATTGCCAGCACTAGCGCATGACATCGAAGTGGCGCTTGAGCCGTTGGGGATCGCCAAGGAGACGCGAGTGTTCACCGCCCATTTGACGCTCGCCCGGATTAAGGAGCCGGTGCCGCTCGAAGCGCTGCGTAACGCCGTTTCGCAATTGGGAACAGCATCGTACGGATCATTTGAAGTTGACCGCTTCCATCTCTTCCGGAGCCAGCCCGGTTCGGCCGGATCCATTTACACGAAGCTGTCCGAATTTCCGTTGCAAGCCCAATGAAAGCGCTGCTGGTTTTGGTGGCCGCATATTTGTTGGGTGGCATCCCGTTTGGCTATCTGTTGGTCAAATTGAAGACGGGCGAAGATGTCCGATCCAAGGGCAGCGGCAACATCGGAGCCACGAACGTGCTGCGCACCACGGGGCCCGCCATTGCCGTGGTCACGTTGCTGCTGGATATTGCGAAAGGATTTTTCGCCGTCTGGTTTGCGGCTTGGCTTACGGGCGACTCTCCGGAATGGATGAGCGCCGCGGCGCTCGCGGTGATGGCTGGCCATGCTTATCCCGTCTTTCTGAAGTTCCAAGGCGGAAAGGCCGTGGCAAGTTTCATCGGAGCGTTTCTTTATTTGACGCCCATCCCGCTGGCAGCTTGCCTGGTGGTGTTTGTGATCGTGGTGGCGGCGACGAAATATATTTCGCTGGGATCGATTGTCGCGGCGGGCAGTCTACCGTTTGCGGTTTGGATGATTCTACATCCGCCGGGCGCTGTGCTGCTGGCTTCCGCTGTGGCGGCCATTTTTATCATTTACCGGCACAAGGCCAACATCGCAAGGATTCGGGCCGGGAATGAGAATGTTTTCCGGTTTGTGGGGCGGAAATAATTCGCCACGGATGGACACGGATAAACACGGATGAAGATCGCAATCGTTGGGGCGGGGAGTTGGGGGACGGCTCTCGCTATCGTTCTTGCGCCGAGGTTTGAACGGATAAGCTTGTGGGCGCATGAGACCGATCTCGTCCGGCGCATGGCTGCCTCGCGGTTCAACGACATTTTTCTCCCCGGATTCCAGCTTCCCGGTAATGTGGATCCGGTTTCGGATCTGCAGTTCGCCTTGGAAAATGCCGCGATCGTTGCCGGCGTCATGCCATCTCGGTTTGCCCGCGCGGTCTATAGCGCGATGCGGCCGCATGTCTCTCCCGAAATGCGATTTGTCAGTGCAACGAAGGGTCTGGAAAATGGATCCTTGTTGCGCATGTCCGAAGTGGCGCGCGAAGTGATCGGAAAAGAATTTGCCGTCCTCTCCGGACCCACCTTTGCGCGGGAAGTCGCCCGCGGAGAGCCCACGGCAGTTGTCATTTCTGCAAACGATTCGGGATTGGCGGCCTCGATTCAACGAGAGTTCTCAGGTCCCAGCTTTCGTCTCTATACCAACGACGATCCGGCTGGCGTGGAGATCGGGGCTGCGTTGAAAAACGTCATCGCCATCGGCGCCGGGATTTGCCAGGGGCTTGGATTGGGAAGCAATTCGATTGCGGCTTTAATCACCCGCGGACTCGCCGAGATTACGCGGCTCGCAGTCGCTTTAGGCGGTCAGCCGCGTACCCTCTCGGGACTAGCCGGTCTCGGGGATCTCGTACTTACTTGCACCGGAGACCTTAGCCGGAACCGGACGGTGGGGATCGAGTTGGCCAAAGGCCGGAACCTAGCCGAGATCGTCAGCTCCATGACAATGATCGCCGAAGGCGTGGAAACGACGTATGCCGCAGTGGATTTGGCGCGTAAGTATCATGTAGACCTGCCGATTACTCAGCAGATGCACGCGATTTTGCGAAGCGACCGGTCGCCGCGCGAGGCGATTCGCGACCTGATGGAACGAACGCTCAAAACCGAATAGTGTAAGCCAGCGTCAACCTGGTCTTTAATTCGCCGTCCTAGTGTGCAGGTTGAAACGAATGGACCAGGACGGCATCCAAACTTCAACTGCGCAACCTTCTTGGGACACGCGGGTTAAGGATAATAGCATCCAGCCGGCTCCCCTCGAACGGGACGCCGAATTGATGTTGCGGGTGCGGGAAGGCGACCAGGCAAGTTTTGGATTGCTTCTGGCCAAGCACCGGGGTTCGGTAGTTCATTTCCTCTATCGGATGGTGCAGCGGCAGGCAGTGGCGGAGGAACTGGCGCAAGAGACTTTCTTGCGTGTTTACAAGTCGCGCGCCACGTATGAAGCATCCGCGAAGTTTACGACGTGGTTATTTCGAATCGCGGCCCATTTGGGATTGAATTGGATTCGAGATTGGCGGACGGAAAGCAGGCAAGAGAGTTTGGAGGGAGAGTTGGCGGAGGGAACCACCAGGCAATTTGCGGATCGGACTCCGACCGTGGAACAACAGTTGTTGCATCGTGTCAAACTGAGGGAGGTCCGGCACGCGATCGAACTTCTGCCATCGAAACAACGGGCGGCGGTATTGATGCACAAATATGAGGAGATGGAATATTCCGAGATCGCAAATGTGCTAAGTTGTTCGGAATCCGCCGTAAAATCGCTGCTGTTTCGCGCTTACGAGCAATTGAGATCGCGCTTGGCGTACATGGAATAAAATGGGAGAAGACGATGAGCTGTCCAGTTGAGGACGATGGCGACGATCTGATCATTGCCTACGGCGCGGGAACGCTGGATCCGCAACAAGAACGGAAGCTGGAAGAACACTTCCAGATTTGCGCGCGCTGCCGCGACTTGGCCGAAGCCCAACGGGCCGTTTGGTCGGCTCTCGAAACCTGGCCCACGATGGTGGTGTCGGACAACTTTGACGCGCGGCTGTACCAGCGCATCGCGATGGAGCATCAAAAATTCGGCTGGCGGAGTTGGTTCCCCACGGCTTGGGCTATGCGGCCCGCTGTGCCTGTGGGCGTGGCTTGCGCTGCCTTGGTAGCTGCCTTTCTATTGAAAGATCCCGCGCTGCGCCCTTTGCATCCATCGCCGGCGATCCCGGCAGCGCCTGCCATTGAACAAGTGGAGCAGGCGCTGGACGACATGGAAATGCTCACACAACTGGGCGTCGAGAATCCCGCGGATAAGGCAGCCGCGACAGAGAAGATTTAGGCGGTTTCCGCGGATGCGTTTGCGCTGGCCAACGATATCGTCGCAAGTTCTGGCGTTGTGTCTCTCCGCTTGCCTGGCCCTGCCAGTGGATGCCCGGCAAGGCGCCGCGAAGGGGTCGAAACGCCCCACCGAAAGATCGCCCCGGAACTCCGGCACTCCCATTGACGAGTTTATGCACATGACGCCGGATGAGCAGCGTCAGGCACTGGAACATCTGCCTCCCGGCCAGCGGGCGCGGCTGCAGCAGCGGCTCAATAAATTCAACCAGCTGCCTCCCCAGCAACAAGAACGGCTGCGGAACATGTATGACCGGCTGAATCAGCTTCCTCCCGCTCGACAAAATCTGGTACGCCGGTCGCTGACGGAGTTGGCTCAGCAGCCCGCGGATCGCCGCCAAGCGATCCGGCAAGAGATGCGAAAACTCGCGCCGCTTGGACCAAAAGACCGTGCGGCGCGTCTGTCCAGTCCTGAATTCAAGCAAAAATTCAGCGAGAAAGAACAACAGATCGTGAACGACATGTCCGACCTGCTCCCGGACCGGTAGTGGACGGGGACGCTCGCCCATTCCAGCGTCATTCAACTCAGACGGTTGGGGGACTTCACCCTTTCAGGCTTCTTCTCCTCGTTTTTCGCGGGATTTTCCGTGGCCCTTTGGTTGCAGTTCCTCATCGCAACACGGACAGCACACCCACCCCGAGGCCCGAGCGCAGGACAGCCTCCCACTGTTCGCCCGGCCTCGCGGGTGTGCTTGAAGTCAGCACGGAAGAAGGAGACCCACATGTCGTCGCGAAGCATTGCATTGTTGCTGATATTGTTGCTCACGTTCGCTGGAGTAACAGCCAGCGCGCAAAACGTCAAGAAAGTTTCTGTGACGCCCACCTCGGTATCATCCGGCGTTGAGATGTTCAAAACCTACTGCGCATCCTGCCATGGAACCGACGGAAAAGGTGGAGGCCCCGCCGCCGCTGCTTTAGCGAAGCCACCCGCCAACCTGACTGAGCTTTCGAAGCGCAATGGCGGCAAGTTCCCATCAATTAAGGTTTACGGAGCAATCAAGGGGGACACGAGCACGGCCGCACACGGCTCCAAGGACATGCCGGTTTGGGGATCTGTATTTCAATCCTTGAGCCATGGCGATCAAGGACAGGTGCAACTCCGCATCACCAACTTGACCGAGTACATCCAATCGATGCAAGTTAAGTAATGGCGCTGTTCAGGGAGTGAGTTCGCGGATCGGCTTACCCGGCAACTCCGCCGCTGGCTGGCGAAGACCCATCAGATCCAGGATGGTAGGAACAAAATTCAAGCTGTCGTAGGGCTCCTCGATGACGCG
>DATGIH010000277.1:0-4580 GCA_035295865.1 Bryobacteraceae bacterium
GTGGAACTTGCACGCTCCGGTGAGGATCGCGAGCATATGCTGGATCGCATCCAGAAGGAAGCTGACCGCTTAAACGAATTAGTGGGCGAACTTTTACAGGTGACGCGCGTGGAAGGCGATCCGTCCATGCAGAAATCCGAGATAGTGCCGCTGGATGAGCTGCTGGCCGATATCGTTTACGATTCGCTGCTGGAGGCCAAAGCCAAGGACTGTACGCTGCTGCTCAAAGCGCCCACCTCGTTGGCTGTGTGTGGCGATGAGGAACTGATCCGCCGGGCAGTTGAGAACGTAATTCGCAATGCGATCCGCTACGCTCCGCCTGCATCGGCCGTCGATATCGATTTGAAGCGCGCCGGCGGCATGGCGGAAATTTGCGTGCGTGACTACGGACCAGGCGTGCCGGACGAGGCCTTGCCCCGAATTTTCGATCCGTTCTACCGCGTGGAATCCGATCGCGATCGAGCGAGCGGCGGGCTGGGTTTGGGGCTCGCGATTGCGCGCCGCTCGGTAGAGCTGCACAAAGGCATGCTCAGCGCGCGCAACGCTGGTCCAGGATTATTGGTGTGCATCGATCTTCCGCTCGCGCCGGAATCGCGCAAAGGGGAGCAGCGTTCGGCTACTCCCGTTTCAGCATCTTGATATCCGCCGGTAGCTCGAAGAGATTGTCCGCCATTTTGGGATCGTTGAATTTCACCGCATCGGCGAAGATCTCAAAGGTCTTTTCGCCGTTGCGCTGGCGCTCGATCGCGAACGGATACTGAATGCCATCGACGTTGCGGTATTTGGAAAACAGCGTGATCTCTTCGTCTTTGTCCTTGGTGACGGGGTTGCGACGATAGAAAACTTCGCGCACCGGTAATTTGGTGATCTGATGAAAGTAGACGGTAGTGGTGCGGTTATCGCCATCGGTGATGTCGACGATCTCGACAGGCGCGTTCTGCAGCACGTCGGCGCCGCGCGATTCCAGGATCAACGGCTCATGCATCCGGATGCGCAGGATGTAGAAGATGTCGCTGCGCGTGGTGTCCTTATAGCGCTCGAAGCGATCTTCGGGCAACGGTTGCGCTCCGCGAAACGAGATGTTGAATGCGTCTTTTTCCTTGAACAGAGTCCCGTAGTCTTCTTTCTTGCCGAAATTCTGCCGCTCCCGCACCGCCAGATCGTGCGCGGTGTCCTTCACGCCGGGATAGAACCGCGTGTAAATCTTTGCGACGCTTAAGCCACTGAGTTGTTCGCGGTAAAACGAGTATGCGCGACCCGACACTTCGCGATTCTGAATAGCCATGAACCGGTCGCCGCCCAGGGCATCCAGGCATTCCTGGACCACGCGTTTGCCGCGCTCCTGCATCGATTCCGCATGGAGCGCGATCGACAGCGGCAAAATTGCAAATAAGAACCGGCGCTCGAACTTCATGGCTTCTTGCTGATCTCTTCCTTCGTCAATCCCGAGTTGACCTTGTATTCGCCGATCGTCACCGTGGCGAACTTCTTCCCGCCCTGCAGGACACTCCACGCGAACGGCAGCCGGATGCCGCCAACCTCGCGCCAGTCCGAATAAACCTGATCCACCAGACCTTGTCCGCCTTCGTAACTGATCTTCGCCGGGATTCCCGTTTTCTCATCGATCTCCAACTGCGCGCGCTCTCCATCTTTCGATGAAATCTCGAGCTTCCCGCCGCCCAGATAATTCACCGTGCGATCCGCATCGCGATCGCTCATGACCAGCGGCGCAATCTGCCGGAACACCTCGCCTCGCACCTGTTTAATCACCGCCGGCGACATCCCCATTGGACCTTGGGGCGTGATCATCCAGCCAGTGGTTCCGTCGGAATAAACAATTTGCTTCGCGAATGGGAGCTCAATTTCTTGACGCATGGAAGACGGCGCAAGGTACGAGTTCTTTTGCTTCACCTTCATCGTTGCGCCTGGCGTTTCGATGGCCGCTTCGCCGCTGTACACAACATCCTTTACCGCAGCCAGCTTGTCCGCGCCGCCCAACGCTTGCTGGACGCGTTGCAACAAATCCTTGCCCTTTTGCAGGCTGGCAGGATCCGCCTTCGCCGCTTCCGGCTTGGCCTCGGGAATGGTGAGATCGATGTCGTGCACCGGTAAACCAAGCGCGCTCAGAGGGGTTCCAAAATCCTTAGGGTTGCCCGCCGCCACATAAGTGAGGTCGGACATCTTGAAGTATTTCTTCGCCACACGCAAAATATCAGCTTTCGTAACCGCCGCGATTGCTTTCTGATATTGGAAAAGAAAATCGCGCGGATATCCGAAGTACTCATACAGCACGAGACGATTCAGAGTCTTGCTGGGACGGTCGAAGTGAAACACGAAAGCGTTCAGCACTGTGTCTTTGGCGGTCTTCAACTCTTCGTCGGTGACTTCCTCAGTCTGGAACTTCTTCAGCTCCTCGCCGACTGCCTTCAAGGTATCCACGGTGTGCGCCGATTGCGTGCTTCCGGAAATGCGAAATATCCCTGGATGATCGTAATTCGCATCCCACGACGCGCCGATGTTGTACGCCCATCCTTCCTTCGTCCGGATGCGTTGCAGCAACCGGCTGGAGAATCCGCCGCCCAGAATCTGTGCGGCCACTTCGAGCGCGGGATAATCCGGATCGCGAAACTCGCCACCCAAATGCCCGACGTTGAAGAATGTCTGCGTCACATCGGTCTTGGCCGCAAGAAACACGCCCGGCGCAGGCTTAGCGTCCACCTTGGGGAACGCTGGAACGGGTGGTTGGGTGTATTTCCAGCCGCCCAACAGCGTTTCCAGCTTGGCCTTCATGTCGGCCGGCGAAAAATCGCCGTACACTTCGAGAATCAGATTGGCCGGAAAGTAGTAGCGATGATAAAAGTCCACCAGATCCTGCCGATGGATTGCATCCACATCCGCGTATTCAATCCGCCATCCATAAGGCGAATTGCGGCCGTACAGGATGTCGCTGAATTCCCGCTCCGCGATTCCATTCGCATCGTCATTGCGCCTTGAAATCTCGCTGCGCAGCTGGGTCTTCGACAGTTCTACTTTGTCGTCGCGAAATTCGGGCGTCGTAAGGAATTCCTTAAAGAGCGCGAGAACATGATCGGTGTTCTCTTTGAGACAACTAAACGACACTGATCCGCTACCCTCCCCGACCTGGCTTTCGACAGAGGCAGCCATGTTCTCCAGCTCTTCATCCAACTGGTCGCCGGTTTTCGCTCGAGTACCGCCGGAGCGCAGGACTTCACCGGTCAACTGCGCGACACCATGTTTGTCCGGCGGATCGAAGAGATTTCCCGTGCGGATCAGCACCGCTCCCGAAACCAACGGCAGCTCGTGGTCTTCGAGGAGAAATACCTTGATGCCGTTCGATAACGTGAATTCCAGGGGCTTTGGAATTTCGAGCGGCGGCAGGGGCGGAAATTTGAGTTGTTTATAGGAAGGCAGACTCACCGGACCGCGATGAACCTCAGTCTGCGCAAACGCGGCAGGCGCGAGAAGAAGCGCAACTACAATGGGAGATTTCATTTCGCCTCCTTCTCTGCCACGGGAGGCACAATCCAGGTGACGGTGCGAGTCTCCGGAACCAGATATTGTTTGGCGGCACGCTGCACGTCATCCGCGGTCACTTTGGCAATTTCATCGATTTCCGTGAACATCTTGCGCCAATCGCCATAACCTGCATAGTAAGCCGTAAGAGCGCCCGCCATTCCGGAATTGCTGTCTAAGCGGTGGATTAAATCGGCGCGAACCTTGGTCTTGATCCGGTTCAGCGTCCCGTCATCAACTTTGTTGGTCTTCACCTGATCGATGATCTTGTAGGCGGCCTTTTCGTTTTCCTCTACCGTGTGCCCCATGTTGGGAACCAGGAAGAACAGAAACAGGTTGGGATACTTTCCGCCCGGAAACGACGCCTGACTGCCCGCCGCAAGCGCGATCTTCTGGTCGCGAACAAGGTCCTTGTAAAGCAAACCCGTGCGCTCGCCTGAGAGGATTTCGTTCAACACGTCCAGCACGGCGTCGTCCGGGCTAACCTGATCTGGACGCTTGTATCCAATGGCCATGAAAGGCTGGGCGGGCGATTCCACCTGAACGCGTCGTTCGCCTTTCTGCGGAGGCTCCACCGTCCGTGGACCGCTTGGCAGCGGCCCCGCCGGCAAGATCGAGAAATATTTTTCCGCCATGCGCCGGCATTCCTTCGGATCTACGTCGCCCGCTATACCGATGGTGATGTTTGCCGGCACGTAATATTTTTTGTAGAACTGAACCGCTTCCTTCTCGCGGAAGTTCTCGATGTCGCTGGCCCATCCGCCGGGCATGTTGTGATACGGGTGTGCCTCGAACGCAGCGGCGAGCAGGCTTTCGACGAGCATGCCTTGCGGGCTGGATTCGACACGCATGCGGCGCTCTTCGCGAACGACGTCGCGCTCCTTATAAAACTCGCGGAACACCGGATCGTAAAATCGTTGCGATTCGAGCAGAAACCACAGCTCCAGCCGATTGCGTGGAAAATTGTAGTAATAGCTGGTCGAATCCTCGGACGTTCCCGCATTCAAACCCACGCCGCCATTGGCTTCGATGATTTCCGTGTAAGC
>DATGIH010000278.1:0-59384 GCA_035295865.1 Bryobacteraceae bacterium
TACGTCTCGTTTATTGATAGCATACCGGCTGGAGAGCCGGTACGATCCGTCGCCGGACTAAGCCGTAACCCGAGCTGTAATGCCTAAGTAACTGAATTACTACTAATTATGATTTGACTTCAGCAGGCTCCAGTGATATAAATTCTCTTCCGGCAATTAATTCGGATCGAACTGGAGAATTGGCATGTCAAACGGCGTGGTTATGTTTCCGTACACGATTAAAGCGGGTATCAGTCCCAATGTTCAACCGATCGTGTCCGTAGGATTGGGCTCAAACCAGCAGCGACTTGGCCCTAGTCAAGCTGTGAACGACAGTTATTGGTGGTATTTTTTAGACAACGCCACGCAAAAGCTCGTGTACAACCTGGTGGTTCCTGGATCCAGCAACAGCTCGGTACCCTCCGGGATTGATACCTACATGAGCAATCCAAATCTGCTGTTCGGTATCGTGACGCAGAATCTTTCCACCTTGCATATCCCACAGGGAGATTTGTACAACTATCTGGCCAGCTACGGCGCGAGCGATGCGTTGAATATGCTCGAACAGCTCAATGCCACGCTAAGTTGCGGATATTTCGGTTGGGTGAGTTACGTTCTGATCGGACAGGGAGGCCCAGTGGGCGGACCGAATCCACCATCACCGAGTTACGAAGCGAGCTCGTATGAGAACGATTCCCTTCTGCAGGTATCGCTCATGTCGGCGACCGGCCAGCCGCCCTACTCCATCATCGACGAGTACTCTTTTTAGACAGAATCAGCCGGTAAGTGGCGCTGAAACTAGTCGCAATCGGATTCTACACTCCGGGCACCGGTTTGACGCGGGTGGTGCAGAGCATCCTCCGGCGTTTAGCGGACCGCCATGAGATCCATTATCTCGGCATCGGATATTCGGGCGAAATCGTTCGCGATTGTGGGCTGACGATTTATCCCACCAATTCGAACGGCGGCGATGTTTTCGCGGCGTTTCAGGCCGCCCAGTTGATTGAAGCGATCCAGCCGCAGTTAGTATTCATTCTCCACGATATCTGGATGTTTGAATATTATCTGCGCATTCTGGGTCCGTACCGGGACCGTCTGAAAATCGCTGTGTACATACCGCTTGACGGCAGGATTACGAATGAAAGAGCGGCGGCGGCGTTGCGGGATGCGGATCGGGTTGTGGTTTATACGGAATTTGCCCGGGCTGAGTTTCTGAACGCATTCGCGCGCCTGGGATCCGGTTTTCCGCGGGTGGATGTCATTCCGCATGGAATCGACCGGGAGAAATTCTTCGCTGTAGCGGGCTTGCGCGATCCTGAGTCTTTTCTCGTGCTGAATGCCAGCCGCCCCGATCGAAGAAAGCGGCTGGATCTGACCATTACCGGCTTCGCGCGGTTCGCTGCCAACAAGCCGGCCGGTGTCAAGCTGTGCTTGCATCATGCGTTTTTCGGCAAACGGGAGCAAGAGCAGATTCACTCATGGATTCGCGAGTTCGGAATTGAGGGTCGCGTCCTGGTGAATCCGCAAGGCGGCGGCGTGCGTGAGGATGCCGAGTTGAACCTGCTTTACAACACGTGCGACGTGGGGATCAACACATCCATGGGCGAAGGATGGGGATTGGTGAGTTTCGAGCATGGCGCAACCGGCGCGGCGCAGATCGTGCCGGATCACACGGCGTGCGCCGAGTTGTGGCGCGGACGCGGCGAGTTGATTCCGGTGAATCGGAGTTACATCCCCGAGTTTTCGGTGCTCGAGATGGGCGAAGTGTCCGCGGACGGGGTCGCTCAGGCATTGGAGAATCTGTATTGCGACGCAGATCGGCGGCGGGCGTTGGGAGAAGCAGCTCGGCTTGCTGCGGTGGATCCGAAATATTCTTGGGACGCGGTTGCGCGTCAGTTCGAAGGTGTGTTCGAGGAGTTGGCATAGCGCGCGCAGGAGTGCGTGCCGCGTTCGCATTGGACTCCAGGTCCGCACTACAAAGCATTCTCATTCCTTTGCATGGATTCTCGAACACCGAAATAAGGAAGAATCGCCTTGAAGGCGTTCACACGAGTGTGAACGCGGCACGCAGGAGTGCGTGCGCTACGCCGCCGCTTCATCTAACGGCGGTTGATGGCGCTAGGGGGACCCACACTTCCATCGCCGATGGCTCGCGGTTGGCCCAAGCATAGTACGGAATGAATGTGAGCTGGGCCGGATTGGTTTTCCGTTTAGTGGCTTGGTCCAGCGTTTCATACAACGGCTCTCGATCGAGCGGCTGCTGATAGACGGCGCCCGCGTGTTTCAGGACCACAACACCGCCGAATAGATCTTTGCGAAATTCGGACGCGAACTCGGACTTTGCGATCAGCGAAAGATCCGGGATTTTTCCGGATTGATCGGGTTGTTCCAAGCAGTAGACCAACGGGCCACGCTGGACCGCAACCTTGCCGGTGTCTTCACTGATGCGCGGATTGGCCGCGATCAAGCGAGGGGTCATGTCAAGGTGCAGGGTGAACTTGTCGCCGGGTTTCCATGTCCGCCGCACGGCAAGATACTGGCCGGCGGCCGCCGCGGTCTTCGATCCGCTGAGTGAGACGTTCGAATTCTTGGACCACTCCGGAATCCGGAGAAAGATGGTGAACTCGCGCGCGGCGTCAGGCGTTACGGTGAAATCAACATCGCCCGACCACGGATAGTTGGTTTTTTGCCACACCTTCAGCCCCTGCCAATCGAGAACCGAATCGTGATAGAAGTTCACGTACAGGCCATCCTTCCCGGTCGCGTAGAAGTAGCCCGGAAGCGCAGCGAGAGTGCGCTCCAGGTTGGGCGGGCAGCAGGTAGTGTCGTACCATTCATTGCGAATCTTTTCGCCATCCGAAGCGAGCGGGTTGCGATAACAATACAATGTGCCTTCGAGCGACATACCGGAGTTGATTCCGTTGTAGAGCGCACGCTCCATGATGTCGGCATAGCGCGACTCGGCGGATGCGGCGAGCATCCGGAAATTCCACATCATGTTTCCGATGGCGGCGCAGCTTTCGGTGTAGGCTTGCGAATTCGGCAGCTCGTACGGATCGCCAAACGCTTCGCCCTCGGAGCGCGATCCGACGCCGCCGGTGATGTACATTTTTCGGTTCGTGAGATCGGCCCACAGGGTGTCGAGCGTCTTGCGATATAGCTGGTCGCCCGATTCCAGAAAATAGTCAGTCGCTCCGCTCGATGCATACATCGCCCGCACCGCATGGCCTTCGAAAATAGTGCGAGAAGTGAACGGAAGGCCGCTGAACATGTAGCTGGTTTGCGAAGGCTTCAGATGCAGGCGCTCGGTTTCAACGCCGCTCAGCAAGTATCCGGCGAGATCGAGATAGGCACGATTTCCGGTGGTCCGGTAGAGCTCAACCAATGCCATTTCCAACTCAGGATGGCCGGTGAGCAACGGCCGCTTGGTGGGTCCGAAATCGGCGACGAGATAATCGACGAAACGGATGCCGACATCGAGCAGATTGCGATTGCCCGTGGCGCGGTAATAAGCGATGCCGGCCTGCAGCAGGTGGCCGAGGCAGTACAACTCATGCGACTTGTACATTTCGGTAAATCGCAGCGGGGCTTTGTCGCCAACATAGTTGGTGTTCAGATAGCCGCTCGGTTCCTGAGCGGCGGCGATATCGGTGGTGATGGCGTCGAACGTGGCGCGGAGTTTGGGATTGTCACCGGATTGCAGAACGAACGCGACGGCTTCCATCCATTTATAGAGGTCGGAGTCGGTGTAGAGCGGTCCCTTGCGCGGGACGTCTTTCTTAGCTGCGAGGCGGCGGAAATTGTCCAGGATGCCGTGTGCTTCGAGCAATTCGAGCATGGTCGGGATGCTGCGCTCCACATTGACGCGGCGGCGCGGCTGCCAGAATCCGTCGCCAAGCGTAACGGCGCGGACTGGGACGGGATGCATGGCGGCGTTGGGCGAATGATCGAGATAGATGATGCCTTGATCCCGCCAGCCATCCGCGGCGAACAGAGTGAGGGAGAGCAATGCAACCGCAGTAAGTTTGATCATTCGAAGTATCCGAGAGTTTTGAGATGGCGGTAAACGAGCGACATCGGCAATCCAACCACGTTGAGATAATCGCCTTCCACGCGATCAATACAGCGCGATGCGATTCCCTGGATCGCATAGGCACCGGCTTTGTCCATGGGCTCGCCGGTGGCGACGTAGGCCGAAATTTCCGATTCCGTGAGCTCGATGAAATGAACCAAGGTGCTGGCGCTGTCGACGATCTTTTTGGAATCGCGGCGCAGACAGATTCCGGTGATGACGCGATGATCGCGGCCGGAGAGCAGGCGCAGCATGCGGAGTGCGTCGGCGTGATCCACGGGCTTTTCGAGAATATGCTCGCCCGCGACCACTACCGTATCGCCTGCGAGGATCGTTTCGCCGGGATTCATCGGAACTGCGAAGGCTTTTTGTTCGGCGAGACGGCGGACGTAGTCATCCGGCGTTTCACCAGGGGCGCGTTCTTCTGGGATGTTGGGCGCGCGGACGGTGAAGGGGATGCCTGCAGCGGCGAGAATCTGTTGGCGCCGCGCGGAGGTGGAGGCCAGAACCAGCACATTAACACTTTAGATGAAGTGGCGTACTTTTTGGCGTCCACACGAGTGCGAACGCTACTTCAAGAACGTGCCTTGGTCTAATTCGTCGAAAGCCTGCCGAAGCTGCTCCTGAGTGTTCATCACGATCGGGCCGTACCACGCCACTGGTTCTTGCAGCGGTTTTCCACTGCAAAGTAAAAAGCGGATACCGTCTTCACCCGCCTGCACCGTGACTTCGTCGCCTTGATCGAATAGAATTAGCGATCGGTTTTCGGCTTCGCTGGGCGGAGTCTTATCGATCCATCCCACGCTTTCGGTTGGAACAGCAAGCGGACCGGAAGCGTTACAGAATTTCCCACTACCCGCGAAAACATAGGCGAAAGCATGGCGCGTGGTTTCCACCGGAAGTGTTTTGCGCCGGCCGGGCGGGACCGAGACGTCGAGATACATCGGATCGGCGGCGATTCCATCCACCGGACCGCGTTTGCCCCAGAATTCGCCGCACACAATGCGGACTCCCGTTCCATCGTCATCCGTGATGAGCGGGATTTCCCCGGCTTTCACCTCCTGATAGCGCGGATCGGTCATCTTGAGCGAGGACGGAAGGTTCGCCCAGAGCTGGAATCCGTGCATGCGGCCTTCGCCATCGCCCTTCGGCATTTCCTGATGGATAATTCCCTTCCCTGCGGTCATCCATTGAATGTCGCCCGCGCCGATCGCGCCGCGATTACCCATGCTGTCGGCATGTTCGACGGTCCCGGCCAATACATAGGTAATCGTTTCGATTCCGCGATGCGGGTGCCAGGGGAAGCCGGCGAGATAGTCGGCCGGAACATCGTTGCGAAAATCGTCGAGCAGCAGGAACGGATCGAAATCCGAGGTATTTCCAAATCCAAAAGCCCGGCGGAGATGAACGCCGGCTCCTTCGAGGGTAGGTTTGGCTTTGATCAGGCGCTTTACAGGTCGAATCGACATGGCGGTTCCAATACCAATGATAGACTCAAGATTAGGCTTGTTGGGGATCTAAGCTATGCAGAATGTAGGGGTCCGTCCCAGTCGCCACGGACTTTGCCGGCACGGAATTGCGGACTACGAAGTTGCGCATTGGAACTTGGGCGCCGCTGAACTCATTGAGAAGGCGCTCCAACGCAACGAAGGTCTGTTGGCTTCCGATGGCGCGCTTGTCGTGGAAACCGGGCAGTTTACCGGACGATCTCCGAAAGATAAGTACATCGTCCGAGGGCCGGGCACCGAAACCACCGTGGAGTGGGGCTCAGTGAACCAGCCGATGCCCGGGCAGATTTTCGACCAGATTTACGCGCGGCTGATGAAATCGCTCGAAACGGGCGAACTGTTTGTGCAGGATTGCTTCGCTGGAGCGGATGCCGAATATACGCTGCCGATCCGCGTGGTGGCGCAGCGTGCGTGGCATTCTTTGTTTGCGCGGCAGCTTTTTATCCGCCCAAATCCGGAAAACACGGAGGAGCACGTACCCGAGTTCACCGTCTTTTTCGCCCCGGCGTTTCATGCCAATCCGGAAAAAGATGGGACGCGTTCGAAAACCTGCATCGCGATTAATTTCCAGAAACGTGTCGTGATCATCGCCGGAACCGAATACGCCGGAGAAGTGAAGAAATCGATTTTCACTGTGTCGAATTATCTGCTGCCGGAACGAGACGTGTTTCCGATGCATTGTTCGGCGAATACCGGAGCGGATGGGCGGGTGGCATTGTTCTTCGGACTTTCGGGCACGGGGAAAACGACGCTTTCCGCGGATCCGGCGCGGCGGTTGATCGGCGACGACGAACATGGATGGTCCCATCGAGGTGTGTTCAATTTTGAGGGCGGCTGCTATGCCAAGTGCATCCGATTGTCGAGCGAGAAAGAGCCGCAGATCTGGAATGCGATTCGCTTCGGAACGGTGCTCGAGAACGTGGTGATGGATCGAGAGTCGCGCCGGCTGGATTTCGATTCGGAAGCCTTGACGGAAAATACACGCGCGGCTTATCCAATTGAGTTTATCCAGAACGCCGTGATCCCAGGAGTGGGCGCGCATCCATCGCACATTCTGTTTTTGACGGCGGATGCGTTCGGTGTGCTGCCGCCGATCTCGCGATTGGATGCCGAGCAGGCCATGTATCACTTTTTGAGCGGATACACGGCGAAACTCGCAGGAACGGAACGCGGCGTAAATGAACCGCAGGCCACGTTCAGCGCTTGTTTCGGCGCTCCGTTTCTTCCGCGGCGTCCGATGGAATACGCGAAGATGCTCGGCGAACGAATGCGGCAGCATGACGTGAAGTGCTATCTGGTCAATACGGGCTGGGTGGGTGGCGGCGTCGGCGTGGGGCATCGTATGGATTTGAAATACACGCGGGCGATGGTGTCGGCGATTGTGGATAGCAAGCTCGATCGGGTTGCCACGCGGCCCGATCCGGTGTTTGGAGTGAGCGTTCCCGTGGAGTGCCCTGGCGTGCCGGCGCAGATTTTGGATGCGCGCGGGCAGTGGTCGGACGGAGCTGCTTATGATCAGGCGGCTAAGGGGCTTGAGGCGCGGTTCCAGAAGAATTTTGAAAAATTTGGGGCGTTCACACGAGTGTGAACGCGGCACGCACGAGTGCGTGCGCTACAGGTGCTTGCGAATTTCTTCGGGGTGGAAGCCGAATGGGCCCGCTTGCGTTTTTGCGGCAACGCGGCCATCCTTGTCGATCAGGTACAGGCGATCGGGCCATCCGGTGTAGGCTTTTTCGGTGGAGTTGGAAAAATCGTCGACCAGCGCGGGGATTTGTATGTGCAGATTGCGCACGCACGATCCAGCCACGGATTCGCGCTCATCCATATTCTTCGGTGACGCGAACACGACCCCCTGTTTCACGTTCGATTCCATCTGCCAAACGTCAGCGGCGTGCGCTTCCATGATGTAGATCACGTAGAACGCGACGCGATCCTTATAATCCTGATACAGCTTGTTGAGCTCGGGAACCTCCCGGCGAAAGGGCGGTCAAGTATAGCTCCCGAAAATCAGCACCACGGGCTTTGATCCGCGGAAGGACGAAAGCGAAACTTCGGCGGTTTTATCGAGCGTGCGAAGACGGAAATCCGGAGCTTGGTCGCCCACGCTGAGCGTGCCGGCTCGCGCGCGCAACCAGAGTGTCTCGAAGGGGAAGAGCATGAACGCCGGTCCCGGGAGCTTGTTGACGAAACGACCGAAGCGTTCCGGCGGCTGTCGCATCATGAAGTAGATGGTGGCGACGAACAAGAGCCAGAGAGCGACGAGTGAAACAACAATCGTCCGGATTGTTCGCATCTATCTACACAGGATACGTCATTTGCGCCGCTTTCGGCGCGTTGGTTCCGGCTCGAAGATCGAGAATTGCAGTTTGTGCTCGATGGGATCTACCTTGTCGAGCAGAACATTCACGCTGTCACCGATGGAAAACTGCCGGCGAGTACGTTGGCCGATGATCTTGCGAACATTTTCGTGGAAGAGGTAGCGGTCGCCTGGGAGCGTGTCGATTGGCACCAGGCCTTCGACGAAGAGGTCTTCCAGTTCCACGAAGAATCCGAAGCGGGTGGTGCTGACAATGAGTGCGCGGAACTCCTCGCCCACACGATCCTGCATGAATTTGGCTTTTTTCCACTCGACGAGTTCGCGCTCGGCGTCTGCGGCGCGCCGTTCGGTGTCCGAGCAGGATTCGGCGATGGCGGTGAGCTCTTCCGGAGAGAAGGTAGCGCGCTGGCCATCCAGAAACGCCCCGAGAATGCGATGGACGATGAGATCGGGATAGCGGCGGATCGGCGATGTGAAATGCGTGTAGCTGGAAGCTGCGAGCGCGAAGTGTCCCCGGTTTTCGGCGCTGTAGCGGGCTTGCTTGAGTGATCGGAGCATGAGGAAGCTCAGAATGCGCTCTTCGGGCTTCCCTTCGATCTGCGAGATCAGCTTTTGATAATTGCGCGAGGTCAACGACAGGCTATCCTCGGCGAGAATCACCTGCATGTGACCTTTGCGCCCGTCCCGCCCGCGCTCTTTTACCTTGAAGCGCTTCACTGGCATCGATCCAAGGCCGAGTGAATATCCGAAGTGGGACGCGATTTCTTCGAATTCAAGGACGCGCTTGGGATCGGGCTTTTCGTGGATGCGGAAGATGGACGCGATTCCGGCTTGTTCCAGATGCGATGCCACTGCTTCGTTCGCCGAGAGCATGAATTCTTCGATTAACCGATGCGCGATGTTGCGGGGACTGCGTTTGACGCCGGTCATTTCGCCGACTTCGTCGAATTCGATGAGTGGTTCTGGCATATCGAAATCGATGGCGCCGCGCTGGACGCGCTTCTTGTTCAGGATCAGAGCCAGCTCCTGCATCAGCTCGAAGCGCGGAACCAGGCGCTCATAACGATTCCGAAGGTTTGCGTCGCCTTCCAGCAGCGCGTGGACGCTGGTGTAGGTCATGCGTTCCACGCTACGGATCACGCCGCGGCAGAACTCTTGGGCGATGATATCGCCGCGATGATCGATTTCAAGCAGCACCGAGAGCACCAGACGATCGACGTTGGGTTTCAGCGAGCAGATTTCGGTGGAAAGCTCGAGCGGGAGCATCGGGACTGCGCGATCCGGAAAGTACACGCTGGTGCCGCGCAGCGCCGCCTCTTCGTCGATCGGCGAGCCGGGCGTCACGTAATGGCTGACGTCGGCAATATGGACCTGCAGCGCGTAATTGCCGTTGGCAAGACGATCCACCCAGACGGCGTCGTCGAAATCGCGCGCGGTTTCGCCGTCGATGGTGACGATATCTAGGTCGCGGAAATCCCGGCGCTTTGCGAGTTCGTCCAGGCGGATGGTGTTCGCGACGTTTTGCGCTTGCTCCAATACCCGCGGCGGAAATTGATGCGGGATGTGATGCTTGCGGATGACAATTTCCACATCGACTCCGAAGTCATCCGGATGTCCGAGAATTTCGATGACTCGGCCAACCGCGTGTCCGCCATCTTCCGGAAATTCGAGGATCTCGACGTTCACCACCATGCCGTCGATGTCTTCCGGGTGCTGGATATCAAGCGGCTTCACGCCGACACGGTCACGGTTAATGGCAGCGGCAGGAATTTCCATGCCTTCCGGAATGTCGATCCACTGATTGATGCGTCCATCGTGCGGGATGACGTAGGAACCGCGCTTGCGGATTTTGAACTCGCCGACCACGGTGAGATGCGCGCGTCGAAGGATCTTGACAATTTCGCCATCGGCGCGGCCATCGCTCTCGATGCGCGAGATGTGGATGACCACGCGATCGCCATGCATGGCGGTTTGCGCCGATTCCCGGCCGATGTAGACATCGCCGCGTAGGCCCTCGATGGGACGGTCAGGAACCAGGAATCCGTAACCATCGCGATGCATGTTCAGGCGCCCGACGGCGTACTCGCGGCTGGAGCGGGCGGCGACAAAATGACCGGAGCGGACTTCGATGACGTCCCCGCGATCCTCCAGGCGATCGAGCGCGGCGTCCACATCTTCTCGCGAAAGGCCGCGCGAGCCGAGTTCGCGAACGAGTTGCTTGAAAGTCGCGCGAGCGTGAGGGAGCTTGGTGATGTGCTGCAGGACGGCCGAATCGGTCACTCACGACAATTATAGACGCCGAGCATACGTGCGCTAGGATGTGTTTATGCGTGGGTTGGTTGTTTTGGCGGTGGCTGCCGGCGTTGTGCTGGCGCAGCACCGGAACGCGCGGAATCCGGGTGTTGAACCGCCTTCGGCGTCACCGGCGTTCAAAGACCTGGTGGTGAAGTTCGATGGAACTTTGAAGAATTTAGGCAAGAAAGAGATTCTGATCGAGACCGACGACACGCACGAGATCATGACGTTCCGGCGATCGAAGGACACCAAATTCTACGAAAATGGCGTGGAAGTAAAAGCCACGCGGTTCGATCTCGAAAGTCACGTGACCATCGAAGCCAAGCAGGATCCGGATTCGAAGCTGCGCGCGGTGGCCGTGAGAACCAGCCAGGCGCAGTCCACCTAGCGCGCGGTGACGGTGAAGGCCGCAGTAGGCGCAAGCGTCTGCGTGCCATCGCCGTTGGCTACGCGAAAACGCAGCGTGTAAGAGCCGGCCGCTAGATTCGCGAGCGGTATGCGCTTCTTCACAGTGAACTGCGATGAGGAGCCGGGCTTTTCAGAATCGTGCAGTACCACCGAACCGCTTTCGTTGCTCGCGATTTCGTATTCGACGACGCTATTTGAATCGAGATGGTAAAGCTGCAGATAAATTCCCAACTCTTCGTTGCTACGGAACGTGGCGTTGATGCGAGGGCGAACCTTGGTGTCACCGATCACGAATTGGCCGGAACCGACCCATCGAGTGGGAACGGGCTCCATGAGGTCGGCGAGGATCAGCGAACTGGCGGCCAACTTTTGTTCATCGAATTGCGGCACATCGAGGACGGTTTCGTAGGTCCCGCTGGTTCCCGTGTTGAGGTCTTTGGCGGCAATGTTCAAGCGATAGCGTCCCGGCGGAAGCGGGATGGTTTTCTGGTAGAGCGAAGGGCCATTGCCGGAGACTACATCTTCAAATGTCTTGGCAACGCGACGTGAGAGAGTGGTGATTTGACCGTAGAGGTTGACGTTGCCGCTGGCTTCGATTTGCAGGTTGATATTCGCGTAGATCGAAGCAGGAGTGACGGGGATAAAGCTGATCTGCGCGCTGAGCGGGAGAGTATTGTAGCGGACCTCGGAGGAAACTATTGCACGCAGATCCGGGAATTTGGTCTTGGGCGCTTTTCCGAGCTCGTACATCCGTTCGATTGGGTCGAATTCATCGCGTAACGACATAGCGCCCGTGATCTGCTGGGGCTGCGGTGCGAGCGGAGTGTGTTTCAGCGCGTCCTTCTCTGTGGGATCGATGGTCAGACGGTATTCGCCGCTCATCGTTGGATCGACGAATTCGATCACCACGTTCGTGCCGATGTTTTCGATGTAGCGATAGCGCCAAGTTTCGTACGGAAACGCCTGGCTTTGTCCGCCTCCATCTTGCTGGGCGCGCTGATACGTGCCGCCGGAGGGGTGCGAATCGATTTCGTCGGGCGGCCCGAATTTGATGTAGATCATGCCCCGATCGGTCTTCCATCCGGGAATGCCGGAGCCGAAGCGCTCATTGGCGTAAGCGATGCGGCGGTAATGCTCTTCCTTGAACTCATTCTCTTCGGTGTCAGGCGTTGGATCGCGGCGGAGCCAGAACTGTTCGACGAAGCTTTGACGCTCGTCATCGGTGGATAAGTTTGTGAAAGCCTGGCGCTCTTCATCGGAGATGATATAGGCCACATCTTCGTTAAACCAGCTTTTGTACGGCGTAGCGAGCTCGCGCTGGAGCTTCTGCTCGCGTTTCTTCTTTTGTTTTTCGGTGAGGGGTTTCGCGATCGTGTCGCTCGGCGGCGCTTGAGCGATCGCAAAGGAACAGAAAAAGCAGAATAGTACCAACCATTTGTCGCGCATAGTTCTCCCTGGAAGCTTTCTTCTTGGGATTCGAAGGACTCTGCGCGACCCCCGGCCCCGTTGAAGGTCCGACGCGCGGCCGCCGCACCGGGTTGCAGCTTTCTTTCGTGGCGGAAGCATCCGGCTTGCGAACCGTGTACAAGCCGGAGGCTCATGCGACTGGTTGAGTATAATGATCCGGTGAATCAAGAAAAGCTCAATCAATTTCTAGGACAGATGGTGGGTGAGTTGGGCGCGGCGATGAACGGCGCGCTGATTCTGATCGGAGACAAGCTCGGGCTGTACAAAGCGATGGCCGGCGCTGGACCGATGACCTCGGCCGAGCTCGCGAAGAAGACCAGTACCGACGAACGATACGTGCGCGAGTGGCTCTCGGCGCAGGCTGCGAGCGGATTCGTTACTTACGACGCATCCACCAAGAGATTCACGCTGCCCGAGGAACAGGCATTCGCACTCGCGATGGAGGATTCGCCGGTGTACATGCCGGGCGCGTTCCACATCGTCAGCGCCATCATCAAAGACGAGCCGAAGTTGACCGAGGCCTTTCGCACCGGCGACGGCGTGGGTTGGGACGAGCACGATGCCGCGCTCTTTCTGGGAACCGAGAAATTCTTCCGGCCGAATTATGCCGCGAATCTGGTAAGCTCCTGGATTCCGGCGCTTGACGGCGTCGACGCCAGGTTGAAGCAAGGCATCCGCGTGGGCGATATCGGCTGCGGGCATGGCGCATCGACCATTTTGATGGCGCAAGCGTATCCGCATTCGACATTTGTCGGCTTCGATTATCACGGGCCATCCATTGGATTCGCGCGCCGCGCCGCCGCCAAGGCGGGCGTCAAGAATGCGACCTTCGAAGTGGCGACGGCTCAGGATTTCCATGGCGCCAAGTACGATTTCATGACGTTCTTCGACTGTCTGCATGACATGGGAGATCCGGTAGGTGCGGCCAAGCATGTTCGCGAGATGCTGAATCCGGATGGCGTGTGGATGATTGTCGAGCCATTCGCGCACGATACGCTCGAGAAGAATTTGAATCCGGTTGGACGGCTATTTTATGCGGCTTCGACGATGATTTGCACGCCGGCTTCGCGCGCGCAGGAGGTGGGGCTTTGTTTAGGGGCGCAGGCGGGCGAGGAGCGGATGCGGGAAGTCGTGATGAGCGCTGGTTTTGGGAAATTCAGAAGGGCTACGGAGACGCCGTTTAATTTGATTTATGAGGTGAAGGCTTAGATCGTTACCACATCTTGCCTTCGGGCATCCAGGTCCGGGAGATATAGTCGATCGCGACTTGGCCCAGCAGCAGGATTAACCAGAAGAATCCGGCCGCTGCGAATAGTTTGGTGAGCGGACTCTCGGCTTTCACGTTCATGAAGATCAGCACCACCAGCATCATCTTGAAGAAGGCGATCAACAGCGCCACCACGATATTCCATTCGCCCATCTCAATCTTAGAAACGTAGTAGGTGACAATCGTCATGATGGTCAGCGTGAGCCAGACCAAGACGTAGGTGCGGACAGACGGGACTTGATGCATGTTAAATAAGTTCCTTTGTGCGGCCGATCAAATAGAGAAGCGGGAACAGGAAGATCCAGACGATGTCTACGAAGTGCCAGTACAGGCCGCTGATTTCCACTGGCGTGAAATAGTGGGCGTCAAACTTGCCTTTCCTGGCCATCGCAAAGATTGTCAGCATTAATCCGACGCCGACGATCATGTGGACGGCGTGGAATCCGGTCATGAAAAAGTAGAAGCAGAATAGGATCTGCGCTTGCCGGGCGTATTGCGCCTGATTCGGCTCGTGCTCGGTATTGCTGTAGTCCCAGTGTCCGGCGATGAGCGGCACCTTGTTATCGACCCAGTGCTCGTGATACTCGACTGCCTTGACGCCTAGGAAGGCCAGCCCGAAGAAGATTGTTATGAGCAGGAGAATCTGCAGAGCCTTTTGTTGGCCCAAACGAGCTGCTCGAACCGCAAGAGCCATACTCAAGCTGCTGACGATCAGCACCGCAGTGTTGATCGCGCCCCACTTCGGATTCATGTGCGCGCTGGTGCTGGCGAACGCAGCCGGATACATAGACCGATAAATCATGTAGGCGCAGAACATGCCGCCGAAGAACATGATTTCCGTCAGCAGGAAGACCCACATTCCGAGCGTGGCGGAATCAAACTGCTGCTCCATCGTATCGAAATGGTGGCGGAGGTTCGGATTGTGCTCGGCTACAGCTCCGTGAGAATCAGACAACGTCTCCCTCCTTGGCGCCGTGACCGGCGTAAGCATAAGCCTCTTCAGTCACGATGGGCGGTGTTTCGAAATTGTACGTAGGCGGCGGCGAACTTGTTTTCCATTCGAGCCCGGTGGCCTTGTACGGATTGTCGCCGGCGGGTTCGCCATACTTCAAAGACCACATGAAATAGATAAACGGAATGATGTATCCAACCGCGAGCACCGTTGCACCGGCGGTGGAAAGCACGTTGTAAACCTGGAATTCCGGCGCATACGCGTGGTAGCGGCGCGGCTGGCCGAGGTATCCGGCGGCGAACTGCGGGAAGAACGTCAGGTTGAATCCAACGAACACAAGCAGCGCGGAGAATTTTGCCCAACCTTCCGGATACATTTTGCCCGTCATCTTCGGCCACCAGAAATGCATGCCGCCCATGTAGGCCATCACCATGCCGCCAACCATGACGTAATGGAAGTGCGCGACAACGAAATAGGTATCGGTGAGGTGGACGTCGGTCGCCAGGGTCGCCAGGAACAGACCGGTGAGTCCGCCGATGGTGAACAGCCCGATGAAGCCGAACGCATATAGCATCGGCGTAGCGTAGCTAATGGAGCTGCGGTATAGAGTAGCGGTCCAATTGAAAACCTTGATAGCGGATGGAACCGCGACCAGCATACTCAGCAACGAGAAATAGAGGCTCGCGTACATCGACATGCCGGTGACGAACATGTGATGGCCCCAGACCAGGAATCCGATGACCGCGATTCCGATGCTGGACGCAGCGACGAAGGAATAACCAAACACCGCCTTGCGCGAGAAGCAGGCCACCAGTTCGCTGATCACGCCCATGCCGGGCAGAATCATGATGTACACCGCTGGATGCGAATAGAACCAGAACATGTGCTGGAACAGAATCGGATCACCGCCGATGGCGGGATCGAAAATGCCGATATGGAAAGCGCGTTCCAGTCCGACCAGAGCGAGCGTGATGGCGACAACGGGAGTGCCGAGCACCTGAATCAACGATGTCGCATAGTTGGCCCAAACGAAGAGCGGCAGGCGTCCCCAGGTCATGCCCGGGGCGCGCATCTTGTGCACGGTGACGATGAAGTTGAGACCGGTGAGGATAGAGGAAAATCCGGAAATGAATACGCCGCAAGCGGCGGTGATAACGAATGTGTTCGAGAACGTGCTGCTAAAGGGCGTGTAAAAGGTCCAACCGGTGTCAACGCCGCCCATCACCACAGCGGTGAGCGCGAACAACGCACCGACGACGTAGATGTACCAGCTCAACAAATTGATGCGCGGGAACGCCAGATCCTTGGCGCCGATCATCATCGGTACGAAAAAGTTGCCGAGTGTAGCGGGTATCGACGGGATCAGAAAGAAGAAAACCATGATCACGCCATGCATGGTGAAGAACTTGTTGTAGGTGTCGGAATTGACCAGATCGCCTTGCGGAGTCAGCAGTTCGAAGCGGATCAGACCGGCGAAGACGCCGCCCAGGAAGAACATCACCGTGATGGAGATGATGTACAGAATCGCGATGCGCTTGTGGTCCTTGGTGAACAGCCAGGACTTCCAACCGTACTCAGCGTTCAAGTAGTTTGGCGTTTCTACGGTCCGTGGTTCTATTAAAGCGGTACTCATTTTTTTACACCGTTGGGTAGAATTCTCTCGCGGGCGGGCTGCGTACCGGGCGCAGCAACTTCACCCGGGGCCTTGTTAATGGCCAGGGATTTGATGTAGACCACCAGTTGCAGCAAGCCTTCCTCGCTGATCTGGCCTTGGAAGGCCGGCATAAGATCGGACTTGTAGCCGGCAACGATTTTGGCGTTCGGATTCAAGATGGATTCGCGAATATAGGCGTCATCCGCCAACACGGTTTTTCCGTCATTCAACTGAACGCGCGATCCATAGACGCCGCGCAGATTAGGACAGCGGCCCTGCTGATCGAGCTGATGGCAACTGGAGCAGCCGAACTGTCCGAAAAGGCGCTCGCCCTGCTGCACCATGGTTCCTTCGGCGCCGCTATTGGCGAGCCAGTTCTCATAATCCGGTTCGCTCATCACGGTGACCCATCCGACCATGCCGGAATGCTCGGTTCCGCAATATTCGGCGCAGAACAGATGATAACGGCCGGGCTTGGTGGCGTTGAACCACATGGTGTCGTAACGGCCGGGTACAACGTCGTGCTTCAACCGGAACGCCGGGACGAAAAAGCTGTGAATCACGTCTTCGGATGCCAAAGTCAGCTTCACCGGACGGCCGACGGGCACGTGAAGCTCATTAATTTCGCGCTGGCCTTCCGGATATTGGATTTTCCACATCCACTGCTTGCCGACCACATACACATCCATGGCGTCGGACGGCGGGCTGGCATTGGCGAAATAAATCTGCGCGCCAAACCAGAAAAACGTAAGCATCACAAGGAACGGAATCACGGACCAGGCGATTTCGAGCTTCAACGATCCGTGAATGGGCTGCGGAATTTCATCCTCGGAACGACGCCGGTACTTAATGGCAAAAAAGAAGACGGCCGCGAAAATCAGCGTTGTCATGATCACCGTCACAGCCGACATGTACCAATAAAGGTAGTCGACGTAGGGAGCGGTGGTTGAGGCGGCTTCGGGAAGTAATGGGATCTGCATCGCTTAGGCAGGCCTCCCTAAATCGTCGTGGGCACGGCGCCTATCGCGCCGGATGAAAATAAAGAGCATCGCGCCCAAGCCAATCACTGTGGCCGAGCCGAGCGTCCGGATAACGTTCATGATGACGAAACCATATTTACCGGTGGTGGGGTCGTAGTGAAAGCAGAAGAGCATGATGGCATCCACCGGCGAGCCGATTTTACGCTGCGACGCTTCTACCAGCCCCAGGCGGAGATCGCGCGGATTGTATTCGATTCCATAGAAGTAGCGGGCGATACGTCCATCGGGCGTCGCGATCATAATGCCGCTCGCGTGCGCGAACTGTTTGCTGATGGGTTCGTACTTATAATGGAATCCAGCGGCGTCGGCCAGCTTCTTGATATTTTCTTCTTGACCCGTCAGGAAGTGCCAACCGTCGGGTGACCCCGTACCTTGATATTTTTCGATGTAGTTTAATTTCTTCGCAGCCGCCAACTTCCAGTATTCCTGCGGATTGATGCTGACCGTCACTACCTCAAAGTCCTTGCCGAGCGCGAGCGTGCTCTTTTCCATGCTGTGCGTGAGTCCGTTGAGGACCATGTTGCAGAGCATGGGGCATTCGTAATAAACGAAGGCCAGGATCACCGGCTTCTGCCGGAAATATTGGCCGAGGCGGACGATTTGGCCGGTTTCGTCCTTGAAGGTGAGTTCCAGCGGAAGCTGGGCGTTCAGGTTTTGATCGATGCCGACACCGCGAACCATCGCGGGCAGACCGTACTGTTGCGCTGGGGCGGACATCGCTGAAAGCAGGGCCAATAGGCCCAGAATGTTACTTCGCCGCATTCTGCTTCCTCGTTATGTCGGCGAGATAGTCGTGGGTGGGTAAGCCTTTGGCCGCAATTGCGTCGATCGCTTTGTCGATTGGAATGCGAACGATCCC
This sequence comes from Bryobacteraceae bacterium, assembly GCA_035295865.1. Lineage (GTDB taxonomy): Bacteria > Acidobacteriota > Terriglobia > Bryobacterales > Bryobacteraceae > Palsa-89. The sequence goes on from DATGIH010000278.1 coordinate 17,819, forward strand.
TTGCGACTTGTCCACCCAGGCGTAGGAGTTCAAAACATGCTCCTCGCGAGCGTGCACGTCGATGAGTTGCTGAAACGGTTCCACTTCAATGCGAGGTTGCGGCGGAATCTGCTGGACACTCTGCTTGGCCAATTCGTTCGGTTGATACGTCTGGCTGAAAAACTTGAAGATCCCGATCACCAGTATCGCGACTAGAAATGTGCCCGCCAGTAGAATGAGCAGCGATACAACGATGAAGCGAACGCTGATTTCTCTGGTTTCATGGCCGACGCCGTTGGGTGTGGAGTGAGCGGAATGATCCATGTTAGTGCGCGCCTCCCTTCACCGAGTATGTGTTACGCGGATCGTGAGGCACCAGGAGCGGACGCTTTTTCAAATTGAAAATAAAATAGGCCAGCCAGATTCCACCCATGCCGAGGACGGCGGAAACATCGGTCCAGTAGACCGCGAATTCGCGTTGCCGGAAAGCCGGCGCCACAAACCAGAAGATATCCAGCAGCCGTACGAAAATGATCCAGAGGGCGAGCGCGCGCAGGCGGCCGGGGTTCTTCTTGACGAACCGCATCAACAGCAGGAAGAACGGAACGCAGAAATGAAAGATGGAAATGAACCAGCCCAGGTAGCCCCAGCCACCGCTGAAGCGGCGGATGTACCAGGGAATTTCATCCGGCAGATTTTCGGCGTAGATGATCAGGAACTGCGCCAGCCCCATGTAGGCCCACAACATGGTAAAGGCGAGCATCAAATTGCCGAGATCATGGAAGTGTTGAATCTTGACGAATCCGGCGAAAGGCTCGTGCTTGGATAGCAGCACCAGCAGCGCGATCATGAACGCGAAGGTCAGCAGCACTTCGCCAACGGTGAAAAGCCAGGGGTAAATCGTGGAGTACCAGTCGGGCTCGAGCGACATCACCCAATCGATGAAGGCGAGCGTGGTGGTAACCATGAACACCAGCAGCGCGGGAGCGCTCCGCCTCTTAATACGGTTGAACAGGTCGCGGCTGCCGGTCTGCTCCTGCTCATTGGCCATTTTCAAGATGCGGAACCCGACGGCGATCCAGACGGCGAAATAGAGCAGACTCCGGCCGATGAACATCGGCACATTCATATAAACGGCTTTATGTCCCACGGCGAAGTTTTGCGCGCGATAGGTGGCATCCGTCCACTTATAAAGCGTTCCAGTGGCGAAAAAAATCGGGATTACCAGCAAAAGGAACAGCGGCAGGGTCTGCAAGCCGGATTCGATGAAGCGGCGGATCGCCACGCCCCAATTTCCGCCGACGACATTATGCAGCAGGAAAATGCCGAGGCTCCCGATAGCGAGCGCGCTGATCGCGATGTACCCGTAAAGATAAGACTGCCAGAAATGCTGTGCGTTCAGGAACAACCCGATCACGGTAGCGACAAACGCCACGACACCCACCACCAACGCATTGCGCTGGATGCGATCGAGCTGAGGTCCCAGAGTGCTAGAGGGCGTCATTAACGATTTCCTTGCTGCGCCGGAGCTGCGGCACTCGGTGCTATCCCGCTCGGCGGTGGCTCGACGGGCAAATTCTGTTGCTGGTCCGCCGGGACGTCGCTGAGCTTTGCGGATTCGCTGTATTGCAGCGCGCGGATGTAGGCGGTGATGCGCCAGCGATCGTCCGGCGTGATGCGCGAGGCGTAGCTGGGCATGGCGCCAAATCCGTTGGTGATCACGTCGAAGAAATGGCCGACGGGCGCTTTCATCATCTTGTCGGTGTAATAGGAGGCAGCCTGGCGATATCCGCGCAGCACCACCATTCCGTTTCCGTCGCCGAGACGTCCATGGCAGGGAGCGCAGTAGATATTGAAGCGGGTGCGGCCACGCTCGATGTCGTCACGTGAAATCGGAATTGGAAATTGATCGACGTCTTCGCCCGCGAGTTTTCCGGTGTAGCGGGCTTCGTCGAGCTTGAGATGACCGCGGGCGACGGTGCCTTCCACGGCCGGACGAGCCGAACGATGGTCGGAGAAGAAATCGCTGGCGGCCAGCGGCTTGTAGCGCGGTTGATCCTGCATGTCCTGCCGGCAGGCCGTTAGCGCCAGAAGCGCCAGAGGAACAATGGAGAGAGTGAGGCGTTTACCGGTCAACTTCGGACACCTCCTCGGGATTGAGTTCCTGGAGGAACGCCTTGGTTTTCTGCGGGTCGAATTTCGGGTCCGTAGCCTCGATACAAAGGAAAAAACGATCTATGGAAGCGCGCTGGGCGAACTCGGTGACATTGAATACCGGATGATACGGCATCGGCAATTTGTTCATGGCGAGCATTCCAATCACGGAGCTGAGCGCCGCAAGCAACACCGTGCACTCGAACGTGATCGGGATGAACATGGGCCAGCTATCGAACGGGCGGCCGCCGACGTTGTGCGGATAGGCGATGACGGCGATCCACCAAAGCAGGCCGAATCCGCCAACGCAGCCGCAGAGTCCCCCGCAGAGAACAACGAGCGATACCCAGTTCCGCTTGAATCCGACGGCCTCTGCCAAACCCTCCACCGGCATCGGCGAATAGGCTTCCATTTTGCGATAGCCGGCGTCGTGCGCGCGTTGCGCGGCCGCCACGATCTGCTCGGGCGTTTCGAACTGCGCCATGAGGCCGTAGAGGCCGTGTCTGTCCCAGAAGGTCTCGGTCATGGGCGAAAACCTTTATTGGCCGCGGATGAACGCGAATGAACGCAAATAAGGCGTCCGTTCTTATCGGCGTTTATCGGCGTTAATCTGCGGCTTAACATTTTTTTCTTAGTCTCCATGGGCCGGGCTCGGGGCTTTGTCGTCATCCGTGATATGCGGGGCCAGGTGATGCAGCACCTCGCGCACTTCGAAGATGGAAATCGACGGCAGGACGCGGACGAAGAGCACCATCAATAACAGGAAGAATCCGATGGTGCCGGTGATCACGGCCCAGTCCCAAATGGTTGGATAGTACATGCCCCACGATGAGGGCAAAAAGTCGCGATGCAGGCTGGTGATGACGATGACGAATCGTTCCAGCCACATTCCGATATTGATGACGATCGAAACCACCCACAGCATGGGCACGCTCTGTCGCACCTTGGACGACCATAGCGACTGCGGGATCAGAATGTTGCACAGGATCAACATGATGAACGAGAGCGCGTACGGACCGGTGGTTCGGTTCTTGTACATGAACATCTCGTATGGGTTGCCGCTGTACCAGGACATGAACGCTTCCATCGCGTAGCCGTACGCGACGATCAACCCGGTACCGAGCATCAGCTTGGCGCAAGCATCCAAGTGTCGGGTGGTGATGAGATCTTCCAGGTGAAACCACTTGCGCGTCGGAACCGCAAGCGTGATGACCATCGCGAATCCGGAGTAGATGGCTCCGGCGACGAAGTAGGGCGGGAAAATGGTGGTATGCCAGCCGGGAATCATGCTGATGGCGAAGTCGAAGCTCACAACCGTGTGCACGGACACAACCAGCGGCGTGGCCAGGCCGCCCAACAAAAGGTAAGCCATCTGATAACGTGCCCAATGGCGGGAGGCGCCGCGCCATCCGAGCGCGAACATTCCGAAAGTGATTTTCTGCCACTTCTTTTTCGCGGTGTCCCGCATGGTGGCCAAGTCAGGCACCAGACCAATGAACCAGAAAACGAGCGAGACCGTTAAATACGTCGTAACCGCGAACACGTCCCACACCAGCGGACTGCGCGGTTGCGGCCAAACCCACATCGAACTTGGGTAGGGAATCAGCCAATAGCCAAGCCACGGACGGCCCATGTGCAGAATCGGGAACATGCCGGCTTGCGCCACGGCGAACAGCGTCATGGCTTCGGCGAACCGGTTAATCGAGGTGCGCCAATCCTGTTTTAAGAGCAGAAGAATTGCGGAAATCAGCGTTCCGGCGTGGCCGATACCGATCCACCAGACGAAGTTGACGATCGCGAATCCCCAGCCGACGGGGATCATGATTCCCCATACGCCGACGCCCTTAAACAGCAGCCAGAGTGCGCCGGCCATCAAGCCCTGCATCAGGCAGAAAGAGATGAATAACCCGATCCACCACTGTTTCGGAGTGGTCTCAATGGGCTTCAGAACAACGCCGGCGATTTTGTCGGTGACCGTTTTGAAGCTAAACCCAGGCGCAATTACACTATCGGGTCCTGGATCAAACGCCGGCTTTTCGTCGAGTTCCGTTTTCAAGCTCTAGCCTTTCTCGATCTCCGCGTTGGGATTCCGCAGGCGGCCAAGATATGTCGTGCGGGGCCGCGTATTCAACTCTTCGAGCAAGCTGTAATTCCGAGCCTGGGCTTTCAATTGCGCCACACGGCTCTTGGGATCGTTGATGTCGCCGAACACAATCGCCTGCGTCGGACAGGCCTGCGCGCATGCGGGCGTGATTTCGCCATCGGCGATGCGGCGGTTTTCCTTTTCCGACGTGATTTTGGCGGCGTTGATGCGCTGAATGCAATAAGTGCACTTTTCCATCACGCCGCGGCTGCGTACCGTAACGTTCGGATTGCGCACGCCCTTCAAGCTTTCGGTGTACCAATCCGAATAAAGCAGGAAGTTGAATCGCCGCACTTTGTACGGACAGTTGTTGGAGCAGTAGCGCGTTCCGACGCAGCGGTTGTAGACCATCTGATTGAGGCCGTCTCCGCTGTGGACGGTAGCAGCCACCGGGCACACCAGTTCGCACGGGGCATTCTCGCACTGCATGCACGGGATGGGCTGATAATAAAGCTCCGGATTATCCCAGTTGCCCTTAAAATAGCGGTCCACGCGAATCCAGTTCATGTGGCGGCCGCGTGCGACTTCGATCTTGCCGACAACGGGAATATTGTTCTCCGCCTGGCACGCCATGATGCACGCGCTACAGCCGTTGCAGGCGTTCAAATCGAAGGTCATGCCCCACTTGTAGCCTTGATACCGGTAATCCGGATACAAGGTCATGTATTTGGGAAGCGGCTTGCTTTCTTCTTTCTCGTCGACGTATTGCGGATTCTTTTTGTATTCCTCGAGCGACGCGACGCGAACCAAATCGCGGCCTTCCATGGTCTGCGTGTGCTGCGTGGAGGCCAACGGATAACGTCCGCCGGATTTCGAGATTTCCGCGCCGGGGCCGCCGTCGGGCGCCGTCGAGGTACGCAGCAGGTAAGCGTTGAATCCGACACCATCGCCGACGTGTCCGGCGCGCGTTCTGCCGTAGCCGAGGTGCACTGTCACACTGTCGTTTGCGTGCCCGGGAGTCACCCACACGGGAGCCTTCACGGTGTGGCCCTGATACTTAATCTCGATCTGATCTTCGGTGTTGAGACCCAGCTTCTGCGCGGTCGCCGGGCTGATCCACGCGGCGTTGTCCCACGTCATTTTGTTCGCAGGTTTAGGCAGCTCTTGCAGCCAGCCGTTGTTGGCCCACGATCCGTCAAAGATGGTTGGATCGGGCCGGATCATGATTTCGATGCCTTGCGATGCGGCTGGCGCGCTTGCGGCCGGAGCTTTGGCGGTGACGTTGAGAGCCGGCAGCGCGGTGTTCGGGACTACGCCATCGTGCAGCGCTTTCTGCCAGAACATGTCGAAGCTGCCGCCGGTAGCCTGGCTCTGCCAGTTTTCCTGGATAATTTCGTGCGCGGTTTTGTCGGCTTGGCCGGCGATGGTCGAGATCACTTCGTGCGCCGTCTTGCCGCCATAGAGCGGCGCGATCAGCGGTTGGACGAAGGTGACGGTTCCATCCAGCGCGCGAACATCGCTCCAGGCCTCCAGATAATGCGCTTCCGGAATGTGCCAATTGACCAGCGCGGCGGTTTCATCTGGGAAGAGGCTGAGATAAGCGCGGAAATTTACTTTCTTGAGCGCGGCTGCGAAGTTGAGATCGACTGGCGCAGAATACACCGGGTTGCCGCCCAGAATAACGATGGAATCCACTTTGCCGGCGTTCATGTCGTTCACTAGTTCCGTGAGCGACTGTCGCTGGTCCACCGGATTTCCTTCCACCGATTCGGTGTAGGTTACCGTCTTACCCACGTTGCCCAGCGTTTGATTCATCGCATGTGCCAGCGCATGCACGCTTGCGGGCTGATGGGCTCCTGCCACCACCACACAAGTACCCTTATGGGCTTGCAAATCGCGGGCGATGGCGGCAATTTCTTTGTATTTGGATGACGCCTGACCGCCGAGCGCCGAGTTCAGCGCCGATGCGAATTCCTCAACTTCCGAAGCGCGCAGAACGATACGGTGATCGGCCATGCCGCCGGTCACGGTGGGCGCCGGCTCCACAACGTACATCCGGTTCAGCGTGGTTTCATCCGGCGATTTGCCTTGCGCTTGCACCTGCGGGGGAAGGACAACGGGGCCGCGGGCTTCGGGCGCGTACGACGCGGACTGATTCGCGCGCGGCGCCGAGGGGCCTTCCTGATAGCCTTCTTGCCAATTTTCTTTGGGCTGGGGCGAACGCGTGACATTGGTCATCACGCGGCGTTTGTCCGCGAACTGACGAGCGTAGACGAGATTACCGGGAGCGCACGACAGGAAATCCGCGTCGAGCGAAACGATGACGTCCGCCTGATCGAAGTGATAAATCGTATTGACCGGACGGCCGAACGCCTGCATCGCGCCGAGATAACTGTTGTGGCGCCCACACGGCTCGTACTGATGCCATTTCGCTCCCGGCATTTCCTTGAGCAGAGCCTTGATTTGCGCGGTGAGCGTGGGCGATGTCACCGTTTCCGTCAGGATCCGGAATCCATCGCCATTTTTGATGGCGGATGCTTCGCGCGCGCCGGCCAGCGCCACTTGCGCCGCCAGCCAACTGCTGATCCTGCCGTTGTTCGAGACTGCTTGCGCGCGGTCCGGATCGTACATCGTGAGAATCGACGCAAGGTGGAAATAATCGGCGGCGCCGCGGCTCCACGGATGATCCGGGTTGCCTTCCATTTTTGTCGGACGGCCGAGGTAGCTGGTGGCGAGAAGTCCGGTGGCAACGCCCCCCATTTGCATGGCGGTGGCGTAGTAAAGAGGCAGCCCCGGAACGAAATCTTCCGGCTGACGGACGTAAGGAACGATGGATTCCGCAGGCTGCTTGGTGCACGCAGTGACGCCGGCGAGGGCGAGCGACGCGCCCATCAACTTTAGAAAATAGCGGCGATTACCGGGATTATTCCAATCCGGCGTGCGGTCTGCGAATTCGTCTTCGGCGAATTTCTGGAACTCGGGAGTCTCGGCGAGCTCTTCGAGACTCTTCCAGTAGAGCGGTCCACGGGACGATTCCAGGCGAGCCCGTATCTTCTCAAGGTCAAGCGCAGGCTTTTCGTTCGGCTCTTTCATCGATGGCACGTGTAGCAGTCAGTCAAGCTTTGAATGTGGTACTCCTCGACGAGCTTTTTCCCCAACTCTTCCTGGTTGGCCGGCGGCTGATAGGCCATGTTGAACACCTGGTCGCGCGGACGCACGTACTTCTCGGGATTGCGATGACAAGTAATGCACCAGTTCATGTACAGCGTGTTTTCTTTGTACATGAGCGGCATCTGGTCGACGCGCCCGTGACAGGTGGCGCAACCGACGCCTTTGTTGATGTGAATGCTGTGATTGAAGTATACGAAATCCGGCAGATCGTGAATGCGCGTCCATTCCAACGATTCGCCGCTGCGATAGCTGGCGCGCACAGGCTCCAGGATTTCAGCGTTTGCCCAAATCTGCGAGTGACAGCTCATGCAGATTTCCGTGGCCGGGATTCCAGCGTAGGAAGACGTCTCAACCGAGGTATGGCAGTAGCGGCAATCAATGCCGTCGTCGGTCACGTGGTGCTTGTGACTGAAGGGTACGGGTTGCGGTTTGACGACTTTAACATCCGTGATGTAAGAACCACGGTCCATCGCATACGCGAACGCGATCAGCCCGCCTACTCCAAGTACAGCGCAGGCAAGGCTTACCTTGGATAGTGTGTTCGTGCTTCGGTGAAAGATCTGAGCCACGCAGCGTTAGTCCTGTATGACGTTTTATGGTAAATCATATTGCGCCAAAGTGCAAAAAATATTATCAGACAGGATTGGACTGTTAACTACATTACGATCACCCGAGCTTTTTGGCTCGGATGATCCGGGGATTAGAGATTAAACTTGTGGGAATCGGGAACTAAGCGGCAAAGCGCTTTCCGACGGCGCGGCGAGCGCGGAGCAGGCGGATGCGGACAGCGGTTTCGGTCCAGCCATGAGCTTTCGCAATTTCCTGAACTTTGTAGCCTTCCAGATAATGACGTTGAAGCACCATGCGATCGTTCTTCTTGCAGGTTTTGAGAATACGGCGAACATCGATACCGGCGAGATTGACGCGAGGCGGTGTGGAAAGCTCCGGCAGCGTCTGCAAAAACGGTTCACGGCGCATCGAACTGCGATGAATGTTCAGCGCGATGCTGTTCATCCAGGTAAGCACCATGCTGGAATCACGCAATTGATTTAGCCGTTCCCAGCCACGCACCCAGGCGGCCTGCGCGGTCTCCTGCGCGCCATCGTAGGTGAGTCCGCGTGACACCAAGAAACGCACCGTCAATTGGTATCCCTTTTTGTATGCTGCTCCGTACTCTTCGGTCGTCATGGCGGCAAGAAAGGCAGTTTTGGTACCATGCGCGAAAAATGTTTCGTGGAAATTTTCAGATTCCGCTAAGTCCCCGGTTACGTGCGGTTAAGCGCGCTTCGTTCATGAATCTCTAGAACTAGAACCAGCACTTCTCCTAGTTAATTGATTCGGCAAGATTTTCTGGTCGTGCAAAATTTTCCGATCTTCACGCGACTGCACGGATGCAGGTTACAGGACGTCGAAGGTGCATATGCGGCGACGATGTGAAGGCTTTTCCTTAGTTGAATTGTTAGTCGTGATGGCGATCATCGCGGTGGTTCTTGGTGTCGCCATTCCGTCACTCCAAAAGGCGAGACTGAACGCCGAGGAAACAATGGTCGTCCGAGAACTGCACACCATTGGACAGGCGGAAACGCAGTATCACTCGCAGTTCGGTAAATACGCCGCTACTCTGAGAGAGCTGGGGCCCCCGGTTCGTGGCGCAGCGGATGGACCGCAAGCCGCCCATCTGATTCCGGCGAATCTGGCATCCGGCGAGAAGAACGGGTATATGTTCTCGATGACGTCGGAGGCTGGCGGATTTGCGGTCGTCGCCATACCCAAAGTATTTGGAAGCACGGGCCGGAGGACGTTCTATCTCGATCAGGACGGAGTGGTGCATCAGAATTGGGGACGAGAGCCGGCATCGGCGGACAGTCCCGAGTTTCAATAACGCCGACAAGCCGGAGGCTTATCCCACGGGTGTAGAATCAGTCCCGGAGGCGCGCCGTGAAGACTGATTTGGAAATTCGGTCCCCGGGGACTCACCAGGTTGTCAACCAAGCCCCGCCGCTCGCAGACTACAACCTGTTCTCGACAGATGGCGCGCTCATGGAAGCTGCGGAGCGCGAGGGCGCCGATTGGGCGATCCCGCGTTTGAAAGATTTCGGCCGGCTGGTCGGGACGGAAGAAGCGATCCGTTGGGGATTTCAGGCCAACGAGAACCCGCCGGCGCTAAAGACGCACGACCGCGTTGGAAATCGCATTGATGAAGTGGATTTCCATCCCGCATGGCACTCTCTAATGCGGCTTTCGATCGAACACGGCCTTACGAGTCTGCCTTGGACGCAACCAACGCGCGGAGCGCACGTCGCGCGCGCGGCCTTGATGCTGCTGGCATCGCAAAACGAAGCCGGGCACACTTGTCCGGTATCGATGACCTACGCGGCGGTTCCCGCGCTGCGCAAACACCCGGAACTCGCGCGTGAGTGGGAACCAAAGCTGCAATCGGCAAAATATGATCCGCGGGCGCGGCCGATCACCGAAAAATCCGGCGCGCTGATGGGCATGGCAATGACCGAGAAGCAGGGCGGATCGGACGTTCGCGCGAACACCACCCTCGCCGAGCCGGACGGAAACGGAGCGTACCTCATCACTGGACACAAATGGTTCTGCTCGGCGCCGATGTGCGACGCATTTTTGGTTCTGGCGCAGGCACTCGGCGGCCTGACCTGCTTTCTGATGCCGCGCTGGACGCCGGATGGCGAACGCAACGGGTTTCGCATCCAGCGGCTGAAATCGAAATTAGGCAACCGGTCGAACGCCTCCTCGGAAGTGGAGTTCGACCATGCCTGGGCGCAGCGCATCGGCGCAGAAGGACGCGGCGTCGCGACCATTATCGACATGGTGCAGCATACGCGCCTGGATTGCGTTATCGGATCGGCGTCGCTGATGCGGCAGGCATTAGTGCAAGCCATCCATCATGCGCGGCATCGCGCGGCTTTCGGACGATATTTGGTGGATCAGCCGCTGATGCAGAATGTCCTCACGGATCTGGCGCTGGAGTCGGAAGCCGCGACGGTCTTGATGATGCGACTGGCGCGCGCGTTCGATGCCCGGGAAACAGACCCTGGAGAGCGCGGCATCGCACGGCTGGGCACGGCGGCCGGAAAATATTGGGTGGCAAAGCGTGGACCTGCGCAAGTGAACGAAGCGCTCGAATGCCTGGGCGGCAACGGCTACGTTGAGGAAAGCATTCTTCCCAGGATTTACCGCGAAGCGCCGCTCAATTCCATTTGGGAAGGTTCGGGTAATGTGATTTGCCTGGACATTCTGCGCGCCATGGAGAAGGAGCCGGATGCGTTGACCAGCTTGTTGAGCGAGATTGCGCTGGCGCGCGGCGGCGATCGAAGGTTCGATGCATTCAGCAAGACGCTGGAAAAGGATTTGAAAGGACCGATGGTGGAAGTGGAAGCGCGACTGATCGCGGAGCGATTGGCGCTAGCGTTTCAAGCGTCGCTGCTGATCCGTCACAGCATCCCGGAGGTGGCTGATGCGTTTTGCGCTTCGCGGCTGAGTGACGAAGGTGGCCGGGCCTATGGAACGCTCGCGCCGTCCACGGATTTCGAAACAATTCTCAACCGGGCTTTCGCAACGTGAGCTGCATGTAATGCTCGTCGATCTTTTGACCGGCGACGCGTAGCGCTCCACACTCCATTCCGTACGATTCAAAACCGAGCGCCGAATACAGGCGTTGCGCGGCCACCTGGCTGGCTGCGACTGACAGTAGAATTGCATCCAGATCCGGCAGTGTTTGAGCGCGCTCAATCAGGGCGGCGAGCAGCGCTTTTCCGATGCCGCGGCCACGTGCCGATTCCGCCACGTACATTCCCCATACCTGCCCTTTGTGTTTCCGCTTGATGGTCGGTTTGCGGTAGAAACCGGCGGTGCCGACGAGTTCGCCGTCGTCGAACGCGCCCAGCACGAAATTATCCGGAGCGGCCGCAGCCAACCGCGCCGCAACCGTTTCGATCGAAGTGGCGCGATGTTCTTCCGCCGATTCGCCGAATGCTTGCGGATCTCGTTCGAGAGCTTCCAGGCGAAGCTGCCAGAACGCTTGCGCATCGGAGGGAGTTAAAGCACGGATCATCTGACGCCAGTATAGTCAGAGGGCAGATGAGGATTGCTGAAAATTAAGAAACCGACATAGCGAAACGCCGCGCCCGGACCTTTCGTCTTCCCGGTTGGAGGAATCGAATCGAAATGAAACGGATGATCCTGGCAGTTCCCGTTTTGCTGGCGATATTGGCCATCACACCGGTCTTTGCGCAAGAGCCGCCGCCGACCTTGCCGCCGCCCGAGCTCGACCGGCTGGTTTCGCGGATCGCACTTTATCCAGATCCGCTGCTCGCGCAGATTCTAGCGGCCGCCACTTATCCCAACGACATTCCGGACGCCGCGCGCTGGGCCGATCAGCATCACTATCTGACGGGCGATGCATTGGCGAGCGCAATCCGCGGCGACCAACTGCCGTGGGATCCAAGCGTGCAAGCCCTGCTGCCCTTTCCGTCGGTGCTGGACATGATGGCGTCCGACATGAATTGGACCACGCAGTTGGGCAACGCTTTTCTGGCACAGCAGCAGGACGTGATGGACGCAGTCCAGCGAATGCGCCGCGCGGCAGCGGAGTACGGATACCTGCGAAGCAACGGATCGGTGGTAGTGAGCACGGGGCCGTACATCGCGATTACGCCTGTGAATCCGGGCCTCATTTATGTTCCCTATTACGATCCGGCAGTGGTGTTTTACGCGCCGAGGCCCGGATTCTTCGTCGGCGGCGCCATCCGGTTCGGCTACGGCATCAATATCGGAGTAGCGTTCCGGCCGTGGGGCTGGGGCTACAACAGGTTCGATTGGGGTGGCCGTGTCGCGTTCATCAATAACGCACCGTGGAGACGAACCTGGGTAGATCGGGGCCACTACGTGCATCCGTATGAGGTGCATCGTTTCGAAGGCGCGCGACCGGCCGAACGGCATGAGGTGCACGAGCGTTCGGAACGGGAGAGGTCGGCGGCGCGAGAGGGCCGCGCGCGCGTTGAGGAGCATCGAGGCGGCCACGAACGCGAACGGGAACACCACTAGCGGCGGCTGATCGAACAGTGGCCGCAAGATCCTGTCGTGGTATCGCTCCCTGGCGGTCGCGGTTCGGTTAGATGAAGGCGGTGGTCTTGATGCCGGAGACGTCAAATCGTTTCCGGCATCGCATGTTTTTGCACATCACCTTGTCTTCCAGCAGGACCATATAACTCGCGGCCTTGCTGAACTTGGCGCGATCGCGCTCGTCGGCATTGCCGGGCAATCGGTCAACCTTTTTGCGAACCAGCCATTTCAAATCGTACGTGTCGCTGCTCCGGCAAAACGGACAGTTCAGCGGAATCGGCTTGGTGGTTTGGGATTCTTTATAAAACGCGCGTTCGTCCATTGTTATGCCTGCGCCACGGCGTGCGGCGCCGTCACTTTCGCAAAGCTCGCGTCCAGCCGGCGAGCGAATTCATCCACGTCCGATTTCGCGATGTTGAGCGGCGGCGAGATGCGCAGCACGTTGCCGGAGAATCCGCCTTTGCCGATGAGGATCCGGTTTTCGCGCGTCGCTTCCAGCAGCGCGGCGGTTTGCGCGGTAGCCGGCTTCTTGGATTCGCGATCCTCCACCAACTCCATCGCCTGCAAAAGCCCCATGCCGCGCACGTCGCCGACAATCGAATGCTTCTCTTTCAGCTCTTCCAATTTGCCGCACAGGTAGGCGCCGACTTCGGCGGCGTTGATGGATAACTTGTGGTCCTCGATAAAATCGAGCACGGCTTTCGCGGCGGTCGCGGTGATCGGATTACCGCCAAAAGTCGAAATGGTCGCGCCTTTCAGCGAATCGGCCACTTCCGGCCGCGCGATGGTGAGCCCGATGGGCGAACCGTTAGCCAAACCTTTCGCGCTGGTGAGAATGTCGGGCTGCACACCCCACTGCTCGATGCCGAACCACTTCCCGCCGGTGCGTCCCCAGCCGGTTTGTACTTCATCGCTGATGAAGAGGCCGCCGTATTTCTTAACGGTCTCGGCCACGATGGGGAAATATTCCTTGGGCGGAGTGATGAAGCCGCCCACGCCCTGGATGGGTTCGGCGATGAATCCGGCAATGCGACCGGAGGTGGTGGTTTTGATCACTTCTTCGACATCCCGCGCGCATTTCACCTCGCAACTCGGATAGGCGAGCCCGTAAGGACAGCGGTAACAATACGCATTCACGGCATGGACGATGCCGGCTTGCGAAACCGGACCGAGCCTCCAGTTCGATTGCGCGGTGAGCCCCATCGCGAGCGAAGATCGGCCGTGATAGGCGTAGCGCAGCGCGACGATCTCCGAGGAGCCGGTGTAGCAACGCGCTGTGAGGATGGCGGTTTCGTTGGCTTCGGTGCCGCTGTTGGTGAAGAAAGATTTTGTCAGCTTGCCGGCGGGCGTGATCTGGGCTAGTTTCTTGGCCAGCGCGGCCTGAGGCTCATTGGCAAACACTGTGGAAACATGCTGCAGTTTGTCGATCTGCGCGTGCAGCTTTTTGTTTACCTCTGCATTGCAATGGCCGACACTGATGGTGACGATTCCGCCGAAGAAATCCAGGTATTGGTTGCCATCCGCGTCCCAGACGTATTGATCCTTGGCGTGCGAAACGACGAGCGGCTCTTTGTAGTAGTGGAAGACGGAAGGGAAGAGATGGTCGCGATTCGCGAGCAGGATTTCTTCTTTGGTCATGCTTGATTCTAATACGGGAACCAAAAAGCCGTTTCTCGTTAATCGTTTCTCGTTCTGGTTCTGGCGGGCGCGGGGCACAAATCCGATAATCTGATAACGAGTACTCAGTTGCAGGGCAGCGGACGATCGGTTTGCAAAATAGTGCTCTGGTAGCAATGACCAAAATTGCGCTTGACGCTGGCCCCTTGTCTGTCGCGAGCGGAGGCGTGCGGCGCTACACCGAAGAATTGAGCCGCGCGCTGGCGGAGAATTTCCCGGAGGACGAATTCTGGCTGCTTTCCGATCAACCGTTTCTGGCGCCCACTGGTTCTCCTGCAAATCTAAAAACAGGCGGGGGACCGCGCAATCTTCTGGAGCGCCGCTGGTGGCTGTGGGGATTACAAGCCGAGATTTCGCGCATCGGAATTGAGCTGTTCCACGGCACGGATTTCGCCGTGCCATACCTCCCGATCCGGCCGAGCGTCATGACGCTGCACGATCTCTCGCCTTGGATGGATTCCAGTTGGCATTCGGAAGCCGATCGGGTTCGTAATCGCACTCCCATGCTGCTTCGCCTGGGATTGGCCACGATGGTGATTACGCCGTCGGAAGCGGTGCGCCAACAAGCCATCCAGCGCTTTGGTCTGGATGCCCATCGCGTGGCCGCTGTCCCGCACGCGGCTGGAAGAAATTTCGCTCCCGTAGCGCCGGCACGCGTTACCGAGCCCTATCTCCTCCATGTCGGAACCCTCGAACCACGCAAGAATCTGTCGATGCTCATCGAGGCCTGGCGCGAAGTGCGCAAGCGTTATGCGGTGGATTTGGTCCTTGCCGGACAGCGGCGCGAAGATTTTCCCGAACCAAAAAGCGAACCCGGGCTGCGCGTCTTAGGGCTAACGGAGGAAGCGGACTTGCCAAAGCTCTATTCGGAGGCGCTGGCCGTAGTTTATCCTTCCTACTATGAGGGATTCGGACTGCCGGTCTTGGAAGCGATGCAGTGCGGCGCGGCGGTGATCGCATCACGCGACCCTGCGATCGCCGAAGTGGCCGGCGGCGCCGCGCTTCTTGCGGACGCGAAGGATCGGCGGATGTGGGTAGAATCGATCACCAGCCTGTTCGAACATCCATGTCAACTCCAGACTTTGCGTGAGAAGGCGCTCGTGAGAGCGGGTGAGTTTTCCTGGGTTAAGACGGCGAAACTCACTAGAGAGGTGTATGCCGAGGCCGCCCAGCGGTTCCGCTCGAAAACCTAAAGCGCTGTTTCTTTCACCCGAATCGCCTTATCCCACCATGGGCGGTGGTCCGATGCGATCCGCATCACTACTCGAATATTTGTCGCGACGCTATTCGGTAGACGCAATTTTTTTTCGTGAATCAGGATCGCCGGATCCGGCGCTTTCGGTCCCGCCGGGGCGTATCGAAAGGTTGGATGTGCTGGAATTGCCGCGGCATTCCAAGACCGCACTTGCGCGCGCCGCCCGCAACTCGATCCGGATGGTTCGGAATCGTCCGCCGCTGGTGGATCGATTTTCCGGCTTTGAAGACGCAATTCAGAGGCTGGCTACGCGAGAACAATACAGAGTGGCCGTGGTGGAACATTTTTGGTGCGCAACGTACGTGGATCAGCTGCGTCCCCACTCGCAGCGCGTGATCCTTGATTTGCACAACATCGAATCGGCGTGGCACGGCAGTCTGGCCCAAGGGGAAAAAGGGACGCGGGCGATGGCGCTGAGGCGGTTTGCCACAGCTTGCGTGGCCTTGGAACGCGAGTATCTGCCGAAATTCGACCATTTGCTGGTGACATCGGAAGACGACGCACGAATCGCCGGCGCGATCGCCCCGGATGTGGCTTCCACGGTTTATCCCAACGCGCTGCCCGAAATTCCGCGGCCGGCCCGCCGGGAACGCGAGGAAATTGTTTTTAGCGGAAATCTGGAGTATGCGCCCAATATTCTGGCCATCCGGTATTTTAACCAACAGATTTGGCCGCAACTGAGAGAGCGCTGGCCGGGTTTGAAATGGAAGATTGTCGGGAAACATCCGGAGGCGATTCAAAGCATAATCGGCGGCGACACGCGCATTGAACTAACCGGATTTGTCGAGGACGCTATAGCGGCGCTGGCACAATCCAGAGTCGCGGTTATTCCCGTGCTGGCAGGAAGTGGAACACGCGTCAAAATTTTGGAAGCTTGGGCGGCTGGAACCGCCGTGGTCTCCAGCACTCTGGGTGCGGAAGGCCTGGGGTGCCGCAATGGAGAACAGTTGTTGATCGCCGACGACCCTAGTGATTTCGCGAGGGCGGTTTCGGGATTGCTCGATTCCGCGGCCTTGCGTGAAAAGATCGGGGCCGCAGGCCGTAGATTCTTTGAGGACCGGTTTACATGGGCCAATGCTTGGCGCAGTTTGGATGCCCTCTTCGCGGCGAATTTGGACGGAGCGATTTGAGGGAAACGATATGCTGCCCGCGTCGGTCTAAACTGTGACCGCGATAGACCCTTCTGGGTGCGTGGAAATGCACATATCCCGGGATTTAGACGTCTGCATTAGTTGTGAAAACTTTGTGAAGGAAACGAGCTACGCGGGAAACACACTATACTGGAGACGGTGATGCGCTTTTCCGTTGATGCCCACGCAATCGGGCAACACCTGACGGGTAACGAGACATACATCAGGAATCTACTGAACTGTTTTGCGGCGTTGGATCGCAAAGCGGACTTCTTGACCTATGTTTCGCGCGCCGACGCGTTCGATCAGGTGCCTGAGCGGTTTCATAAACGACAGGTGTCGGCAAATCCGTTTTTGCGATTGGGCTACGATATTCCGCGCGAATTGCGCAAGGACAAGCCCCAGCTTCTGCACGTGCAATACACGGGCCCGATATTTTGCAACGTGCCCGTGGTGGTGAGCGTGCACGATGTGAGCTTTCTCGAACATCCCGAGTACTTTTCGACGTTCCGGTCGGTGCAATTGCGCTGGACCGTGGAGCGGACGATACACTCTGCAGCGCGAGTACTCACGCCCAGCGAATTCTCGAAGCGCCGGATTCTGGAATCCTATGGGCTGGACGAATCCAAAGTGGTGGTGATGCCAAACGGGGTGTCCTCCAGCTTCCATCCGATCTCACGTGAAATCGCGCAGCGCTGGGCCCAGTCCGCCTTGGGATTGTCGGTTCCATTCGTACTCACGGTGGGAGATTTGCAGCCGCGCAAGAACCACGTGAACTTAATCCGCGCCTTCGAGCAACTGGTACGCGCTTACCCGCAGCTTCCGCATCATCTCGTCATCGTGGGAAAGCCGACCTGGCACGCCGAGGCGATCCGGGATGTAGCGAAAAAATCCGGTGTCGCGAACCGCATTCAATTTACCGGTTTCGTCTCGGACGCGGATCTGGTGAAGTTGTACGGAGCCTGCGATCTTTTCGTTTACCCATCCTTTTATGAAGGATTCGGTTTGCCGATCCTCGAAGCGATGGCCTGCGGACGCGCCGTGGCGTGCTCGAACACCTCGGCGATGCCGGAGGTGGCCGATTCGGCGGCTCTGCTGTTCGATCCAAAGTCGGTGGACGATATTCTTTTGACCATGCGGGATCTGTTGCTGAATCCGGAATTGCGGGCACGCATGGAACGCTTGGGCGCGCAGCGGGCGCCGATGTTCAGTTGGGAGAAAAGCGCGTCGAAGACTTTGGATTTGTATTATGAAGTCGCCGGGAAGGCGGTAGAGCGGGTTCCTGCGATGAATAGCGTATCGGCCGCGCGCCGTTGAGGTTTTCATGCTGAAGTATTCGTTCCGAAAAATTGCCGGCGTTGTATTGTGCTGCGCGGCCGTCGCCACTCCGGGGACGCCCATCGGCCCGCCCTCATTCGATAACGAGCAACTCCGCTACAACGTGAATTGGCCCAGCGGGCTGAGCTTGGGCGAGGTCCAACTCGGATCGTCGCGCGACAAAGGCGCGGCCGATGTAGCGCCGCGGCTGCATCTGGATTTTGCTCTGGATGCCGCGATTCCGGGATTCGCCGTGACGGATCGTTATCATTCCGAAGCGTCAGCAGAATTCTGCTCGGTGGAATTTGACCGCAAGGCCTCGCATGGGCAGAAAAAAACCGACGAGACCACCAAGTTCGATGGATCGGGCACTGCGACGCGAGAGACTACCGGCGGCGGAAAGTCGGAAATGAAGTCCGGCAGTTGCGGCAAAGACGCTCTGGCGTTTCTCTACTATTTGCGGCGCGAATTGAGCCAAGGCCGCATGCCTTCGCCACAAACGGTGTATTTCGGCGCGCCGTACGAAATCAAATTGGCTTTCGCGGGAACCCAAACCATCAAGCTCGGCGATAAGCAAGTGGAAGCGGATCGCGTTTCCGCTTCCGTCAAAGGCGCTGCCTCGGAAGTGGGATTCGACGTTTTTTTCTTGAAGGACGCCGCACGTACGCCCGCACTGGTACGCGTTCCGCTCACGCTCGGAACGTTCTCCATGGAGCTTGTAAGATAGTTGAGAACCGGTTCCGGCTGATTCGTGGCAACTAAGATCGCTTTCTTCTCTCCCCTGCCGCCTGCCCGTAGCGGAATCGCAGATTACTCCGCTGCACTTCTGGACGAGCTGCGCAAACTGGCCGACGTCCAAGTGTTTTCTTCAAAACCCGCGACGTTCGATGCGTCCGCGTTCGACGTCGTTCTTTATCAGATCGGCAACAATTCCTATCACGATTTTTGCTATGAGATGGCGCTTCAGCATCCAGGCGTTGTCGTGGTTCACGAAGCGAATTTGCATCACCTGATCGCGGACATCACCATCAAACGCGGCGATTGGGACGCGTATATGCGAGTGCTTGGCGAAGAAGGCGGGCCCGCTGCCCTGGAATATGGAAAGCGCGTGCGGTCGCTTGAAATCCCGCCGGATTACGAGGGTGTGCCAATGCTGCGCGGGCTGCTGGCGCGCTCCAAGGCAGCCATCGTGCACAGCGCCTGCGTGGAAGCGGAACTGCGCGCCGCTGGTTTCTCGGGACCGGTGGCGAAGATCCAGCACGGGGCTTGGATTCCGGAAAGCAGCCGGTTGAATTATCGCGGCATGCTGGGACTGGATGCGGACGTGCCGCTGATTGGAATCTTCGGGTTCCTGAAGCCGTATAAGCGAATCGCAGAGTCGCTGCGGGCTTTCCGGAGGCTGTTGACCGTGAAGCCGGATGCGAAGATGATTCTGGTCGGCGAGCCGCATCCGGATTTTCCATTGCATTCCATCATTCAATCGCTGGGGCTGATGGCCAGCGTGCGGGTGCTTGGTTTTCAGGAGATCCAGGAGTTCGTCGGGAATCTCGCCGCCTGCGACATTGTCCTGAACCTGCGCTATCCGACGGTGGGCGAAAATTCGGGAACGCTCATGCGCGCGCTCGGATTGGGCAAAGCGGTAATCGTGTCCGAAGTGGGATCGTTTCTCGAGCTGCCGGACGAGATTTGTCTGAAAGTCCCCGTGGACACTGCCGAAGAAACCATGTTGTTCGAATATCTGAATATGCTGGTGAGCCGGCCGGATATCCGGCGAGCGATGGGAAGAGCAGCGCAGCAGTGGGTGGAAACAGAATGCGCCTGGCCGAAAGTGGCGCGCGAGTACGCTAATTTTCTCGAGTGCATCGCGCGGCCGGAGACGGCGCGTGCTGCTGCCGCATCCGCCGCGCCGGTGTCAATACCGGAACAAGTGCGCGTCGAGCCCGACTATATCGTCTCGTGGTCGCCCACAGAAGCCGCGCGGAATTACGCTGCCACTCACCTGACACGCTTGGAGAAGACGCTTGCCATCACGCCGCCCGGAGGTCCGAACGATCGTATTCTCGAGATGGGCGTGTACCTGCAAATCACGCCGGCGCTCAAGAATCGGCTCGGCTATGGGGAAGTACGCGGATGCTACTACGGACCCGCCGGCCAGACGGATCGTCGCAGCGTCACTTCAAGCGGCGAAACATTTTCGTGCGATGTGGACTTGTTCGACGCCGAGAAGGATCCGTTTCCGTATGCCGATGGTTACTTCTCCACCGTGCTGTGCTGCGAGTTGCTGGAGCATCTCACGGCGGATCCGATGCACATGATGTCGGAGATCAACCGGATTTTGAAACCGGGAGGCCACGTACTGATCACCACTCCGAATCTCGGGTCGTTGCGCGCGATTTCAGGCATTCTGCAGGGCTATCATCCGGGATTGTTTTCAGCCTACATTCGTCCGCGCGCGCCGGGCGAAGAGCCCGAGCCACGCCACAATCGCGAATACATGACCCGCGAAGTGGCGATGCTTCTGGAGAATTCGGGATTTGAAGTGACGCTGCTCGAGACCGGTCCATTTCTAGCGAGACCTGAACCCGAATTCACTTGGGTCGCGCAACTGCTGGAACGATATGAACTGCCGGATCGTGGTCTGCACGGCGATGGGATCTACGCTGTCGGCCGCAAAACTGGACCGGTGCGGGAGCGATATCCAGGCTGGTTGTACGAGTGACGATTCATAAATAAATGGACGCCGAATATCGCGACATCGAGCTGCGGACGCTGCCGGATACGCTGGCAGTCCGGTTGGTGCTGGAAAACAGGTCTCGCGCGACGTGGACACCAGCCAACTTTTCGCTCGGCTGGCAATTCTTCGATCCCGAGACAAATTTCTTCATTCTCGAGGGCGCGTGGACGCCAACCCGGCATGACGTGGCGCCCGGCCAAGCGGCGGAGTTCGAAATTTCGATTCCCTTCCCTCCCGAATCCGGCGGATATCAGATTTATGTTTCGCCCATTGAGCAGCCCGCCGGCTGGGCGTATCAGCGCGGCGAGCATTTCTTACGAATCATCGCGCAGGCGTCCGACGGCGACGTGCGGATTCTCGAGCAGGAGCTCGCCACGTCGAAAAAATTGCGGATGCGCCGGCTGCGTAGCGCGCTGCCGAAATTTTTCGCGGCGCCCGTGCGCGCCATCGTCCGAAACCATCGCCTGATTCGTTCCATGGCGCGGCGCGATATTTTGGCGCGCTACCGCGGCTCGCTGGGCGATGTGTTTTGGACGGTGCTGAATCCCCTGCTGCTGATGGCCACGTACTTCTTCGTTTTTGGCGTGGTGCTCCACTCGCGATTCAGTCCAACCGATCACAGCTCCACCGGATTCGCGCTTTATTTTCTCGCCGGGATGCTGCCGTGGCTCGCTTTTTCGGAACCGGCCGGACGCGCCCCGCAGGTGGTGCTGGAGCATCGGAATTTCGTGAAGAAGCTGATTTTCCCGTTGGAGACGCTGCCGGTGAATCAAGTGGTGGCCGGTTTGGTAACGGAACTGTTCGCCGCAGCCGTGTTTCTGGCGGCTCTGCTTGTGATTCGCGGCGCGATTCCTATGTCGGTGATTTGGCTGCCGGCTCTGCTCGGGCCGCAGCTGTTGTTCACTCTGGGCCTGTGTTGGTTTCTCGCTGCCCTGGGCGTCTTCGTGCGGGACCTCGGCCAGATCATGGGATTCCTGCTGACCTTGTGGTTTTTCATCACGCCGATTTGTTACTCGGAAGCGAATTTGCCCGCCAACGCGCTTGTCATCCTGCGAAAGAATCCAATGTACGTGCTGGTGCATGGATATCGCGCGATTCTGCTGGAACATCGCGCGCCGGAGTTGCTGCCTCTGGTGAAGTTGTGGATTGTGGCACTGGCTGTGTTTTTCCTCGGTCACGCCTGGTTTTACAAATTGCGCAAGAGCTTCGCCGACGTCATCTGATACAATCGCAACCGCGATGCAGCAATACGAGTGGACTCGGATAGAGAAAGAGCAGGTGAATCCCACCTTCGCGCGACAGGTGATCCATGGCGAGACCATGACGGTGGCGCGCGTATATCTCAAAAAAGGTGGCCTGGTTCCGGAGCACAGCCATCATAACGAACAGATCTCGATGATGGAGCAGGGAGCATTGCGATTTGTGCTCGAAGGACAAGAATTGATTTTGAAAGCTGGGCAGGTGTTACGAATTCCGCCAAACGTCCCGCATAGCGCCGAAGCACTGGAAGACTCCATCGCCGTGGACCTGTTTTCGCCAATCCGCGAGGACTGGATTCGGGGCGATGACGCTTATCTGCGCAAATGAAGCGCGGCTTCGCTACAATAGGCAGTACTTGCAACGGTCTTTTCTTCTCTGCGCGCTACTATCGTGCGCCTGGGTTCCAAACGTTCGCGCTCAGGACCCAGCCGCTGCTCCCCCAGAGCCGGCGCCCGCAGTACAGCCAGGAACTCCGGAGAAATCGCAGGACGCCGACGACCACCGCATGTTCGGCGTGCTTCCGAATTTCAAAACCGTAAACGATCCGACTCAGCCGGTGACTTCCATCGGACCGCGCGAGAAGTTCGGGCTGGTATTGCATTACTTCGATCCGTTCACATTCGCGGTCACTAGCGTTCAAGCCGGAATCGAACAAGCCACCAACGAGAAAGAGGCGTATGGCCAAGGCACGCTGGGCTACGCCAAGCGATTCGGCGCCGATTTCACCGACGCTTTCACCAACGAGCTGTTCGTCGTCGGCGTGTACCCTTCCTTGCTGCATGAAGATCCGCGCTATTTTCGCTTGGGACACGGCAGCGGATGGCGCCGCACCGGATATGCGCTGAGCCGGATTCTCGTCGCGCGCACGGACTCAGGCGGACATCGCTTCAACTGCTCGGAGTTTCTGGGCAACTTTACGTCCGGATCGGTTTCGCAGCTTTACTATCCGCAAAACGAACGGGGAATCGGAGGAGTGCTGACGCGCATGAGCGTGCAGATCGGCTACGATGCGATGTTCAACATCCTCAAGGAATTTTATCCGGACTTGAAGCGGAAACTGCACCGCAAGAACGGCTAAAATCGTCGAGTGGCGCCTCTGCTCATTGAACCCGTGACCCTGAACGGTCGGCACATCCGGCTGGAACCTCTTTCGCTCGATCATCACGCCGGGCTGTGCGAGATCGGCCTCGAGCCGGATCTGTGGCGTTGGATTCCAACTCAGGTTCGGTCGCGCGAGGACATGGCGGATTATATCCGGCTCGCCTTGCAGGGGCAAGCCGAGGGGCACTCACTGCCCTTCGCCAATGTAGAACAGGCGAGCGGACGCTTGATAGGCTGCACGCGCTACATGAACATCGACAAGGCGAACCGGCGGGTGGAAATTGGCTCCACGTGGATTGGAAAACCCTGGCAGCGTACGGCGGTGAACACCGAAGCAAAATATCTGATGTTGCGGCACGCCTTCGAAACTTTGGGATGCTTTCGTGTGGAGTTGAAGACCGATGCTCTGAACGAGAAATCGCGCAATGCGATTTTACGCATCGGGGCGACGCAGGAAGGGATTTTCCGGAAGCACGTCCTGTGCTGGGACGGGCGGTTGCGCGATTCGGTTTACTTCAGCGTGATCGACTCAGAATGGCCGGATGTGAAGGCCCGGTTAGAAGAAAAGATGAGGGTGTGACTCGCACGAGCCTCATCTGCCTAACTCTGCTTTTCAAACACCATGGTGTCGATCTTGCCCGTCTGCGGCACGATCGAGGTGACTTCGACGGTCAACGTTTTGCCGTCCTCTGAGACCTTCAGGCGATAACGCGTGACGTGATCGTTTTTCGTTTCCATATCCACCAACATGGGGCCATTGAACCAGAAGGAATCGCGGCGGTCGCCGGGAAATTTGCACTCCTTGCCGTCGGTGGTACACTGCAACTCGGTCTTCTTGGATTTGCCGTTCTCGGATTCGGTGATGTGAATGGTATTGTCGCCTTCTACGATTACCCAGGTGGCGCTCGACACCTTGCTGTTATGCAGTTCGCTTTTCGCGGCGTCGAGCTCCCAAGTGCCATTCAAGCTGGGATGGTCCTGGGCCGAGGCGGTAACCCCAAGAAGAAGGAGCGCCGCAAACGTACAAATCAGTATTCGCATCTAACTAATCCTCCCTTTCGTACTGTGCTGCCCGCGCTAAGCGACGCGTGCTAGCATGAATCGGATAATGCCAGCAGAACTATGAACCTATCCGATAAATATACACTCGAACGGGGCCGAGTGTATTTGACCGGCATTCAGGCGCTGGTTCGGCTGCCCATCGATCAAATGCGCCGCGATCGGGCGGCGGGACTCAAAACGGGCACATTCATTTCCGGATACGAGGGATCGCCGCTGGGCGGCTACGATCTCGCGCTAGCGCGGTCCGGAAAATTGCTCACCGAACACAACATCCACTTCCGGCCGGGAGTCAACGAAGATCTAGCGGCCACGGCCGTCATGGGCAGCCAGATTTACGAAGTGATCGGCAAGAACAAAGTGGATGGCGTGCTGGGCATTTGGTATGGCAAGGGCCCCGGCGTCGATCGATCGGGCGACATTCTGCGGCACGCCAATCTCGGTGGCACGGGCAAGAATTGCGCCGCGCTGCTGCTGTGTGGCGACGATCCGATTTCGAAAAGCTCCACCATTCCCCATCAGAGCGATTTTAGCCTCTACAACCTCGGCATTCCGTTTTTCTATCCGGGAAACACCCAGGAGATCATCGATTACGGATTGCTCGCAATCGCGATGTCGCGCTTTTCCGGCGCGTGGGTGGGGATGAAGATGGTGACCGACGTGTGCGACGGCGGCGGCACCATGGAGGCAGACCCGGATCTGCCGGAGATTCGCCTGCCGCAGGGCTATCAAAAATACTCGGATCCAAGGCTGGTTCCGCCGATCACGCTGGCGCTTGAAAACGAAGTGAACGTCAGGCGATTGGAAGCGGTTCGCCAGTTTGCCCGCTTGAACGCCGTCAATCGGCACAACGGCGCAGCAGCGAGCATCGGCATTTTGAGCACGGGCAAAACTTACTACGACCTGATGCAAGCGCTGCGCGACCTCGGAATCCGCGATGGCGTTCGCATCGGCAAAGTGGGAATGCCCTTCCCGCTCGATTCCGAATTCGTAAAACAATTCGCCGAAGGCCTCGAGACAATCCTCGTGGCGGAGGAAAAGCGCAGCTTCCTCGAGATGCAGCTTCGCGAGATTCTATACGATCAGCCAGCGCATCCAGCAATTCTCGGAAAGTCACACTTCCCACCAGTAGGCGAACTCGACCCAGACAAAATCGCAAAAGTTCTGTGCGACGCACTGCATTTAAACGATCGCCGCTCAATCCCCAATCCCCAATCCCTAATCCCAACGGCGAAGCCGTCCCCCGCCCGCCCCGCCGCATTCTGCAGCGGCTGTCCCCACAACCGTTCAACGCTGCTGCTCGAGGGACAAATCGCCGGCGGCGGCATCGGATGCCACACTATGGCGATGCGGCTGATGGACCCCACGCGTGCCATTTCATTCCTGACGCACATGGGCGGCGAAGGCGCGCCCTGGATCGGCATGACGCCGTTTGTGGATCATCCGCACATTTTCCAGAACATCGGCGATGGGACGCTGTTTCACTCCGGGTATCTCGCGATTGAAGCTTGTGTTGCCGCCAAGGTCAACATCACGTACAAAATTCTGTACAACGGCCACGTCGCGATGACGGGTGGACAGGCCGCGATGGGCGCGCTTCCGATCCCGGAGCTGACGCGCAAGCTGCAAGCCGAAGGTGTGCGAAAAACGGTAGTGCTGTCAGAAAATGTCGAGCAGTACACGGACCTGAGCGTGTTCGCGTCGAATGCCGAGTTGCGTTCGCGCGAGGAGCTGCCGCGGACGCTGAAGGAGCTGCCCAAAATCCCAGGCGTCACGGTCATCATTTACGATCAGGAATGCGCGGCGGAAAAGCGGCGCAAGCGGTCGCGCGGCCAACTTGCCGAGCCGACCATGCGCCTGGTGATCAACGAAGAAGTTTGCGAAGGCTGCGGCGACTGCGTCAAGCAAGCCAACTGCATGGGCCTGACGCCCGTAATGACGGAGCTGGGCCAGAAGATCCGCATCCATCAATCGTCGTGCAACAAAGATTACACGTGCGCGATGGGCGATTGTCCGTCGTTCGTGAGCGTTCAAATCAAAGCTGGCACCGGGCTCAAGAAACGATCGCTGCCCAAACTTCCGCCAGCCGAGGTTCCATTGCCGCGCGACATGGTGAAGGCGGGCGACGGGTATCGCATTATTGGTCCTGGAATCGGCGGAACAGGCGTAGTCACCATCAACGCGCTGCTCGCGACAGCGGCGTGGATCGATGGGCTTTCGGTCGCCACGCTCGATCAAACCGGAACAGCGCAAAAAGGCGGCGCTGTGGTTTCGCACCTTTTGCTGAGCGATCTGCCGATTGAAGCGCCCGCCAAAGTAAACGCCGGCAACGCCGATTTAATTCTCGGTTTCGATCTGCTGGGCGTGGTGCATCCGGCAAACCTCGGCACCGCAAGTGCCGGGCGAACGGTGGCCATCGTGAATAGCGATGTCATGCCGACCATCGATAACATCCGCAACCGCGCCCCGGTTTCGGGACCAGGTCAGATGCTGGAGCTGGTGAATTCGGTGACGAATCGCGGCCGCAACATCTTTCTGGATGCGAATCGCTTGGCCGAAGGATTGTTCGGCACCCACATGGCCGTGAACCTGTTCATGATGGGCGTCGCATACCAAGCCGGCTTGATCCCGATTTCGCTCGACGCGATGGAGAAAGCCATCCAATGGAACGGCGTCGACATCGAGCGAAATTTGCAGACATTTGCGTGGGGCCGTAAATATTACGAAGACGCGGGTTGGGTGGAATCCAACGCGTCCGCGCTACCGAACCGCGACCGCGAGGGAGCGCCACCCCGACTCGACCGCGTAGCCGAACTCCGCGAATATCAAAACGAATCCTACGCGCAGGAATACTCCGCATTTTTAGGCAAGATTCAAGATCCGTCGCTGAAAGAAGTAGTAGCAAGGTATTTGTACAAGCTGATGGCATACAAAGACGAGTATGAAGTTGCTCGTTTACTGACGAAGCCCGTGTTCGAGCGCGGAGTCCGCGACATCTGGGCCGCTCCTGAGTCAGTTAGTTACAATCTGCATCCGCCAATGCTTCGACGTTTCGGCGTAAACAAGAAGCTGACACTAGGGCCGTGGTTCCGAACGCCGTTGCTCGCGCTGAAACACCTGAAAATGCTGCGCGGGACTCCGCTGGATGTTTTCGGATACGCGGCGCACCGGCGCATGGAACGCAGCTTAATCCAGTGGTATCGCGACTTGATCGAGCAGGTGCAGGCAAACCTGACGCCCGAGAATTTGACGCAGGCACTCGAAATCGCCGCGCTTCCGGACCAAATCCGCGGCTACGAAAAGATCAAGGAACAGAATGTCGCGAAAGTGAAGCAGCAGGCTTCGGAAAAGCTGGCAGCGTTCAAAGCGGCGAAGGCGGAGTTGCTGGTTTCTGGTTCTTAGTTTCTGGCCGCGATGATCGGCCGGGAGCGCGAAGAGAAACCAGAAACGGTTTTTACTCGTATCTCAGCGCAATCATCGGATCCACTTTCATCGCGCGGCGGGCCGGAAGATAGCTGGCTACCAGCGCACAGGTGATCAGCACTAAGAACACCGCAACGTAGGTGAACGGATCGGTTGGGCTGACGCCATAAAGCAAGGTAGCAACGAAACGGGTCAGGATCAGAGCAGCCAGCGTCCCGATGATCGCGCCCGCTCCGACCAACATTACCGCTTGGCCGAAAACCATGCGCAGGAGATCCGAAGCGCGGGCGCCGAGTGCGAGCCGGACTCCGAATTCATGGATGCGCTGCGTCACCGAATGATACATGACGCCGTAAATCCCAACCGCGGCCAGCAGCAGTGCGATTCCGGAGAACAAACCGAGCAGCCAGGTTTGGAAGCGCCGCTGCGACAGCGATTCTCCAAGCTGGTGGTCCAGCGTCATCACTTTTTGGATCACCAATTCTTTCTCGACTGCTCGCAACTCGCTCTCGACGATTCCCGCGGCTTTCAACGGATCGTCGGGCGTACGGATCACCAAGTTCAAATCGGAACGCGGTTCTTGAGTCAACGGCGAAAATGTTTCGACGCGCGCAGTTTTATCCAAACCCTGGCGCCGCATATCCCCCACCACGCCAACCACCGTTAGCCAGTGGACGTTCTCGGTTCCCCAGCCGAAATGGAACCGCTTGCCGACGGGATCTTCGTTCGGCCAGAACTGCTTTGCCATCGTTTGGTTGATCAGGGCAACCGGCAGCGAGCCGGCCTGATCCCGATCGTCGAAGAAACGCCCTGCGATTAAAGGAACCCGCAGGGCTTTGAAATAGTTCGGACTGACTGAGTCCGTGGTCGCCTCGACCCGTTGCTCGATCGGCGGTAAAGGCTTGCCTTCCACCGAGAATCCGCCCGAGTTCGGCGTCGAACTCAGGAAGATGTCGGTGATCAATCCGGCCGATCGCACCATGGGAACCGTATTCAGCCGATCCAGGATACGGCTATAGAGTGCGGCGACCTGCACGCCCTTTGAGAATTTGGCATAGGGCGCAGAAAGCTGCATCGTCAAAACGTTGGAAGAATCGAAGCCTGGATTCAGTGCGCGCAGGTGAATCAGACTGCGCACCATCAATCCCGCGCCTGCCAGCAGCACCATGGATAGCGCGACTTCCGCGATCAGAAGCGACGACCGCGCGAAACTGGCGCGCAATGCGCCGGCCATACCGCGGCCGCCTTCCCGCAAAGATTCGTTCAGGTCGCTACGCGAAATCCGGAATGCCGGCACCAAGCCGAAGAAGAGCGCCGAAGCTAACGACATTGCGAACGTGAACCAAAGAACGCGCGCGTCCATCGCGATTTCATCCAGGCGCGGCATGTCGGCGGGCGCCAGTGCGATGAGTGCGCGCAGGCTCCCATATGCAACCAGCAGTCCGGCTAATCCCGCAGGCACACTGAACACGAAACTTTCGGTGAGCAGTTGACGAATCAGGCGAGCTCGCCCGGCGCCCAGCGCGGCTCGGACGGCGATTTCGCGCTCTCTTCCGGCACCTCGCGCGAGAAACAGGTTCGCGACATTGGCGCACGCGATCAGCAGTACAAATCCGACGGCTGCGAAAAGAACCAGTAGACCGGTCCGAAGATTTCCGACCACTTGATTCAGAAGCGGAACCACCCAGATGCCGGTGCCTGCATTACTGTTCGGATATTGCCGCTCCAGATTGGTTCCCAGAGCGGTCATCTCCGCGCGCGCTTGTTCAAAGCTTGCACCGGGCTTCAACTTGCCGAGCACATGCAAAAAGAGCCCGCCGCGATTTGCTTTGGTTTGATCCGAGAGCGCCAAAGGAGTCCAGATTTCAGTGCGCTTGTCTGGAAACTGGAAGCTCGCAGGCATCACGCCGACGATCACGTAAGGATTGCCATCCAGAAGCATGGTTCTTCCAAGGACGTTCGGATCCGCGCCAAAGCGCTCGCGCCATAGTCCGTCGCTTAGAATCACCACCGAAGCATGGCCGCGTTCTTCTTCCTGCTTGGTGAACGTACGCCCGATGGCGGGCGAAACGCCGAGGATGGAAAACAGATTCGCGCCGACCCTCCAGCCGAAAACTTCGTACGGTACGTCTACGCCGGTGACATCGGCGCCGTTCTCCGAGAAGGCCGCCATGTCTTCGAAGAGCCGG
The DNA here is from genome assembly GCA_035295865.1 of Bryobacteraceae bacterium. Classification (GTDB taxonomy): domain Bacteria; phylum Acidobacteriota; class Terriglobia; order Bryobacterales; family Bryobacteraceae; genus Palsa-89. Next base: position 47,439 of record DATGIH010000278.1, read on the forward strand.
CTTTGGCTGCGCCAATCGGCGAAATTTGGGTAGGACGTCAGATCTTCATGCAGATTCATCCGCCGGTTGTCATTCCAAAGCATGGCCAAGCGATCGGCCGAATGATATGGCAACGGCCGCAGCAGGACGGAATTAACGGCGCTGAAAATGGCAGTGTTGGCGCCGATCCCGAGAGCCAGGGTGAAGATCGCGACCACGGTAAAACTGGGGCTTTTTCGCAGCATCCGCAGCCCGAAGCGGAAATCGTCCAAGAAGGTTTTCATTGGCCAAATCCCTGTTTGGATTAGACGCCGGCCGTGGCTTAAGGTTGGTACTATTTCGAAATTTGTCAGGATTGCCTACACTCGAATGGAATGCGCATCGCCCTTTGGACGATATTGCTGGCCGCGCCGCTGATTGGGCAGACCCGCTATGCAGTGTTTTTAGACGGCCCGCCGCAGGAGGCGCGTCATGAGGCGCTGCGCCAAAATCTGACGCGTCACGCGTTTACCGTCACCGGATCGTCCAGAATGCTGCTGAATGCGATTTTCGTGACCGCGCCTCCCAGCCGCGTGGATGAGTTAAAAAGCCTTCCGGGAGTAAAAGGCGTTGTCGCATTGCGCCGGCGCAAGCTGAATCTGAATCGGGCGACTCAGTTGGTTAACGCGCCCACCGCTTGGACGACGCTGGGCGGCCAGGAGAACGCCGGGGCCGGGATTAAGATCGCGATCATCGACACCGGCATCGATCTAACGCATCCGATGTTTCAAGATTCCATGCTTGAAATGCCCGCCGGTTATCCGATCTGCAGCGGCGCGGATTGCGCGTTCACCAGCAACAAAGTGATTGTGGCGCGAAGCTACGTGCGGCTGGCGGCAGCGGGGACTGATCCGCAAAATCCAGCGGCCGATTCCCGGCCTGACGACTACTCGCCTCGCGATCGCATTGGCCACGGAACCGCAGTGGCATCCTGCGCGGCTGGGATGCCAGTGATGAGCCCAGCGGGCTTGATGCTGAGCGGCGTCGCGCCCAAGGCGTATCTCGGCAATTACAAAATCTTCGGATCGCCGGAGGTGAACGAGACCACGCCGGACGATCCGATCATCATGGCTCTCGAAGACGCGCTGCACGACCACATGGACATCGCGACGCTCTCGCTCGGCTCGCCCGCGCTTTCTGGACCCCTTGATACCGGCGCGACATGCGGAAATGCGCCGGGAGTTCCATGCGATCCGCTAGCGATGGCGGTGGAGAACGCGGTCAAAGCTGGAATGGTGGTGGTGATAGCGGCAGGAAATAGCGCGATTGGGCAGTCTATCAATGCCCCGGCGTTCGGGACCGTCCAATCGCCGGGCGATGCGCCATCGGCGATTGAAGTGGGCGCTACAACGAATTCGCATTTTATGTCGGAGGGGATCGAAGTGCCGGGTCAACCGCAGATGTCCGGCATCTTCGGAGATGCGCCCATTCCGCCCGGAGCGATTGCTGGTATCCTGCGCGACGTAACCGAACTTGGCGATGACGGACGTGCCTGCTCCGGGTTGCCCGCGGGATCGCTGAACGGTGCATTCGCATTGATCCAAACCGGCGGCTGCACTTTTCTGGACAAGGCGGGTAGCGCCGAAGATGCGGGCGCCGCGGGCGTGATCTTCTATCAATCGGATAGTTCAGCTCTTACGCCGCCCGCTGGGCTTTTCTTCACCACTAGGCCCGCGATCCTGATTTCGAATCGCGACGGGTTAAACTTGAAACCGTTTAACGGCCGCACCATCTTTATCGATCCGGCGGCGATTGAAAAGGCGCTGGGAGCGCCGAATCAGCTCGCGGCTTTTTCTTCGCTCGGCCCGAGCCTCGGTAGCAACGGATTGAAGCCGGATTTGGTTGCCACCGGTGGAAGCACGGCCAATTACGCAAATCTGTATATGGCGGCACAGCGCTACGATCCGCTGGGCGAACTGTACAGCGCGAATGGATTCGTTGCGGCATCGGGCACAAGTTTTGCGGCGCCGCTCGTCGCGGGCGCGTCGGCGTTGGTGAAGCAGGCTCACCCGAAGTTCACGGCGGTCGAGATCAAATCGGCCTTGATGAACACAGCGTCTCAAGATGTGGGGCTCGACGAAGCGGACAAGCCGGCGGGCGTGCCTGGGCTGGGAGGCGGCAAGCTGGATGTGGGCGCGGCGGTTGGTTCGGCGATCACAGTGAATCCGCCATCTCTTTCATTTGGAATAGTCACGGCCGCGTCGATTACGGTCCCGATCCAGATTACGAACGCGGGAGCCTCCGGCGTTACCTTGGCGCTCGCCGTCGCGCCGGAAGGCAGCGCATCGGGGACGCGCGTTAGTCTCGATCAAACCACCATCACGCTCGCTTCCGGTACCACCGGAATCGTGCATGCGGTTTTGTCCGGCGGCGTTCCGGCTCCCGGAATCTACTCCGGCATGATCACTATGCAGAGCAGCGCGGCCACGCTGCATGTTCCCTATCTTTTTCTCGCGAGCGCCGGATATCCAGCGAACGTGATCCAGGTGAATGGCGGCGGTGATGGCGCGACGGGTCAAGACATCGGGCCGGTCAGTGTAGAGTTCACCGATCAGTTCGGCTTGCCGATCGCCGGAGTGCCAGTGACATTCGCAGCTACCGGCGGCACACTGCGGAACACCGATGCCAAGACGAATATTTACGGCATCGCCAGCGCTGACGCGATACTCGCGAGCCAACCGGGAAAGTACGATTTCAACGTCACTGGACTGGGTCTCTCCTGGGATTTTCTGGGAATGTCGCTCCCGCGTCCCACCATTTCGCAGATTGTCGATGCTGCGAGCTTCGCGGCGGGTAAACCAGTGGCTCCCGGTTCGTACATCAGTATTTTTGGAAGTGCTCTGAGTCCGGGCTTGGGATCCACCCCGAGCGCGACCCTGCCGCTCGCGCTCAGTTCCGTTTTGGTGAGCTTCGATGTTCCCTCGGCGAAGATCAGCGCACCCGGTCACTTGATTTACGTTTCGCCGGGACAGGTAAATGTGCAGGTTCCGTGGGAGTTGGAAGGACAAACGTCCGCACAGGTAAAGGTAACCATCAGTTCAGCGAATGGTGGGTACGCGTACGGAAACGTCTACACGCTTCCGCTCGTGGCGCATGCTCCGGCCTTTTTCGGCCAGGCGGCCACAGCCCGCGCCGGCCAGTTCGTCGAACTTTACGCCAACGGCCTGGGCGCGGTCACCAATCAGCCGGCGAGTGGCGATCCAGCGGTGGCGACTCCGCTGTCGAAAACCACGTCGCCGGCCACCGTGCAAATCGGCGGTATCGACGCCCCGGTTTCATTCAGCGGACTGGCGCCCGGTTACGCGGGCTTATATCAAGTGAACGCTATGGTTCCAGCCAAGCTCACATCGGGAACTTACCAGATGACGATCACTATTGGGAATGTGACGTCGAAAACGACGAATATTAACGTGCAATAACTGGATAGCGGTTGCGATATACTTCGCCCATGTACCGCTTCACGCTCGCTGCCGCCCTGTTTGCCGTTGCCGGATGGTCCGCCGAACTGCTCGAAAAGCCTACCTTGAGCCAAAGCTCGATCGTCTTCGTTTACGCCGACGATCTTTGGAGCGTCCCGCGCGAGGGAGGCCAAGCCAAACGCCTTACCGCGGGCGGGGGCCAGAAAACAAATCCGAAGTTTTCGCCGGACGGTTCGCAGATCGCCTTCACCGCCGAATACGACGGCAATGTGGATGTGTTTACCGTTCCGGCGTCGGGCGGCGTGCCGAAGCGGGTGACGTTTCATCCCGCGCCGGACACCGTGCTCGGATGGACACCTAACGGCGCCCGTATTCTCTTCACTTCCAATCGGACCAGCTTTTCTCGATTCGCGGAGCTTTTCACAGTCGCGCCTGGAGCAGGCGGAATTCCGGACAAATTGCCGCTACCCATGGGTTACGAAGCAGCGTATTCGCCGGACGGCGCTCACTTAGCCTATGTCCCGATCGGCCGCGCTTTCACGGCTTGGAAGCGATATCGCGGCGGCGAAGCAACGCCAATCTGGATTGTGACGCTGGCAAACGGACACGTCGAGAAAATTCCGCGCGAAGGTTCGAACGATTACAACCCGATGTGGGTGGGCGACAAAGTTTATTTCCTCTCGGATCGCAATGGACCTGTATCGCTTTTTTCCTACGACACGCACTCAAAGCAAGTAAAGCAGGTGCTGGAGAATCAAGGTCTGGATCTCAAGTCGGCTTCAGCCGGTCCGGGAGCGATCGTCTATGAACAGTTCGGTGCGCTGCATCTGTTCGATCTGAAGTCGGGCAAGAGCACTCCTGTGAATGTGCACATCACGGGCGATCTGGTGGAAACGCGCGAGCATCTCGTTGACGTCAGCAAGCGGCTGCACAACGCGCATATCTCGCCGACCGGCGCACGCGCGGTGTTTGAAGCGCGCGGCGAAATTCTCACGGTTCCAGCCGAAAAGGGCGACATCCGCAATCTAACGAATACGACGTCGGTCATGGAGCGCGATCCTGCCTGGTCGCCGGATGGCAAAACCATCGCGTATTTCTCGGATGACTCAGGCGAGTATCAGTTGCATTTGGCGCCTCAAAGCGGTCTGGGTGAAGTGAAGAAGATCCCCTTGGGAGATCAACCGGGATTCTATTTTTCGCCGCGCTGGTCGCCTGACAGCAAGAAGATCGCCTACGTCGATAGCCATCTGACGATTTGGTACATCGATCTCGAGCAAAAGAAGCCGGTCAAAGTCGACAAAGACATGTACTGGACCTTTGCGGGTGGAGGCGATCTGACACCGGTGTGGTCGCCGGATAGCAAGTGGCTCGCGTACGCGCGGCGGATCAAGAATTACATGGCGGCGGTGCATGTCTATTCCCTGGCGGATGGAAAAGCTACGCAAATCACCGATGGCATGAGCGACTGTCGCTACCCCGTCTTCGACAAGGACGGAAAGTATCTCTACTTTACATCCAGCACCGACGTCGGACCCGCACTCGAGCCGGATATCCACAGCTTGTCGCGTCCCATGAGCCGGAGCGTGTACCTCGCAGTTCTGTCGAAATCGCAAGCATCGCCGCTAGCGCCCGAGAGCGACGAAGAAAAGCCCGAGAAGAAGGAAGAGAAGAAAGACGAAGCCAAGAAACCAGCGGACGTGACTGTCGATATCGATTTCGACAACATCAGCCAGCGAATTCTCGCACTGCCCCTGCCTCCGCGCCGTTACGTATCGCTGCAAACCGGCAAACCCGGCGTGCTGTTTGCGGTAGAAACTCCAACGCTCGTGCCCGGCACGCAAACCGGACCACCAGAATTCACGGTACATCGCTTCGATCTGAAAACGCGGAAATCCGATGTCGCAATCAGCGGGGTGCGCGGCTTCGAGATTGCGCAAAACGGTGAAAAGATGCTGTACCGGCAAGGCGACCGCTGGGTGATCGCCGCGTTGAAGCCTATGGCCGGGCCGGGAGGGCCCCCAACGCCGCCACCCGCTACTCCGGCGAGTGACGGAACCCTCAAGACCGAGGGTATCCAGGTGCGCGTGGATCCGCGCGCCGAGTGGAAGCAGATGTATCACGAAGTTTGGCGTGTGGAACGGGATTTCTTCTACGATCCCAATTTCCACGGGCTCAACCTGGAAGCCGCTGAAAAGAAATACGCGCCATATCTGGATTCGCTCGGTTCCCGCAGCGAGTTGAATTATCTGTTCCAGGAAATGCTCGGTGAACTGACCATTGGACATCTCGGAGCGGGCGGCGGCGATACTCCGGATGTGAAAAAAGTGCCGACCGGGTTGCTCGGCGCCGACTACAAAATCGAAAACGGGCGCTATCGTTTTGCGCGCGTCTACAATGGCGAGAACTGGAATCCGCAATTGAAAGCGCCGCTCACTCAGCCGGGCGTGAACGTTGTAGCGGGCGAATACCTGCTGTCCGTCAACGGTCAAGAGCTGCGCGCGAATGACAACGTCTACAGTTTCTTTGAAGACACGGCCGGTAAATCCGTAATCTTGAAGGTCGGCCCGGATGCTTCCGGCGCGAACTCGCGCGAGGTAACGGTGGTTCCCGTTGCCGACGAAGGCCGATTGCGCAATCTCGCGTGGGTGGAAGACAATCGCCGCAAAGTGGATCAGATGACCAACGGGCGTGTCGCCTACATCTACATGCCGGATACCTCCATGGGCGGCTACATCAATTTCAATCGCTACTTCTTCGCGCAGGTGGGCAAGGAAGCGGCCATCATCGACGAACGGTTCAACGCAGGCGGCGCGCTGGCCACCGATATCATCGAGTACTTGAAGCGTCCGTTGATGAGTTTGGTGGCCACGCGGGACGGAGCAGACGAAGCGCAGCCGCAAGGCGCGATCTTTGGACCGAAGGTGATGATCATCAATGAATTCGCCGGTTCTGGCGGAGACGCCATGCCTTGGTATTTCCATCGCGCGGGCGTTGGCAAGCTGATCGGAAAACGCACCTGGGGCGGATTGGTGGGCCGCGCCGCATCCCCGGAACTGATGGATGGCGGATTCGCTACCGCGCCGAGTTCGGGCGTCTGGAATCCGAATGGCGAGTGGGAAGTGGAAAATCACGGAATCACGCCGGATATAGAAGTGGATATGGATCCGGAGCTCGTCCTGGCCGGTCACGATTCTCAGTTGGAGAAAGCAGTCTCAGTGGTGATGGAGGAATTGGCCGCGCATCCGGTGCCGAAGCCGAAGCGGCCAGCGTATCCGAATTATCACAAGAACGAAACGTCGACGAAGTAATATCGCTACGGAACCGCGACCGCAAGGGAGCGCTACCATGAATGCGGAAGTTTGTACGGACACTCCCGGGCGGTCGTGGTTCGATTTGGGGCGTCGAACGTTTATCATGAACTTATGAGGTTGCGCTGGCTCCTGGGACTCGCTGTGTCCGTATTCGCGCCGGCGCAGGTCATCGATTTCGAATCCAACGGACTGCACTTCAAGACCTTGACCAAAGGCTCGGTCACGGTGATGTTCGCCTACTTGCCGCCGCACGTCAAAGATTATTCCATCGTGCAGGTTTCCATTTCGAATGGATCGCCCGTTTCTTGGACCGTGAAGCCCGAGGATTTCACCTATCGCAGACACGACGGCGGCGATCTGCCCGCCACTCCCGCTCTCGCCGTGGTGAATTCGCTGCTCTCCAAAGCCAGCCGCCACGATGTCATCAAGCTGGTGACGACATATGAGAACCAGCTCTACGGCAACATCAAAATGCAAACGAGCAACGGTTACGAACGGCGCCGCGAAGACGCGCTGGCGGTCGGTATGCCGATTCGCTTTAAAGCCGGTGCTGCAGCGGCGGCCATCGCGCTCGTATCCACCAAACTCAATTCGGGCGAATCCACCGATGGCGCGGTGTTTTTCGTTAACGGCGGCCGGCCTATCGGTCCTGGCGTGATGGTGGTGCACACCGGCGGCGAGATCTTCGAGTTCCCAAGCGAGGGCGAGCCGGTCCGTAGTCTGGAGTCCCGCTAGAGGCAGCGGAATGGAACGGCAGCCCACATTGAGGGGCGAGCTGCTGGAGCTTCGGCCGCTTCGCCAAGAAGATTTCGAGGCGTTGTATGCGGTAGCCTCCGATCCACTGATTTGGGAACTGCATCCTGCCCGGAACCGCTATGAGAAAGCCGTGTTCCAGGAGTTTTTTCGTGAGGCGATGGAATCCGGCGGAGCGTTGATCGCGCTGGATGCCAAGACGGGCGGCGTCATTGGATCCTCTCGATTTCACGGCTACGACCCGGAAAACAGCGGGGTCGAAATCGGATGGACCTTCCTGGCGCGCGCTTACTGGGGCGGCGTCTACAACGGCGAAATGAAGCAGTTGATGATGCGGCACGCGTTCCAGTTCGTCTCCAACATCATTTTTGTGATTGGTCCCCAGAATCTGCGTTCACGCCGGGCTGTCGAGAAAATTGGCGGCGTTCTGATCGGATCAAGAACAGATGCAACCGGTCGCGAGACCGTGGTCTATCGAATCAAGCGCGGCGCTTGATCGCGCGCGCGCAGAATACCAGCAGGCCGAAACCGGCTGCAAGCATCGGTAGGGTACCGGGCTCAGGCACCGGCTGGATTGCGAACTGGGCGGCGAACCCGAATTCCGGTCCGGGATCAAGATCCAACCGGAAAGCGTGCGATTGGCCGTCGTACATTCCTTCGCCGACAATTTGGCCCGCATCGTTAATCCCGTAGGCTTCCGACAAAGCCCAGCCGGAATCGGCCGGGATCAGAGAATTCAGGTCGATCATCACTCCGTTCAGGTAGAGGAAAGCGTGAGAATCGCCATCGGCGATGTTACTGTAGCCGACCACTTCGCCGCCGTCGTTGATCCCATATGCGTAGCTGTTTCCACCGCCCAAAGTTCCGAGATCGGTCATGACTCCGTTCACCTCGAGGAACGCATTCGCGTATCCGCTCAAAAGACAGGCTTGCCCGACAACCTCGCCGCTACTGTTGACAGCCATCGCATAACTGCTCCTTCCTCCAAACGTGCCAAGTTCCTGCATTCCGGTGCCCGCAGTCCAGACAAATCCGCGAAATGCGCCACTGCCGGTGTTGCCGTAGCCCACCACAACGCCAGAGTTGTTGATTCCATAAGCCGCGCTCCAATTTCCGCCGGACAAGACGCCGAGATCGGTGGAGTTTCCGTTCTGCGACAGAAACGCTTGCCCGTTGCCGCCCACGATTGCGCCGGCATCATTTATTCCCATCGCAAAAACGCCGGTACCCAAGTCCGAAACCTGAGACCCGTTCCAAACAGCGCCATGCGCCTGACCATTTATGTAGGAAGTTCCAACGATAGTCCCTTGCGAGTTGATGCCGTATGCGTCGCTATCGGTGCTGCCGGGTAGTCCTGCAAGTTTCTGCAGCGAACTCCCCGCCGGCGCGGCAAATGCGCTCGGATCGCTCGACGGAGAATCTGCCCATCCAACCGCGGTCCCAGAATTGTTAATCGCGAACGCCACGGTGGAGGGCCCGCCGAGCGATCCCAGATCGGCAACGGAGTAGTTAATATCGGCCTGGAGTAGTCCCGCGAAGGGAAGCAGAAGCATGACGGCTCGCATCGGTGTCACCTCTTTCGCGTAGCGAAGCCTAAGTATCTCACGCGAGATGCGCGCTAAATACGCCTAATAGTCCCATTTTAGAGATTACGTTTCCCAGGTACAGCTAGGCTATTCCTTACTTATTTAGGAAATATTCCTAACGGTGTTTGGAGGTATTCGTCGCTGCGCACAACGTTCGGATCGAACCGCGCTACAAATGGTTCGCCACAACTCGTGCGAGAGAATCGCGAGCAGTGGCAGCTATCGTGGGACGGAATTTCAGGCCGCAGCCGAGTTTCTACAGGGCGATTGGCTGCCCCACAAAGTCAGAAGCTGTTGTAGTGTGGTCCCATGCCCACGGACCCATCGATTCTGACTGAAGTGGAACACTTGCGCGAGCTGAATGACGTGGAGCGCGCCGCCTTGGCCGAGCGCATCGATCTGCTCCGCTTCCCACCTGGGGGGACCGTCTTCAATTTTGGCGACCCCGGCGATGCGCTGTACATTGTGCGTAGTGGCGAGGTCGAGATCTTCGTGCGAAACCACGAGGGCGAGAAGATCGTGCTCGAAACTTCACAGGCCGGCGATATTTTCGGCGAGGTGTCGATGTTGGATAACGGACCGCGCACGGCGTGGGTGGCGGCTATCTCCGACGTCGAATTGCTGCGCATCGATCGCGTGCACTTCCTGGATTACGTGAGTAAATATCCGCCCGCCGCGCTCAATCTACTCAGCGTAGCGGCGCGGCGTCTGCGCAGGACAGACGAAGTGATTCGGCGGACCGTCACCCGGAACGTGAACGATGTGACTGACGAGCAGGATACCGTCCTTACTCGCTGGGCGGATGCCGTGCCTGCTCTCACCGGCAGTTTACTCTCAGTGCTTCTCCACGCGCTCTTTTTCGGGGTCTGGATTCTCATCAACCTGAGGATATTCCAAAGCCTGAAGGCTTTCGATCCCTATCCGTTCGAGTTTATGGCAGTGCTCGCTTCACTCGAAGCCATCTTTCTGACGCTATTCGTTCTGACCAGCCAGAATCGCCAGCGCGCGCGCGATCGCATTCGTTCCGACATCGAATTTCAAACCAGCATGAACACAGAAACCAAGATCGCGTATCTGCACGAAAAGATTGACCGCCTCACCGAGGGCCATTATCAATTGCTGGAGAACACACAAAAGCTGATGGCGCGATCTGAGCGATAGAGATTATTTCCCGTGCCAAGGGTCATAAGTTCCGACGCTCCAAACGTGGCCCTCGGGATCGCGGCAGGTAAAATCGCGTCCCCCATAGCTCTGATCCTGGATATCGCGAACGATTTCGACGCCCGATGCCTTGACGCGGGCAAAAACCGCGTCCGCGTCGGATACCACGATGTATTCGCTGCGGGTTTCCCGTCCGCCGATTTCGTCCGGATGCGCCATGTAGCGCACGGCTTCGTTTTCCCGGACTGAACCGAGCATAATCATGCCGCCGCCCAGCGTAAGCTCGGCGTGCTGAACGCTGCCATCGGGTCCGGAATAAACGGCGTGTTTCGTGAAGCCGAGAACGTTACAGAGCCACTCAATCGCCGCGGACGCATTGCGATACCGCATGCCCGAGATCACCGAACTTCGCATATCTTTGTTTTCGCTCATGCCGCAAGTATCGCAGAGCGTCCCGGGCGAGTATTGTAAAAATCCGAAATGCCGTTAAGCAGCCGTCTTTTCGAGCGCCAGAGCCTGCTCGCGCTCGAATCGCATGCGTCCCTGCCACTCCTGGTAGAGCGTACTGAAACCGGCCCAGTAGTATCCGGCGACGAACAGCAGCAGGAACGGCACGGCGGCAAAATTCCAGGTAGCGATCGCGAACGCGACCATGTAAACGAAATAGCTGCCTACCGCTATTTCCGCATACGGAAGCCAACCGCTGCGGCGGCGATAGCGGGCGTGCTCGATTTTCACCTTGCGGTCGCCGATCGCATATTTTGGAGTGCGCGCGAACGCGGTCTGGACGCCGAAGATCGCTTCGATCACCGCTTTCGTGTTGACCAATGTCAGTGCGATGCCGGCGGCCATCAGCGCAGGCAGCAACAGCAGCGAGCGCTTCCAGCTCTTGGGATAGAGCTGTTGCTGCGCGACCAGATAAAACGCCGAGATCGACCAGAAAGACGCGATGATCAGCGGCATGTCGATGGTCAACATCTGGAACCATCCCATGTAAAACCGCACGATCATGACAGGTAGCATGAGCGCCGATACAACCAGCATCAGCGGATACGAAATGTTGGGCGTGAGATGGAAAAACGCCTCTGCTTTGACGCGCCAGGGGAGATCCGCGCGCAGAATCCGGGGCAGCAATTTGATCGCAACCTGGGTCAATCCCTTGGCCCAGCGCGACTGCTGGACTTGGAAACCGTAAGTGTCGACCGGCAGCTCCGAAGGGCAGTCGATGCTCGGGACGTAAACAAAACGCCAGCCTTTGAGCTGCGCGCGATAGCTCAAATCGGAATCTTCGGTCAGCGTATCGTGCTGCCAGCCGCCCGCGTCCTCGATCATCTTCGCCCGCAGGATTCCCGCAGTGCCGTTGAAATTGAAGAACAGTCCGCTGCCGCAGCGTGCGCCATGTTCGATGACGAAGTGGCCATCCAGCAGCATGGATTCCACTTCTGTCAGCAGGCTGTAGTAGCGATTCAGATAGCTCCAACGCGTCTGCACCACGCCCACCTGCGGATCGGCGAAATAGTGCACCGTGCGGGTTAAGAAATCCTTGGGCGGAACGAAGTCGGCGTCGAAAATCGCGATCAGTTCGCCGGTCGCCGTCGCCATTCCTTCTTGCAGCGCGCCGGCTTTGAATCCGTTGCGATTGGTGCGATGCCGGTATTCGATGGGCAATCCGGCTGCCTGATATTCACGAACCAACTC
>DATGIH010000279.1:0-40845 GCA_035295865.1 Bryobacteraceae bacterium
ATCGGATATCCGGCAACAAGCTGGTCATGTTAAGCACTACTCCGCGAAAGAGATTTGGTTACAGCACAAATATGGCTGAGTCTTGGACGAACCAGACGCCTTCGCGGTTGGTTAGCTATTTGACCGCAACGGTGACCTGCTGCGCGGCATTGTCGTTGTCGCCGATGGTTAAGATCACGGGTTGTGCGCCGGAGCCGATGTTGCTCGGCACGATCGCGTTCACTTGCAGCATCCCGGCCACCTGGTAAGGAATCGCCCCGGCGTAAATCACCTGCGCCGGTTGTCCGCCGATTTTCACCGAGACCGGCGCCGCTATATTGAAGTAGGGCGGTTCCCCAATAATCAACGGAATTCCTCCATCTTGAAGTTTCTGGCTCAGCAATCCGCCGCCTGTGACATACATGGAAATCGGAATTCCCTTCGCTGCGGGATTCTGCGCGCTATTCGGCGTCGGAGCCACATTCGGATCGTCGTTCAAAATCGCGCCCTCTCCCTGGCCGTTTTGGCTCACGGTGAAAATGGCGGGTGAGGTCGCACTCAATGGCAGCGAAAAAGCGGGTGACGCCACCGAGTCGTGCGTCACTACCACGCTGACACTCTTCTGTCCGGCGACTTCATACGGAACCACCGCGTTGATTTGCACCGTGCTGACGTAAAGCAGCGCCGCAGAAGTCCCATTGAACGTGACCGTTGTATTGCCGAGCGCTGTTGGGAACAATCCGGAATCATCGTAATGACCGTCGACTGGCGGTGTTCCGAGATTGGAGCCGAAGATGGAAACCATCGCACCGGGCGAAACAGATGGTTGTAGGCTGGCGGAGTTGAGGATCGACGTGATAGCTGGCGGCGGAGGGGGCGCGACATTGAGTTGAATGACGGCATTGGCATATGGTGGGGCCTCGCCGGGGGTGGAAAATTCCACAGCCTCTTGATACGAGCCCGGCTGCAGGTATGGCACCACTTCTAGATTCAGGCCGATTCCGATGGTCAGAGGAGCAGTCCCACTCGATGGGCTAACGACCACGAAATTGGGAGTGTCACCGACTGGTCGGACGCCAGCGTACTTGAACGGGACTGATGTCGTGGAAACACCGACATAGACAGCGGCGGCTTTGGCAGCTGCCAAAGAATCGGCGGTTACCGAGATTTGATAAGGCTCAACATCAATATTCAGAAACTGTGCTGCACATATGTCGGACGTCAACATCACAAATGCGACAAACCGGAAAGAGGTGGGAATGCGATTAATCACGGCAGGGTTACCCCCGTAATGTTGAGGGTTAGTGTTTGGGCTTGGTCGCCCCGCTGCACGAATATCAGTATCGACGTCGATGAGGTTGGAAGGGCGATCCCGGCGGCGTTGCTTAACTGGAAGACGGGGCTGCATATCACCAGATTGATCGGAGCTCCGAATGGGATCAAGACTTGATGATTTCTTCCTGCCGAGTCTGTCGAGACGATAGGCGCCGTTCGGAAGAACGAAGCGTCGTTCTCAACACCGATTAGCAGTTGTGCAGATGCAGACTTGCCTTCATACTGGGCCAACAAGCCCGATGGATCGTTGAGGCGCACCGGCACGAATACGCCCTTCTTGAGCACGACCGGATATTTTACGCCGGGCCCAGTCGCAGTAATCGATAGCGGTGGGGGCTGAGCCCCCCACTCGCACCCATTAAGCCAAGCAGTTCCTTGTGCTTGCGCACAAACTCGATAATTACCGGGCGGTAGCTTCACAAATTGGAAGGAGCCGTTCACGCCTGAGGTTGTAGTCCATTCCGTCTGCCGCAGCCTACCAGCAGGATATGGCGGAACGATAGTCAAACCCACAATGGCGTCGGCGATGGCTGTGCCATCTTCGCCATCGAGGGTGCCACTGAGGGAACCGCCCGCGGGCAGGGGCGAAGGCTGGGGTTCGGGCGTTTGCCCCATGCACTGGAGCACGAAGATGAACACTAATAAGAGGTCTCTCACATTTGTTCTCCTAGTGGTTTGACCACGAGCCGAAATAAGTCCAGGTGTCTCCGTTGCTGAACAGTAGCTGATTGTTCTCTGCCACCACATAAATGTACGAAGTGGGGAGTCGGTTGGTCCTATTTGACCGCAACGGTGACCTGTTGCGCGGCATTGTCGTTGTCGCCGATGGTTAAGACTACTGGTTGGGTGCCAGAGCCGATGGCGGCCGGAACGACGGCGTTGATCTGCAACATTCCACTGACTTCGTACGGAGCTAATCCTGCGTAGAGGATTTTCGCTGGCTGCCCTCCGATCGTGAGCGACAGCGCCGCTGCGGGAATATAGCCAGGTGGCTCGAGTACGTTTAAGGGGATGCTGCCATCCTGCACGGGCTGATTCAGCGCGCCGCCTCCGGTGGCGAAGATTGCGATGCCCGAACCCTTAGCTGCTGGATTGTCGGTGCTGTTCGCGATCGAGCTGGCAGGCCCGGTTGCGTTCTGGATTGCTCCTTGTCCCTTTCCCGTTTGCGTAGTGGTGAAGATCGCGGGAGCGGTGTCGGCAATCGCGAGCGCGAACGGTGCAGTGGCCACAGAGTCATGGGTGAGAACGACGTTCACCGACTTTTGTCCGGCCACTTCGAACGGGACTACGGGTTAATCTGGCTAGTGCTCACGTAAAGCAACGCGGCGGGTGTTCCGTTGAACGTAACGGAAGTGTTTCCTAGTGTGGTGGGATAGAGTCCAGCATCGTTGAACTGAGCCGAGACGGGCGGTGTGCCGATGTTCGCGCCGAATATGCTGACGATTCCACCTGGAGCAATATTCGGCTGCAAGCTGGCCGCGCTGACAATCGACGAAATCATCGGGGAAGGCGGAGGGGAAACGACGAGGGAGATCGGGATCGACGCGTAAGGACCGGAAGTCTGGCCCGGTGTTTCCAGTTGCAAGGTCAGCCCGTAACTGCCTTGTGGCAGATAGGGCACCACATTCGGATTTAGGGCGATCCATATGAATTCCGAAGTCGTGCCGCTCGAAGGCGAAAGAACGATAAAATCCGGTCCGCCGGGTTGAAAGGGCAGGATCGCGTGAAGTCTGAACGGCAAGTTTTGCGAGCTCCCCACACCCAGTTCTTCAGGACCCGGAAGCGTCGCTGAATCCGCGACCGATGCGAAGTCGACAAAGCTGGGATTCAGAGTGATGGACTGAGCGCTGCAGCCCACTGCCACTAAGGCCAGCACTGAAAATTTATTTGCGACCCTTGAGTACCTACGCAGCGACACCGGATAGGAGCGGGCATCCTGAAGCAAAAGCCACGGCAGGTTTGCACAAAGAGCGATGCAATAGCGTGCATTCCTCACGGTCGGAACCTTCTTCTATCCCAACAGCACGAGTGCATCCGCTGCGGACCGTTGGATTCCACTCAAAAAGATTAAAAGAATGTGAGAGTTGCGCGCGGAACTCTTCCGTTGTTGTTGAGAATAACCCTACACCCTACACCCAACGGAGTTATTTGGCGCTATTGCGACATGATGTTTCGGTAATATTGCTCATACTGCGGAATAATCAGCGACGTCGCGAAGCGCTCTACCGCCGTTCGGCGCGCCGCGAGCGCCATCTTTTGATGCAGATTCTCGTTCGTTAACAGTTCGACCACACGTGCGGCTTGCGCTTCTATATCGCCGACGTCTTCGAGAAACCCATCCACGCCGTTGGTCACCAGCTCCGGAACCCCGCCCACGCGCGTCGCCACCGGAGGAACGCCGCACGCCATCCCCTCCAGCGCGGCGAGCCCGAACGATTCCATCTCGCTCGGCATCAGCAGCACGTGCATTTGCGGAAATATTCGATACACATGGTCCTGCTTGCCCATGAACGTGACGTGTTTTTCCACGTGCAGCTCTTTCGCCAGCCGATGCGCCACCGGACGGTCCGGCCCATCGCCCACCATATAAAGATGCGCCGGCGTTTGCTTCACTACTTCCGCCAGAACGCGGATGCAATCCACCACGCGCTTCACCGGCCGGAAATTCGAAATGTGCATGATCCGCTTTTCGTCGTTGCGCCGCTCGGACGCCGGTTGGTAGATCTCTGTATTCACGAAATTGTGGATCACGCGAATTTCGTTCGCGACGCCGAACGTTTCGATGGTGTCGCGGCGCAGATCCTGGCTGATGCTGGTAATTCCATCCGACTTTTCGATGGAAAATTTCGTGATCGGAAAATAAGACCGGTCCACGCCCACCAGCGTGATGTCGGTGCCGTGCAGCGTGGTGATGAAGGGCAGCCGGCGCTTCCCGGCCATCATCTGCTGGGCGAGCATCGCGGAGATGGAATGCGGAATGGCGTAGTGCACGTGCAGCAGGTCCAGCGATTCGTTCTCCGCCACCTCCGCCATGCGCGACGCGAGCGCCAAACAGTACGGCGGATATTGGAACAGCGGGTAATTCGAAACCTCGACCTCGTGATAATAGATGCGCGGGATTCCCGGGTCCAGGCGAATGGGGTTCGCATAAGTAATGAAGTGAATCTCGTGCCCGCGAGTGGCCAGCTCCAACCCAAGCTCAGTCGCGACGATGCCGCTACCGCCATAGGTGGGATAGCAGGTGATGCCGATCTTCATGCTGACGTGATTCTAGCGGAAAAATCCGGTCAGGAAAAATCCGGTGACAGGATACTCAATTCCCGATTTTCCGGCCAGTGAGCCAGGCCAGAAATCGGGAATTGAGTATCCTGTCACCGAATTCACCGGATTTCGGCCACGCCGATTTGACCGTGAATGTTCTGATCCGGACGCGCAGCATCGCCGCCGCCAAACCACACTGTCAGGTGCTCGCCTTCTTCCAGAACGCTCGCGTCGCACAGCACTTTGGAGTTCCACGCCTGATCCCCCGCGAACACTTCCGGTAGCTTCTCCCACTGGACGCCATCGCGCGATCGCGCCATCCCCATGCGCCGGACCTCATTCCTGTCGCGCCCTGTGTAAAGCATCCAGTAATAGCCGTGCGACGCCCAAACCGCCGGCTCGCCCAGCCCATTCTCATCGAACGCGCCATATCCGCCCAGCTCGAGAATCGGATTCGACCGCAGCTTATACCAAGTCTCGCCGTCGTTCGACATCGCGACGCCCAGCCGCTGCCGCCGCGCCCGATCCTGCCCGAGATAAAACATGTAGTATTTCGATCCGACACGGATCACGTCCGGATCCGCGACACCGCGCTCATCCCAGCTTCCATTCGGACCCACATCCAGCACCGGTGCCGCGTTCTTCTGCCATTGATGTCCGTTGGCCGAGCGCGCCAAGCCAATGCGGACCACCGAATCGCCTGCTTGATAGTAGTAGAGAATGCCGCTCGCTTCCGCCAGAGCCGATCCGTTCGCGGCGATCGCATTGCCTTCCCAGGTGCGCGGATCGGGCGACAAAATCCGGCCTTCTTTATGCCAGGCGATGCCGTCGGCCGATACCGCTAAACCCGTATGCCAGGTCTTGCCGTCAAATCCGGAATAAAGATTGTAGTAAGCGTCGCCCTGCCGGATCACCGACGGATTGAGCACGTCCACGGAATCGAAATCGCCCGCCGACCCGCGCGTCAGCACGGGTTCCGGGCGTGCCAGCCAATGCCACGTGACCGAAGGTCCGCCGGACTGCACTGGCAGCGAAAAATCCTTATAATGGCCGCACCCGCAGAGTGCAGCGAATGACAACAGAGCAGCCGCGTTACGTCGCAAGCCGGATCTTCAACCCCGCGCCTTGGCCCGGCCGGGAATCGAGCGTTAGATCGCCGCCCAGGGTCCGGACGCGGCGCTTGATGCTCATCGGACCTAGCCGCAGTAGCTCCAGCTCGTCAAGCGAATATTTTCCGCTGAACGGGAATCCGCTGCCGTTGTCCTCCACCGTGATTTCGAGGGCCTTGTCCGACTTTGCGATGCTCACCGCCACGCGCGTAGCCGACGAATGCTTCTGCACGTTGTACAAGGCTTCGCGGACAATCTGCAGCAGTTCGAGCGATACTTCGGGTTCGGCCGGCTCCAGGAATTCCGAACTCACGAAGCTCGACGGAATGCCGCTGTCTTTTTGGAACTGCTCCACCACGCGCCTCAGTGTCGCATTCAAGCTGCCTTCCACATCCACCGGACGCATGCTGCGCACGAAGGATCGCAATTCGTTCACCTGGTTCTTGCACAGCTCCTGCAACTGCACTAATTCCTCGGTCGCCGATGTCACATCGCGCAGCAGCAGCTTGCGGATAATCTCCAGCCGCATCTGAAAGCTGATGAAACTCTGCAGCGGACCATCATGGAAATCGGCGGCGATTCTCTGCCGCTCAGTCTCGCGCGCTTTCTCAGCATCGTAGCGATACAGCACCGTCTGGCGCGATGCATTCGACAGCCGTTCCTCCAGATATTCGCGCTGAATGGCCACCACGCATCCCAAAATTCCGGCCGAGATCAGCCCCGGCCGTAAAACTTCCGCGTGCAGCGACGGAACTACATATGCCAGGATCACCGCGCCCGCCGCGACCGCCACCGCCTTCCACCAGGTGTGAAGCATCACCGCGACAATCAGCACGTATGCATAGAAAACCGAGCTGATCCAATAACTGTACGACGCGTTGCTGGTCGCCGAAAGGAAAAAGAACACAAAGTCGACGATCAGCGCCAGCGTCGGATAGCCGGAATCTTCCAAGCTCCTCCAGAACAGCGCCACACAGGCGTAAATCGTGTAGCCCGCGAAGAGGATCGCGGTATCGGTCCAGGCAAAGCTATACGAGATGAGCTGGATGGTGAGACAGCTCATCCCGAGCAGAATTCGGATGAGACTTAAGAGCCGTCGCCAGGAAGTTGGGAGCATGGCAATTGAACAGTGACCAGCTAGGGTTGCACATACAGCCGAACCCGATTGCTTTGCTGTCCCTCCGCCTCCAAAACCAGTTCCGCGGGACCCGCGTTCACGATCTGCGGCAACTGAATCTCGATGAGATAAAAACCGACATAGCCAGGCGCCAGCGTGGCCTGTGTAACTTCAAGCGGAATGTTGTCCAAATTGGCTCGTACTGTTGCCATTACGCGCGGCGGATCAGCCATCGGCGCCGCCATGCCCGTGGGCCAATCCGGCTGCACGCGTCCAAAACCCGTTGCCAAAACTTGCACCCGTGTGTTGGCGCGCGCCGGTTTGTTCGCGTCCAGCAGAATGCCTGTCTCGGCATCCAGGATGAGCGGCGTTCCTTCCGGATCTACAAAGATCGCCGGCGAAACATTTTGCAAAGGCAATCCCACCGTGTATCGCCCCGCAGCCGCTTCCAGCGCGATCGAGACGTTCGGGCCCTTCGCTTCGAAAGGCACTTGGATTTGTGACGCTGTGTCGGAGGCGGCGAGAATCGGAATCACTTGCGTTGCGCTGTGCGCCGATTCCACCTTCGTTCCCAGCACGCTCAGCAATGCGCCCGGAGCTGCCGGCCGCGAACGATAATCGGCCGCGCTCACCACGCGTGCATCGCGGAACCGGTGTGGCGCAATCGCCGCGTAGACGCCATAGCCGTCTAGCGCGGCGTATAACTGGTTACCGCCCGCATCCAGCTTTACGTCCATCGCGGCCGCAGACGGGAGATTCCCGCTGAGCGATGTCCAGTTCGTGGCACGACCCGCTGATGCAAGATCCGTCGATGTATAAAACACGCCCGCATCGGTCGCGACATAAATTGAGCCGCTCACCCGGTCCGCCGTAACTCCATGCGCAACGGCAGCCCCGGGCAAATTCGCGGTGATATCGTCCCAGTAGATTCCGCCGTTCATGGTACGCAGAACATACGCGGCCTTGCTGGGCTCACTCGCCGGACCCGGCCGCGCGCCAAACACGGCGATCGCAAGGCGAGCATCGTTCGGATCGACCCAAATCGAAGAAACCGGCCCCACCGAATCCGCCAGTTTGAATTGCTGCGGCCAACTTGCACCGCCGTCCGGCGATACCGCGAGCCTGCCTTCCGAATCTCCGGTATATATAAATTCTTTTGCGGTTGCGATTGCGGTTATGGTGCGCTTTAATTCCAGCGATAATGCGCTCTTCGTCGCCCATTCGCGCTGCACCGCGCTCGAGTCCACCAGTTTCCACGCCGTCTTTTCTCCCGGCGCCCATTCTACTTGCGCGACAGTTCCTGCTAATGCCAGTTGAACGCCGCGAGATCCGCTCGGAACGCTCACCAACTTGCCCGCAGGCAAATTCGGCAGACTTTGATTCAGGCCGCTCCAGGATAAACCGCCGTCGAGCGAACGCCAAACTCCGCTGCTCGCTGCCACCACCACATCGTCCGGATCTTTCGGCGACGCCGCAACATCCGAGAGCTGTCCGCCAAGAATCGATGCCTGCTTATATGCGGTGAGATTCGACCAGGAAATTCCGCCGTCGTCCGACCGGTATGCATCCCGTCCCACCCCATACAGCCGGCTGGAACCGGCCACCTGGGCCGCTCTGATCTGCGGCTCCGGCAGACTTGCAACGGGCGGGTTTTCGCGCACCGGTGCGGCAATTTTCGCATCGGTCACGCGCTGCCACTGATCGAAATCGCTGGTTTGGAAGATCCGTCCGGAAACCGTCCGGGCGTACAAAACCGACCCATCCGCCGAGTACCAGACCCTATCCACCGGACCGGTGGCAACGGAAGGCAGCGGCAAATCAATCGCAGCATTGCCAATGTGTCGCCAATCCAAACCTGTGGTTTGGGCCCAACCGTACCCGAGTGGTACTGCCGCCACGATGATCGTGGCTACCAAAAATCGTATTGTGGCCCCCCGACACATAAGACGAGTCTATTGTATCCTGTTTAGCCCGCTCTCTCCCCGGAAGAGGCTGAATCTACACATTTGTTTCACAAAATTCACGAAAGGACACCTTCTTGCTTAGCACTTTTGATGGTAGACTGTTTTCTAAGGCGTGGGAGCATATAGTACTATAGACTGGCATCGGCCAGACCGATAGATTTCTTTATGACACTCATGGGCGTACGCGGGATCGGAACCGGGTTGCTGGCGTTAGCCACACTCGCCGTTTGCCATGCCCAAATACTTCCCTCGTATCCCGAAGCGGCCGCGACAGTTATCTCCCAAACCGGCCAGGTTTCCGTGCTCCGCGACAACGAGCCATGGGCTCTTTTCGTCGGCGATTCCGTGCAGTCGCGGCAGGTCATCGTAACTGGTCCAGACGGGTTCGCGAAGTTCCAGGTTTCGGACGGCAGCACCTTCGACGTCTACCCGAATTCCACCGTGGTCTTCCGCAAGAATCCGCCCAACTGGCGCGATCTTCTCGACATGCTAGCGGGCAAAGTGCGAATCCACATCGAGAAACTCGGTGGACAACCGAACAACAACCGGGTCATGACCCCCACTGCGGTGATTTCCGTCCGCGGAACTACTTTCGATGTTAGCGTGAACGACGAAGAAGCCACACTGGTGGAAGTGGAAGAAGGCATCGTCGATGTTCGCCACGCGCTGAAACCAGGCGACAGCAAAACTCTGAACGCCGGTGAGTCGCTGCACATTTATCGCGATCAGCCGCTCGCGCAGAATCTGATCGATAAAGGCGCGCTTGCCCAACGCATCCTTCACAGCCTTGCTGAAGCCGTATTCATGGTCACCAACCCAGCACACGGCGTCCCCGGTCTCGGCGGCAAAGGCGGCGGTGGCGGAACGCTCGGCGGCGGATCCGGCCAAGGCGGCGGCGTGAAGGCGCCCCCGGGACCACCTCCACCTCCTTCAGCTCCACCTCCTTCCGGACACTGAGCCGATCACGCTTCGCTTGCGCGCGCCTCGCTGAAGGCAGAGCGCTGATGTGCAACACTAGCCAGTAGGGAAATCTTTGATGAAGTTCGCTCTCATATTCTGTCTACTGATTCCAGCCCCCTTCGTGCTTGCCCAATCGGCTCAGCCCAGCGGCGTAAGCTCGGAATGGGACATCCGCAAGCTGCTCGACAGCCTGGATCAGGAAGCCCAGCACTTAAAACCGATTATCGACCAAGTCAAACCCGAAGCCTGGACCGCCAAAGGCGCCTCCAGCACCTACATCGCGCAATGGAAATCCGCGCAGGCTGAGCTGAAGTATCTGCTTTCTTCGAGTGACGCGCTCGCCCGCCAGCCGGAGAAACTCTCGTCGGCGATCGACACCTACTTCCGGATGCAAGCCATGGAATCTACCGTCGGATCGGTGGTCGAAGGCGTCCGCAAATATCAGAACCCCGCGCTCGCCAATCTCATGCAAACCGTATTAGGAGAAAACAACGCGAATCGCGATCGTCTTCGCCAATATGTCCAGGATCTGGCGACGCAAAAAGAGCAGGAGCTGCAAGTGGCGGAGCGCGAAGCCCAGCGCTGCCGCGATACGTTACTCCGCCAGCCCACGTCGAAGAAGGCGGTGCAGAAATGACGGCCGGAATTGCGGCGCTCGTCTGCAGCATCTGCGGCGATCCATCCCACGACATCTGCGTTTACTGCACCAAGGACGCTTGCATCAATCATCGCTGCGACCGGTGCAAGCGCTGTAGCGATTGCTGCGAGTGCGATGTTCCACTATCGGCCGCTGAGCCGATGATTGACGCTCCTCCAGCCGTAGAAGCCGAGCCGGTAATAGAAGCTGCCATCGCGCCGGAAGAGCCCGTGCTCATCCAAGAGCCGCTTCCGATTCCCGATCCCGAAATGTCCATCTTCGCGCCCGAGACCGAGCGCAAAGAACCATCCGAAGAGACCAAGTCGGGCGATGTGTTCCGTCCTTAGCCCGATCTCATGGCCCCGCGACTTCTCGCCGCCTTCCTTCTGATCATGTCCGCTCACGCCGCGCCACGCATCCTGGTCCACGGCCATCGCGGCGCACGCGCGATGCGTCCGGAAAATACCATTCCGGCGTTCCAATACGCCATCGGCATCGGCGTCGACTTTCTCGAAATGGATGTCGCGGTCACCAAAGACAACGTGCTGGTGATCTCGCACGATCCGCACGTGAACAAATCGATCTGCCAGGGACCACATCCCGGAATCGCCATCCACGAACTCACGCTCGCCGAGCTGCGCGAGTATGATTGCGGGGCTTTAAAGAACCGCCTCTTTCCCAAACAAGAACCGGTTCCGGGTACGCGCATCCCCACGCTCGACGAAGTGCTGAGCCTCGGCGAAGGCAATCAGGTTCAGTTCAACATCGAAACCAAAAGCTTTCCGGATCATCCGGAGCTGACGCCGCCGCCGGATGTATTCGCCAAAATGATGTTGGATGTCATCCGGAACCACAAGATGGAATCGCGCTCCATCGTGCAGTCCTTCGACTTTCGGACGCTACGCGCCATGAAGCAGCTTGCGCCGGATATCCGGCTGGCCGCTTTATGGGAGGGCAAGAAACGCCCCTTCGTCGAAATCGCCGCGGAAGCGCAAGCCAGCATCATCTCGCCCGAATATCATCTGGTGACACCCGAAGAAGTGAAAGCCGCGCACGACGCAGGATTGCAGGTGGTCCCGTGGACGGCCAACACGCCGGAAGCGTGGCAGAAGCTGATCGACGCCGGAGTAGACGCCATCATCTCCGACGACCCCGCGTCGCTTATTTCGTACCTAGCCCGTTAGCTCTACCGAACCGCGACCGCGAGGGAGCGCTACCACGACGGTCTCAACCCGCCTGCTTCTCCGCAATGGGCCCGATAATCGGCATCACAAACCGCTGTCCTTGATACGCCTTCACCGCCATGATTATCCAGCCGACAAATAGAGCCAACTCTACCAACCGGCTCAACAGAAGCCAAAGCGTCCACACCGGGCCAAGAGTCAAGAACACGGTGCCGACAATTCCGAGCGCAATTCCAACCGCGATCCAGGCAATGCAATAAAACAGCGACTGCATGGCATGAAACTTGATGTTCCGATTCTTGTTGTAAGGTTCCACCAGCAGGAAGATCAATCCGACGATCGGAATATAGCAGAGCGCCGCCGCGATGTTCTCATCCATGCCGAGCCCTCCTGGAGCCGCCGGAGGAGGTGGTGGCACAGGACCCGGTGGCACCGCACCTGGCGGAACTGTGCCAGTAGCGGCTCCCGGAGCCGTCCCCACCGCCGCCCCGCACTTGGCGCAAAACTTTCCATCCACCTGGGAACCGCAATTCGCGCAGAAAGCCATTCTTCCTCCTGTTTACCCTTTCGTCCTGCTGAGATTGGTGACCACAGAAATCCACGAACAAATCCAGATCAATGTCGCGATGCCGCCATACGCCAGCGCACCGTTCTGCAGCCATCGCTTTACCTTCGCCAGTTGAGCCGGATGGCTCCGCCGTTCGAGCGCCGCGAAGATAAGCAAGGCCAAGCCCATCCCGAAAATCCCGCCGGCCGCCAGCGGACCCGCCGGACTCAACTTCCACGCTTCGGTCACGCGCCCGTGCGCCGTCATTACAAAGCCTCGCGTGAAACCGCACGTAGGGCAGGGAAGGCCCAAGCGTTGCCGTGCCGCGCACACCACGTTGATCCGATGTCCGAACAAATATACAAACTCAGAATCGGCAGTAAAGGCGAGATTCGTGATGGCCAATTCCGCGAGGAGTACCATCCCGAGCACCGTCGCTGCAAATCCCGCTCTGCTCGTCATTTCAGTTTCAATACGAACGACCCCACCGCTTTATCGTGCAGCGTCTGATGTTTGTCGTCCCACAGCGGCCACAGCAGATCGAGTAGAGGCCCCACCATCGGAACGAAGCTCAATGCCACGCGCGCCAACAGGCGGATCAGCGCGGTCCCGGTCGTAAGCAGGTTTCCGTTGATGTCTACGACCTTTAGGCCCATCACGCCCTGTCCGATCGATGCGCCGCGTTGCGCCACCAAATATACGCCGTTAAACAAACCCACCAATAAGCTGGATAGCGGGAAAAGCACGATCATCATGCAACACGCGCCGCTTGCGGCGCCCGACCCAGCGGCCGACATCAACGCGAACAGCCCGCCGACCACGCCATAGAGGATTCCCATGCCAGCGCCCACCAGGACCATATCGATAAGGAATCCGACCACGCGGTCCGCCCACTGGGCGTAGGTGGCTCCTGGAGGCAGCGGAGGTCCTACCGATGTATAGGTTGCGGGTGCGGGCGTCTGAAAAGTCGGTTGCACGGGCGAGAGCTGGCCCGGAGGCGCTTGCGCCGGACGTAGCGCCTGTCCACATCCAGTGCAAAACTGCGCGGCGTCCTGATTTTGCGCGCCGCAATTCGTACAGAAGACCATGGTTTTCCACTCTACTGTAAGTCTGCGTTATTAGCAACCCGAATAGCTCATTGTTTTACCATCGGTAAGGTGTTCTATGGAGTCGCGGTAGCCATTGTAGTTTGCATCGTTGCCGGATTCCTCTATCAATGGATCGGTACGGTCCGCGATCAACGCCGCTTTCCGCCGCCTGGCCGAATGGTCGAAGTCGCTGGCCGCCGTTTTCACCTGCGCGAGTCCGGCAGCGGAAGCCCGCCTGTGATCCTGGAATCCGGCATCGGCGCGTCCAGCCTGAATTGGACCGCCATCCAATCTGCGCTCTCCGGATTCACGCGCGTTTACAGCTACGATCGCGCCGGGCTCGGCTGGAGCGATCCCGCTTCCTCGCCGCGCACCGTTCGGAATGCCGTCCAAGAGCTGCACGCACTCATCGCCGCGGTGCAAATCCCAACGCCATTCGTTCTAGTGGGACATTCTTTCGGCGGATTGCTCGTGCGTTGCTACGCCGCGCGATATCCGAATGAAGTGGCCGGTCTCGTCATGCTCGATCCGGTCGTGACTTCGGAGTGGCTCGCACCCTCGGAACGTCTGAAGCGCGGCGCAATGCTATCGCGCCGTGGGGCGTGGCTCGCCCGCCTCGGTTTTGTTCGCCTCAGTCTCGCGCTGCTCTCTGGCGGATTACGCTTCCTCCCCCAAGCGGCAGCGCGAGTCGCCAGTAGGGGCGATGGAGAATCCGCCATTTCGCGCCTGGTTCGCGAAGTGCAAAAGATGCCGCCCGATACTTGGCCCATGGTGCAAGCGCACTGGTGCCAGCCGAAAAGCTTTCTGAGTCTCGCGGATTATCTGGAATGCTTGCCGCAAAGCGCTGCCGAAGCGTGCGACTGCCGCGATCTCCCCCTCACAATCCTCTCGGCCGCCAACTCGACGCCCGCGCAACTCGCCGAGCGCGCGGCGCTAGCCACCAAACATGTCGTCGCCACCAAGAGCGGCCATTGGATCCACTTCGACGAACCGGAACTCGTGATCCAATCGATCAAAGAGATGCTCATTCGAGCCGGTACAGCTTAAACGGCCCCACCGTCGCCATCAACTGGATCCCCCAATGCTCCTGATGCCGGAAAAAATCCCGGGTTCCGCGATCCAGCTCCAAATCATGCATCAGCAGCCAGTGAATGCCGCTCCGCTCCACCTCCAGGATCGCCGCCCGCCGCAGCCCATCGGGGGGCGCGATCTCGGATTCCACCGCACGATCCGCGATCTTGCGCCATACTCCGGGCGCCGACTCCGCGTCTACGCGCATCTGAATCCCCGGCTGATCCAGCGCGCATTCCACCGCCACCTGATCGATCGTCTCGGGCTTCCCGAAATCCGCCTCGATGAACATACCCGGACGAAACGCCGCATAACTGGTCCATCGCGTGACCGCGCTGTTGTCGAACGCCAACTGCACGTCCCAGGGGTTCGACGAAGCCCGGAGTCTCCATGCAGCCGCGCGCGGCAAATCCTGGCCGGCGCGCAAAACTCGCAACTCCGTGATGCTCCACCGATCCGTTTCGCTCCGCGCCGTCTGCACCAAACGAATGCGCCGCGCCGTGGTTGGCGCAAATTGGTAAGTCCACCTTCGTGTCGGCTGAAGGATTCGCGTAAACGGAGTCCGCAGCGTCTCGCTCGCGCGAACTCCCGCCGAAGAGGTCCACTCCACAATCACCGGATGCGATTGATAGGCCTGCTGGATTCCCGAGAAACTGAAAATCGGCTCGCCCACCGGAACAATCTTGTCCACCGCCAGCCCGATGTCATAATCCGTCATGTGGCTGCGCAGGTAGTCGGCCTCGGGTGTCAGACGGATCGCCGCTTTCCAATCCACATCGCCCAACCGCCACGCATACGGATGCACATATCGATTCAAAACGGCGGGCCATGACGTTATCGCTGCGATCAGCACGAGGGTAAGTGCCAGCGACCGCCAGCGCGCAACTACCAGCGCCATTCCCATGCTTGCGAACATCATCGCGGGAATCCAGTAGCGTGTTTCCGGCGCCGCGAGGCAGGGAAGAGCGAATAGCATCGCGCCAAGCGCAACTCGCCGCCCCGTATGCGAACGCAGCCCAAACAACAAAATCGGCACGAGCAAGAATATCGGACCCACCACGCCGTACAACTTGCTGCCTCCAACGGTCAGCTCTATCGGCAGCTGGCTCCACGACACGCCGGATCGCACCTGCTGAGCGTGCAACCAGAACTTCTCGGACCAGTCCGACAGATACGGATTCGGAAACAGCGCATTCGCGAAAGGTGACACCGGATTGCCAATCACAATGGCATTCTTCAGGAGCCACGGCGCGGCAATTGCCAGCCAACCGGCCGCCAGAATGGTTACCGGAGCAAGAATCGGCCTCCGCGTCCGCCAAAGATGCAAAACCACCGCGCCCATCGCATAAACAATCGCGAGCCCGCCAGTGTATTTCGTCGCATATGCAAATCCCGCGCAAACTCCGATCGGAACCAGGAGCGCATTCCGACCTTCCGCGCGCCATATTTCGAGCAGCAGGAAAACAGCGAAGACCGCTGCAGCCAGCCCGATGTCCACGTAAGCGCTCGTCCCCGTTTTGCCTGCGATCGGACTCATAAAAAACAGCAGCCCCGCAATGATACCCGCCACAGGCGATCCAACGCGCCGCCCGTATGCCAGCATTCCGAACGGCATCATGAGGAGAAACAGAAAATGCACCATCGCCGCCGCCGTGTGCTTACCGAAAGCGAAGGCGAACAAGAAGAGCATTTCCATGCCCTCGGGATAATTCGCCGTGAAGTTCGTGGCGATCGCCGGTAGACGATGCTCCCGCAAGTAGCGCGCCACCAGCGCGACATGGTACGCCAGTCCATCCGGACTCGTCTCCGGTTCCAGCGCGTTCCCGAGATAGAGCACGCCGAACAAAACGAACAGCGCCGCGAAAACTAACTTCCACGGCCACTCCCCGCCTCCGCCGGAGAATCGAAGCGCCCCGCGCGTCACGGCAAGCGCAATCAGGAGGAGTCCAGTCGCCAGGAATACCCCGCGCCGCGCCTGCCCGGACGCCGCTAATGCAAATACGATCACGCTGAGACACGCTGCCCCGGTCACGAATCCCAGGAAAAGTTCTTCCAGCCGGCTCAGCCTCGCGCCCGCGAGCTGAAGCACCATCTTGCCCGTGAGCAAACAGACCAGAAAGTTAAACCCGCAAGCGAACAGGATCCCGAGCAACGTCACTTATTGATTGTGCTTGATGTACGCTTCGGCCACCTTCCGCACGTCATCCAGTGCGTTCCCCTCCAAACCTCGCACGATCTCATCCATCGTCTCGAGGCCGAGCATTCGATAACTCTCCGTCTGCGACTCGTTGAACCACTGATCCGTCGTCGATTGCTGTGGAAACACCGGCTGCTCGGCATGATAGCTTTGCACGTCCGGCGATTCGTTGCCCAAAAACAGCGGCTTCACGTAAATCAAATAGCCGTCGTCGCAATCGCCGTCCACTTTCGAATATCCGATGCGAGCCACGGCGCAGCGCTTCTTGCGCTCCTGCAGCGGACAGCACATCTCCTGCTCAAACTCGATTGGAATGTTCATGTCGATCCGAATCTTGCGCAGCGCATTGCCCAAATCTTCATACGTCAGATTTGGATCGGCGCCCGAATCCAGCACAACGATAATATGGCAGCGCCGCAAAACCATTTCATAGAGACCAAGATTTTCGAAATGGCCGCCATCGGATAGATACACATACTCGCTGCGATCGTTCGTCAACCCGAACGCCTCCTTCACAAGCGACCCCACGGCCGATCGTGGACCCCGCAGCTTCCAAGTTTTTGCTCCATACTTCCCGGGATTCCCCAGCCACGCTCCCAACCGCGCGTTGAACAGTGTCATGATGAAGCCCACCACCGGCGACGAATGATAGCCCATGTTCGGACTAGCCGCCGCACCCGAAATCGCCATCGCCGTGCCCAGCGTCATGGCATCTCCGTATTGCGCCGATGGCCGGTATCCCAACTCCAGCGATCCGCAATGCTGTGGGCTCACCGTGAATGATTCCGCTTTCCGCTGCTGCCAGGCCAATCTTTCCCCCGCCACCAGATTCAAGGTCAGATTCAGCACATGAAATGGCCGGTATGCCGTATTGATCTCGCTCATGTGCAGGTTGTCGTTTTCCGCGAATCCTGTAAACAGGCTCGCGTTACGATTCGGATTCGACGCTCCCAAATACGCGCGGATCAGCCGGTTCCGGTACATGGAATTCAGCGAAAACATATTGATGTTGATGTAGCGCGATGCGAACAGGCTCAATAACAGAAAACCGGCCGCCAGAATCGCGTTGACCCCGAGGCTGCTGTTCTCCACAATCTGCGGATGCTGCCACCATTGCGCGTCAGCAAACAGTCCCGTCTTCACCAGCAAGAAATCTGTGAAGATCGACAATCCCACTGCGCTCAAGACCAGAAAGATGGGAGGAGCCAGCTTGATCGCGAGACTTACCAGCCAGGAAGTGGTGGCCGGCTGGGCTTCGTCCTTGGTAGCCTTGCTCTTCGGACTGTACCCCGCGCGCGCGCCCGCCCATCCGCTCAATCCTCCCAGGAAAGTGGTCACGCCTTGGGCCCACCCCTTCCAGGCCAAAGTAAGTTCCGGCACCAGCAATACCAACGAACAAATCCCCGCCCAGGCCAGGATGAACAGCGTCAAACACGCACCGCCGCGCGAAAACCACTCGCGATCTTCATCTTTCAGCACGCTGCTAGTCAGCCCGACGAAAAACGCGCCCGCCAACGAAAATCCCAACAGCAGCATCGGAGGACCCAGAGCTACGAATTGCGAAAGTCCCACCGAGTCCGACTCCCAGACTTGAGTGAGCAAGATCCAGGAGAACGCCCCGACTCCGGCGCCCAAAAGCGGCATCGCGACGAGCGAAATGGGTCCGAACAGTGGTTTGATCTTCGGTTTCGGATTCGGGCGTGTCAGCCAATAAAGCAGATAGGCCGCCCACCCTGCGTAAGCTTCCACCAATCCCTGTCCCACTTCGCGCCAGAATGTTGTGCCATCCGTCACCCAGCTATACTCAGCGCATTGCAGGATGTAGGCGAGCACCATCGGCGTTAGAATATGCCGCAGAAAATCGCCCTGCGTGTGGCGCGCATTCCCGACTCCCGGCAAATAGCGCATGGTATTGAATACCGCCCAGGAAAAAAGTGCGCAGCCCAGATAGAGCGTCACGCGCGGCAGCCAGGTCCAACCCATGGAATTGATCATCAAGCTGCCCGCGTTCATGAACGGCACGAAAAGCCGCGGGATCATCAGCGCGAAAAGCATTAGCGGTACCAGCACCACCCAATTCAGCGTCATGTTGCGGATCACCGTGGCTGTCACCGTCCACGTATCCGCGGAGAACATCCCCAGCTTAGGCGTAAGGTAATTGTTGTAGTCGCGTAAGTGCTGGATTGGATCCACATCGCCCGGCGCCGGCTTTTTCGCGGTCCTTTTGAGACACGGCGCCACCTTCGCCATTCCGCCTACGCGCTGAATCCACGCGGTCAACCAGCTTCCGATGTATCCACCGCCCGACACTGTCGACAGGTAGTCGAATTGGTCCAGATATCCGTGATCCGCCATGCTCTGGATTGCACCGAGAGCGAACGTCGCGCTCCGAATACCGCCACCGGAAATACAAAGAGCGGTAAACGGCTTCGTTTGCCCATGCACTTTTTGGTAGAGTTCGGCGAGCAGAGTAGACTCGTCCGCTGCGGGATTCACCGGCTTGTAATAAGCCGGGGCATCCGCGCGCAACGCTTCGTACTCTTCTTGCAGCACCTTAGACAGACAAACCGGATCTGCGTCGGGCATGGCCCAAATATACATCAGCCCGCAACAAATCTGGCACCTGAATTGCTACTTACTTCGCAGAAGGTGGGGTCTTAAGTTATGCTGGCGGGCGGGATCATAGCGGCTTTATTCATCTTCGGACTCTTCTGCGCGATGCTCGCACCATCGCCCAGACCCGATTCCGAGTGCCAATCTGACACTGAAGCGTGACACAACGGCACAAGTGGTCAAGCCTCCGGCTTCTCATCAGTAATACCAATCCCGCAACCGAACGTCGATCCCGGTTCCATCCAGCGCTTTCTTGAACGCCTCCGTGTCGCTGCCCTTGTAGTGATACGGATAGACAACCTTTGGATGAAACGCCCGCACACCCTCGGCGGCTTCTTCAGGAGTCATCGTGTACGGCAGATTCATGCAAACAAACGCCACGTCGATATTCTTGAGCGCCTTCATCTCGGGAATCGCTTCGGTGTCGCCCGAAATATAGAATCGCGTCCCGCCGTACGTCAGCACGTACCCGTTGCCGCGTCCTTTGTCGTGAAAAAGCTTTCCCTCAGACGGACCGCGCTTCAGGTTGTACATCGGAACCGCTTCGATGGTCCACTTGTCCCACTTTGTAGTCTGCCCGTTCGCCAAAACTTTGGCGGATGTCACGGTTTTCGCCACCGCCGCCGGCGCAATAAATGCCGTGCCCTCTTTGCGAACTTTATCGATCCCGGCCTGATCCAAATGATCCGGATGAATATCGGTGATCAGAATCAAATCGGCCTTGGGCAGCTCGTCGAAGTTCCCCTGGCTCCAGGGATCGAGATAAATTACCTTGCCGCCCGCCTCAATCATCATGCTGGCATGCCGGATCGGCGTGATCTTCACCTCGCCGGCCTTGGTCTTAAACTCCTCTACCGGCCGCGCGGCTAGCGTTACGACAGCCATCGCAAACAATCCACCCACGGTATAGACGCTTCGCATGAACGCGATTGTACCAGTCCGGTTAGTGAATGGGAACTACTGTGAAGGTCAAGAGGAAGATGATCGCCGCGAGTATGCCAAGCTGCGCTCGGCGCTTATCCAACGGAGTTACATCGAAAATCACCGGATGCCGCAGCGCGAAAAAGAACAACAGCGCCGCCCATACCAGCCAGGCCCGCCAATAGAAGATCCCGAGCGGCACCAGCACGAGCACAAACAACCGCGACAGCAACTTGTGCTTGGTCGCGGTGAACGAATACACGATATGCCCGCCATCCAACTGCCCGATCGGCAGCAAATTCAATGCGGTCGCCAGCGTCCCCACCCATGCCGCCCGCGCTACCGGATGCAGCGAAATATCCGCTGCGGCTCTTCCAGGAAAAATCACCCACTCCATCAAGCGCTGGATCGCCGGCACTCCGAAAATCAAATCGCCTCGCTCCGCGATCCCTGGAATCACACGCGAATACATCAACCCCACCGCCATCGCCGGAAGCAGAAAAACGAACCCCGCCAGCGGACCCGCCACGCCGACATCGAACAACGCCCGCCGCGTATAGATTGGCGACCGGATCCGGATGAACGCGCCAAAGGTCCCGATCTGCGTGGGCGCCGGCAGAAAGTAGGGCAAGCTGGCATCGATCCCGTAATAGCGGCAGGCAAAATAGTGCCCCAGCTCATGCGCCAGCAAAATTGTCATCAGCGTGAGCGAGTAGGGCAGCCCTTCGAGCAAGAGCGATGGCTTGGCCATCAAGAGTGGAAACACATTCACGTACTGGTCGAGATCCAATGCGCGATTGTGTTGAAAACTCTGCGCCAAGACTACGCCGACAATCGTCGTCGTGAATAGCGAGAGACACAGCAGGAACACGTGCAGCGCCCAGCGAGAAACGGAAATCGAGGTTTGCTCGAAGGTGAACGCAGTCCTCAATCCGTCAGAGGTTGAGCGGGGAACCACGACGCCAGTGCTACTGCAGCGACTGCAGCTCCTTACCCGGCTTGAAGCGCACTGCTTTACCCGGCGGAATCGCAACCTCGGCGCCCGTTCGCGGATTGCGCCCGATGCCAGTCTTGCGGGGACGCACGTTGAAGATTCCAAAGCCCCGCAACTCGATGCGTTCGCCGTGCGACAACGCCCGCTTCATACTTTCGAAAACTGTCTCCACCGCCATTTCGGCTTTGGTCTTGGTGATTCCAGTTTTGTTGACGACTTCATTAATAATGTCGAGCTTGATCAAGGTAGCCCTCCTGGCCGAACTGGTGTCAAACGAATCGGAAACGCCCCTACCACGTCCCCGAGCGTGCGGGACTAGAGCAAACCTCATGATAGGATTAGGGTTATCCTCTTGTCAAGCGGCCCTGAAAAAGGGCCCGTTATTTTTCTTGGAGTGCCATGATCGCAGCTGCGGTCGCGTACTTCTGGTCTTGCGTCCAGGGTGGGCCCAAGGATTTTCCCAGATTCTGAATCCGGACCTGCAATTTGCTCGCTGTGGTACCCAGCTTCGTTGCAACCTGTTCGTAAAGTTGCTTTTCTTTGATGCCGCACACCGGGAGCTCGCAATGCTTTGCCGCTTCCATCAACGCCTGCCGGAAAAACTCGCCCTCCGCCGTGTGAATCAGCGCGTGCGATTTCAAAATCGCTTCCAATCCAGGTAGCTCTCTGCCGGACGCTAGTAGGATTCCGCAACCCACCACCTTCGCCCCGCGGTCGCGCAGTGCTTGAATCGCAGCTTCTAGCGCCTCGCGCGCCAGCTTCCCTGTGCTTTGCCGGCAGCACTCGATGTGCGCTTTCGCTTCCGGAAACTCCAGTGGCTCCACCGCATGAAAGGGCTGCTTCGACCCGCGGATCGTTGGATCGGCAATCTCGATCCGCCGCCGTCCGATTACTTCCGGCGCGTCAATCGGCCCAGTTACCGCGACCAGAGCCGCCCACCCAGAATGCGTTCGCAGCCCGATCGCAGCCTTCTTGATCATTCCCGAGGATTATACACGGCCACCCAGACAATCCCCGTCATGTTTGATTATCGACGCCGCGGCTCCCTCGCCAAGGCAAGCTCAACAGACCGATCATCGACAGGATGATGGAGAACGTTGCAGTGACACCCAACGCGAGAAGTGTCCACACGAAAAAGAAAGCTTCGCTCGAGTTGCCGATCTCGCCGGCGAGGAGACCGTGCGCGCCTTTCATGTGGACGACGGGGATAACCAGCCCGAGGACCGATCCGAGGAAGATGATGATATAACCCGATCGCCGCCCACTCAGCAACAGCGTTCCGCAGAGCAAGATTACGAAGATGAACACCACAAGCAGATTCAAGAGACCTGGCGGGGACATCTTGAACAGGATATCGCTGGCCATGTGAAACGTCATCAATAGGATGCTGGCGAGCGATGCAGTGGTCAGCAGAGTGGTCTGTTTCATAAGAGGATTATTCCTTTCTGTGGCCACACCGCGGACAGAACGCGGCATCCGCTGCAACTCCGCTCCCGCAACCGGCACACGGATCGAGAATCGGTTTTCGCAACACGAAGTAGAGCACGAAGCCAACGCAGTTCGGAACCAGCACCGTGAGCGCTGTCCAGGGAATCGGCGGCATACTGCGCCGCGCCGCGTCCCGATAAACATAGCCGGCCAGAAGAAAGTAAGCAGCAGCCAGGATACCGCCCACCAGACCAATCAAAGTCGCGAGGCCGTTCGCCCGATACTGCCGGAAGACTCCGAAGAAGAAAAGCACGAAGGCGAAACCGGCCACGATTTTGGCTGGGACTGGAATGAGACCGAATCCGCTGCGCCAGTTCATACGGAATCTTCTCCTAGAAGCCTTTTACCTAAAAGCGGCAACAACGCGAGCAGCAGGGATGGCAGCAACCAGAATGTCACGAATACCGTCTGCCACACGCTGCCGGGAAGATTCCACTCGCCAGCCAGCCATGCCACAGGGCGCCACAAAATAGCAGATCCCGTGAACGTAAGAAACATTGCAACCGCTGTGCCGATCCGAAGGCGTTTTGCATCCGCCTCGGCCGATCTCAGTTCCTCAGCGCGGCTGCGGACGAAGTTCTCAACCCGAAGCGCTGCTGCTGGGTCAAGTTCAATTGCGAACCCATCCAGCGCCCGGACCGCGCGTGCCGAGAGATCGGCGTACCGGCGACATGGAACGCATTCTCCGAGGTGCTCATCGAGCCAGCGCTGATCTACCAGCGAAATTCCTTCCATCAGCGACTGATGCATCAGAAAGCGTGCTCTTGCATGCTTCTCAAGCGGCATCGGACCCTCCTCCGAGCGAGGTCTCGAGCATCAAGAGGCCGCGCTGAATCCTCGACGAAATCGTTGGGATGGGCGAGCCTGTGACCTGCGCAATTTCCGCGAGGGACAGTTCTTCCTGGAAACGCAGCAGAAGCGCTTCCCGGTAGATCGGCTCCAGCGCACCCAAAGCGACCGCGACTCGTTTGGCATCTTCGCTTCTTGCGGCCGCGAAGAATGGCGATTCGAAATCCGGTGCAGAAAGGTTCTGGCCGGCTTCG
The DNA here is from genome assembly GCA_035295865.1 of Bryobacteraceae bacterium. GTDB lineage: Bacteria > Acidobacteriota > Terriglobia > Bryobacterales > Bryobacteraceae > Palsa-89. The sequence continues at coordinate 23,509 of DATGIH010000279.1, forward strand.
TCGTGTCCGCTGATCCCATGCCTTGCCGCCGCCGTTTGTTGCTTTCGCAAATGATCGATCGCCAGGTTTCGCGCGATGGAGAACAACCACGGCTCGAAACGCTGACGGCTGTCATATTTCCCGGCGTGTTCGAGGACTCTCAACCAGGTTTCTTGAACGAGATCCTCGGCGTGTTCGCGCTTCGATGTCCAGTAGACCAGATATCGGAGGAGCCGATAATGATACTGCGAAACGAGCTGGCCAATAAATTCCGAGTCTCTTCGTCGCAGTGCACGCGCGATGCATTCCGGCTCGGATTCCGCCACACGCGAAAAGGCCGTTACCACGGCAACCATACACTATATACGAGGCCGCGCATTGGAATTATGCATGGCCGTGCATGTTGAGGATGCCGGAGGACTTTCCAGCGCGGCTTAGCGCTGCGCCGTCACCGGGTCAGGAACCGCCACCACATCCATGGCGAACGACGCATCGAGCGAGGGCAGCCCCTCAAAGGGCAGCATCGTGCTCGCCGGTGGATTCGCGCCCGTATAAAATCCGGCGCGCACCGCGCGAACCTTGGCTGAGAGCGATCCGGATGTCAGATAAAGATGCGACATCACCACATGCACGAACCGCGCGTTCGATCCGCTGAGCGCTTTCCCCAACCGCTCGAACGCCAACTTCACGTCGCTCTCCTGGCTACCGAACCCAAGCTGCGTTCCCGTGATCACCAACTTCGGGCTCGTCACCAGCGCGATCTGCGAGTAGTGCGGCGATTTATCCAGCGCGGGGGGATTCAAAAAGCTGATCGGCTCCGGCGCCGCCGCCCGTGCGCGAGCCACCGCTTCGCACTCCGCGGCCGGCATCACCGGCTCCCGCTGCATCTGCACAAAGTTCAGCGCCGCGCCCGGAAAATTTTCTTTCATCAACCCTGGTGCGCTCCGTTCGTCATCGAGCGAGCTGACGAAGCAAGTCACCCGCAGCGCGTCTTCGGATTCCATCCCTGCGCCACGCAGGGCACTCTTCACCAGTTCAATCGATTTCGCAACACTTGCGGCAGCTTGCCCGGAAACGAAAGCGACCCCATTCGGATTCACCGCTTTCTTTTCCACCTCGGTGGTCTCAATCACCACCTGCGCGCCTTCCATCGGGAGCGCGCCCACTTGCACCACGCTCAGCGCCGGCAGCGGCATCCGTTTTTCGGTGAACGCTTCACCCACCAACTCGCCCACCCGCCGCATGTTTCCCGACCCGGAAACAAACGCACGGATCTTCACGATGGTTCCGTGACTGGTCCGCAATAGGCCTTTGAGAGCCTCGCGCGTTTGCGGTGTGAATAATCCTTTGGACGACAGCGGCGAGACTTGAAATGCGAGCCGGTCTGTATCCGCCACCACAGCGATCGGAAGATCCTTGGGAGGCGGCAGTGTCTGGGTCTCTTCCTTCGACTTTTTCTTCTTCGTCTCGGGCGCCACGATAGGAACGTAGCCTTCATCGTCGGAGGCAGGCTTTTTCTTCTGTGCCCAAAGCGAACCGCCCAGCAGGCCCAACAGCACGGCGGCTAATAAGAAAGTCCGGAAAGAGTGCATTGCAACCAGACAACCGATTCTAGCAGACCTGTTCTACGGGAGACTCACTCTGATACATTTGTCCCAGTGACCCCGACAGTAACATCGCCGCCGCGCACTGAAAACTTTACGCGCTTTGCCTGGGGCGTGCTCGGCGCCAATCTTTTAGTGATTCTTTGGGGCGCATTTGTCCGCGCCAGCGGATCGGGCGCCGGTTGCGGAAGCCATTGGCCGCTCTGCAACGGCGAAGTCGTCCCACACAGTCCGCAGGTTCAGACCATCATCGAATTTACCCATCGCATCATGAGCGGCGCCGCGTTTTTTGCCTTGCTCGCTCTGGCCATGTGGGGCGTTCGCCTGTTTCCCTCCGGCCACCGCGTCCGGAAGGCACTGCTTTTCACGGTGGTGTTTTTCGTAGCGGAAGCCGTGCTCGGCGCGGGATTGGTTTTGCTCCGGCTCGTCGGCCGGGATGACTCCGGTTTTCGCGCGTTCTATTTGGCGATGCATTTGGTCAATACCGAATTCTTGTTGGCCGCTCTGGCCATCACCGCTTGGTGGTCGCGGGATTCCGCGCCCCTATTCTCGCGCCCGAATTGGTTCGTCGCGGCAACTCTTCCACTCGCGATTCTGGTCAGCATCAGCGGAGTGATCGCGGCGCTGGGCGATACATTGTTCCCGGCTACATCGCTTGCGGAAGGCATCCGCCAGGATCTGGCTTCGAATTCGAATTTCCTGCTCCGCCTGCGCAGTGCTCACCCGTTCCTGGCGGTTTTCTCGAGTGCCTATTTCATTGCGGCGGCTTTCACGGTGGTGCGCGGAAAGGGTGAGCCCCTCACAAGGAACATTGCGCTTGGCGTGGTCGTTGTTTCGATAGCGCAACTCTGCGCCGGCGCGGTGAATATCGCGCTACTGGCGCCCATTCCGCTCCAGATCCTGCATCTTCTTTTGGCGGATCTTCTCTGGATCGCCCTCGTCCTCCTCACAATGCAAAAAACATGAACCGTTATTGGCTTTTTTTGGCTCTGGCGATCTTATCGCCAGGCCAGGTAACAGGCCCCGACATCCGCATCTACAAAACCGTCGGGACCACCCGTCTCACCGCGCACATTTTTCGCCCACAGTCGAACGGTGCAACAGCGCGCCCTGCAATCGTGCTCTTCCACGGCGGCGGCTGGGTCGCGGGATCTCCCGAGTGGGTCTATGACGCCGCCAAGAGATATGTCGTATACGGCGCCGTTGCGGTTGCGGCCGAATACCGGTTGTCCGACCAGAAAACCATTACGCCGCTCGACGCGATGGAAGATGCGCGCGATATCATGCTCTGGCTGCGCCGCAATGCAGCGGAACTGGGCATCCAGCCGGATCACATCGCGGCCCACGGCGTTTCCGCCGGAGGCCAACTGGCGGCGTCACTCTCAACTCCCGCTAGTATGCCGAACGCCTTGGTGCTGATCTCGCCCGCTGTCGCGGTGACCCACGACGGATGGTTTCAGAAGATCCTCCTCGGCCGCGCCTCTTCCGCCGATCTCTCCCCGAATGAACACGTAACCGGCGCTTTTCCGCCCGCCGCCATTTTCTTGGGCGATTCCGACATCCTCACGCCTTCCAAAGCCACCATCCGCTTCTGCGATCTCGTCAATGAACGTGGCGGGCACTGCGAAATCCATGTCTATCCCGGCGTCGGCCATCTGTTCACGCGCAAGCTCGACAACCAGGAAGACAATTTCGATCCCGATCCGAAATTCGTGCTGGATGCCCGCGAAAAAGGCGACCAGTTTCTCGCCGCTCGTGGATTTCTCAAAATCGATAAATAACGTAAGGCAACTGCTGCCAGCGGGCGTGAGGGCCGCGCTAGTTCGCCGTTTCGAAATATCCGGCCGCTAGCTCTGGCTTCTGCTCGAGCGCTTGCTTCCAGCAATCGCGGGCTTCATCCTGTTTGCCCTGGCTCTTGAGCACGTGGCCGAGGTTCAGTAAAGCCTCCGGGAAGGTGGGCCGTTCGTTGAGCGCTTCCTTGTACAGGCGCTCGGCGTCGTCCATCTGTCCGGATTTCTGCAGCAGCAGCCCGGTGTTATAGAACAGTTCGGGGCTGCGCTCGCCTTTGTCGATCAAGCGCGCTTGATAGTCCAGGGCCTGATCGAAGTTCTCGCGTTCCACCGCGAGAGCGGCGAGGCCGCGCAGTGCGTCCACGGAATTCGGATTCGATGCCAGGATTACCTCGAAGGCCTTGGTCGCGCCTTCCGCATCGCCGACGTTCCAGCAGGCGATTCCCAGATTCAGGTGCGCTTCCGGCCAATCCGGCCGTTTCTGCACGCAGGTTTGGAAGGCTTCGCTCGCGCCTTGATAGTCGTTTCGTTCCAGGCGCAGATAACCCAAGCGGAACCAGACGTCCTCTAGGTCGGGATTGCGGCCGAGAAGTTTAACGTAGACCTTTTCGGCGTCTTCCTTGGCGCCGAGCTTGTCGAGCACGGAGGCCAGATTGTGCAGGACGTCTACTTGATCGGGCGCGATTTCGAGCGATTTTTCGTAGGCGGTGCGAGCAGCGGCTAAGTCACCCGATTCCTGATGCACGACGCCGAGATTCACATAAGCCTGCTTGGCGTCCGGGCGCACGCGCGTGGCTTCGGAGTAGGCTTTGGCGGCTTCTTCCATCTTGCCGGTCTTCTGCAGCGCGACGCCCAGGTTGAACCAGCGGTCGAAATTGTCGGGCGTGTATTCGACGAGCTTTTCGCAATAATGCTTGGCGGCCTCGTAGTCGTTGGAGGCGAACGCGGAGGTTGCAAGACCTTCGAGAGCAGTTTGCGAATTGGGACGCAGAGTGAGAAGCGCGGCGGAGTAATCCGCGATCATGGCCTGGTCTTTCTTCGCCATTGCGATGGTGACCATGTTCACCAGGCACTCTTCCGATTTCGGATTGTCGGCCAAGAGCTTTTGATAGATGCGCGCGGCGTCGTCGAAATTCCATTGCAACTGCAGCGTCACGGCTTTTCCGAACAGAGCCGTGGTGTGCTCGGGTTCTTCCGCGAGCACTCGATCGAAGCTTTCCGCGGCTGCCTCGGTCTTATCGAGATGCAATTGGCAGATACCGAGTCCCAGACGCGCGTCAATGCGGCTGGGATCGGCTTCAGCGGCCTTTTCGAAGAACTCCGCGGCTTCCTGCCAGCGGCCCAGCTTTTCCAGGCAAACGGCCATATGGAAATTGCCGGCGGCGTGCTTGGGATTCAGGCTGAGAACTTTGGCGTAGCTCTTGGAGGCATCTTCGTATTGCTCAAGATCGTATTGGAGCTGAGCTTTGGCCGAATAGATTTCCAGGCTCTCTTCACCGGCAGCGAGTGCGCCATTGATTTCGTCCAGGGCTTGTTGCAGGTTGCCTTCCAGGTGAAGGGAGACGGCCTTGGCGAGCGCCGGCACTTTGGGCGAAGATTTGGCCGCGCCGTTATTCGGCGCGCCATTCGAAGAGGACCGCGATTTGCTTTGACTCATTGCTCAGTTAATCCCATTTCTGCCCTCAGTTCCGTAGGGCGCAAGATAGGCACACAATCTGCCCAGCGTGTCGTATTGATGCGATACTTCCAGCCATCGGACGCGGGCTTTTTCGCCGCGCGCGCAAAACAGTCCGACGCCGCCATGTTGAATCCGGTTGTCCGTCCAAAAATCGATGATTTGATCCTGGGCCCGGATGGCGAAATCACTGCCCCGGACGTCCACGCGCACGCGATACAGCATGTCGGCGCGAACCACAAACGGAAGCGGCTTTTCGACCTTCGGCCCTTCCTTGCCATTGATTACGGCGTAGCGGACGACGTGCACTTCAGGTAGCGGTCCCGGCCGCACGACGACCAGTTTCACCGCGTAGTAGTTGTCGAGATTGGTGGCGCGGAAAGCGCAGCCCATGCCTTTCTTATCGATTTCACCCAGAAATTCGAAGCGATAATCGGTGAGATCCACCGTGGGGCGGAATACTGCGAGCGGCCCCGGTTCCACGAAGCCGGACGCGTCATAAGCCCAGCGAGTGGTCAGGTTCGAACGGCTCTCCCAGCCGTCGAGGCCGGAGCGAAAGTCGTCGGTGTAAGCAACGGCAGCGCGGTCCACGATGTTTTTGTTCAGCGTGCTCCAACGGTCGGCGACCAGTTTTTGAACCTGGTTGCCCGTGTTGCTGGATATTTGCACTTTTGGCATGGATGGGCTGACCGCAAACGCCAGCAGAACGGGTAGCAGCACCGTCATGATGCGCAATTCGGACGGCGCTTTTCGCCAGACATCCAACATCCAATGCCACGATCGGGCGGCTTCTGCGGCCAGATGGCCGAAGTGATGCGAGTGAAGCTTCTCCGTTCTGGCGGCTTCCCAACCTGCAGATTCCGATGCCTCCTCGGGGATTGCTTCCGACGCAGCCCGGAATGCCTCCACCATCGGCGGTTCCACCAAGGCGCCGGGCAGGACGGGTGCAGCCGGGAAATTTGCAGCGCCAGGCGCTGGCTTAGCAATGCGGGGATCGGCGCTGTTGAAAACCTGGCTGCGGAATTTGAGCGACAGGAGGCGGCCGGGTAATCCGAGCCAATTCTTCGCGCCGTGAGCTTCTTCCAACGTTGATAAGGAAGGCGCGGCCATCGTTTTCGGCTGGAATTCCAATGGCGCCGATTGCGTGGGTTGCGCTTCCGGAATTATCGCGGAGGCACTCTCCAATTTGAGCGGAATCAGGCTGCTTTCGATGGGAAGTGGCGCCGGTCCGCGTTCGGCGAAAGCGACACGATGCTCGTCGCAACAGAACTCTCCATCCACCAGGGAGCGGAGCGGCGCGAGCGCGATATTACAGTACTGGCACTTCATTGGGCCTACCTATCTCGCTCCCATAATAGGACTTGAGGTAGGGAATAGCTACGCAGGAAAACACTTAAGCGCTGCCCGGAATTGTTCGTACGGCTCTCGCCCAGGTAGGACGTTAACCCTAGCAATTGGTGGTAAGTAGAGTCCTGAAGTTCGTCTACTCCTCGATTCCCCTGACGCTGCGCGATCCCGAGTGTCCACCAAGCGAACCCGGCGAGCACCAGCGTGAACGGTTGGAACCGCAGGAACTCGGCGAAGGATTGGGTTAACCACGGCACCATGTAAAGCAGAACCAGCCATCCGGCGAAGGTATTGCGCTCACGGCCTGCCCAATGCAGCATCACGCCGGATGCCAGGGCAACTGCCGGCGCCAGCAGGACGGTATCGTAAATCGGCGTGTATACGTTCGTGACCAGCGCGCCCGCGAATGTGGCGGCCCACAACAGGTCGCGCGAGGCCAGGCTCCAAGCGGCGGACCTCCACCAAGCCGCGCCGAGCACTGCAATTCCGGCGACTGCGGCCAAAATCCCGAGCACCTGCGCGATAGTAGAAGCGTTGCCCAGCAGCAAATGGAAAAACGACCCTGCGTCCACATACTTATTGCGGCGTAGCGCGGAGGCGGGACCAGTAGTCAGCTTTCCGTAGAACTGAAGTGTCTCAAGCCAGGAAATGCAGCCTCGAATTCCAACGGTCTGAATGGAGACCAAGGCGAGCGCGGCCGCGCCAGCGACGGCTCCGCCGAGCATCCGCCAGCGCCGCCCGCAGAGCAGCATCAGGATTGGGATTGCAACCAAAGTCGGCTTGAGAAGAGCGAGCGACAACGCCATGCCCGCCCAGAATTTGCGATTCCGGGCCCTCAAAAACACGAAGAGCGTAATCGCGAAAAATCCAATGACCGAAATCTGTCCGCCGATCCAGGTTTCCAATAAGAACGGCATGCAAGAAATGCCCAGCAAGAATCCTGTGATTCTTTGTTGCGCGGAAAGCGCGGTGGATCGGATCAGCAAGACCACGCCGAATGAGTAAAGCGCCATCGAAAACAAAAGCCACGCCACATAGGCCCACGCATAGGGCAAGGCCGCGAAAGGCCGCAAGATCTGAGCGAGAAACGGTGCGCTGGCGAAGACCAGCATCTGATCCGCTGCGGTCGCCGGCACGGCTTGGTGCTGAAGCTTCACTTCCAAATCGAGGTCATACAGGCGCGAGGCATCGAACTGGTTGAGGATTTTTCCGGCAGCGTAGAATTGCGCGAAATCCCCTCCCAACGGCCGGCCCATGAATGTCTGGCCCTGGAATCCACGGACTACGGAAATGATGCAAATGATCAGCGCCACCGTAAGCGCCATGGAGCTCAAAGCCCGGGCTTCCCGAGTGCCCGGCATGGGTCCGAACCAATTCATCGCTATTCGGAAATCGTCGGAAATTCGGGGAAAGTGTAGGGGTACGGTTTACAGCGGCGCGGGCAGGGCCAACGATGCTTTTCCCAGCGCTTTTTCGATCAGTTCCACCACTTCGCTCTCGCGCAAGCCGCGCGAGATGGAAAGCTCGGTGATCAGCATGTGGCGAGCGCGGTCCAGCATCTTCTTCTCGCGGAACGAGAGCGGCTTTTCGCTCTGTAGCACCAGCAGCGTCTTTAGCACTTCGGCGATCTCAAGGAGCGACCCATGGCGCATGCGGTCGGAATTTTCCTTGAAGCGGTCCTTCCAATCGCATTTGCGCTTGCAGACGTCTTCGGCCAGGTATCCCAGCACGCGCGCCACTTCGCCGTTGCGGGTGACTTTGCGCAATCCGATCTCGCTAACGTGCGAGAAAGGAACCATTACAGTCATGCTGGTGTAGGTCAGGCGGAGGAGGTAGAAGCGTTCCGCCTGTGCACCAAAGGATCTGGTGCTGATGTTCTCGACCGTGCCGATCCCGTGGTTGGGATAAACGATCTTTTCCCCAATTTGGAACAAGGTCATACGTTGACCGACGTGCCTTGTCAAAGCTGTTGGCTGCCCAACTCTTGAATTCCGAATGACGATGTTAAGCCTAATAGAAGTACTTGTCAATAGCCTTCACGCGAACCATTGAACGATAGTGTCTTTCAATTAGTAATACAAGGACTTATTTCGCCTCCATGTATATCCTCGGGGACTTAGGCATCTAACAGGTGCGTGGTATTGAAAGCAAAGCGACACTGCAACCTGTTTTGTATCTTATTTTCTTGTGGATGGCTAGCCGCCCAGCCAGGCGCACCGCCACCATCCCAGCAATCCCCGCGAGCGCAGCAGATCCCGCTTTCTGGCCGGCCGCAGAATGGCAGCGTGGTCCCGGTGCAAAGTCCTGCGCCCGGCGGTTCGGGTACCGTGAATACCATCGAAACTTCGATCCAGGTGCAGGGCGCGTTCCAGGGCAGCACTCCGCACGGCGAGGCCAGCGCAGAACCTTTGGCATTGACGCTGGCAGACGCGGTGAAACGCGGCATCCAATACAACCTTGGAGGGATTAGCGCCGGTGAAGCCGCGCGACAGGCGCGTGCCCAAAGGTTGGCGGCTGTCGCGCAACTGCTGCCCGACATCACCGGCGGCGTCAGGGAAACGGTGCAGCAGATCAATCTAGCCGCCGAAGGGCTGCGGATCTCCGTTCCAATTCCCGGCTTCCATTTTCCAACCGTCGTAGGCCCCTTTAATTACTTCGATGCGCGCGCAAATTTCAACGAAAACTTGAGCTTGACCGGCTACCATAATTGGCGGTCCAGCCAGCAATATGTTCACGCCGCCGAGTTGTCGCTCAAAGACAGCCGGGATTTGATTGCGCTTGCGGTTTCCGGGTCGTATTTACAACTTTTGGCATCGGCGGCGCGGATTGAAACGGTGAAGGCTCAAATCGAGACAGCGGCTGCGATTCATCAGCAAGCGGTGGATCGGCATACGAGTGGTCTGAATGCCCGAATCGATGTAAATCGCAGCCAGGTGGAATTGCAGACGCAGCAGCAACGGCTGACTTCGCTATCGAACGATTACGAGAAGCAGAAGATCACCCTTGCCCGATTGATCGGATTGCCGATGGGTCAGGTTTTCACGCTGGCGGATCCGATTCCGTCGCTTCAACCGCAAACGCCGGATCTGGGGGCTTTGATCGCGCAGGCTGTGGGCAGCCGCGCGGATGTGCAGGCTGCGGCAGCGCAAGTGAAATCGGCTGAATCGGCGCACAGAGCCGCGGCGGCGGAATATTTTCCGTCCGTTGGTGTAATGGCGGATTACGGGGCAATCGGTGTGAACCCGTCCCAGTCGCATGGGACGTTTTCGGTAACAGGCGCAGTGCAGTTTCCGATTTTCCGGTCTGGCCGGATTCGCGCGGATATCGATCAGGCGGATGCGGCGCTCGCGCAGCACAAAGCCGAGTACGAAGATGCGAAAGCACGTGCCGAGCAGGATGTTCGCAATGCGGCGCTCGACCTGACGGCGGCATCGCAGGAGGTTCGTGTGGCGGAATCGAATCGCGCGCTGGCGGCCGACACACTGGTGCAATCGCGCGACCGGTTTCGTGCTGGGGTCGCGGATACCGTGGAGGTGGTGCAGGCGCAGGAATCCGTGGCGGCCGCCGAGCAGGATTACATCAGCGCGCTTTACGCACTGAATTTGGCGGAAGTGAGCCTGGCGCGGGCCACCGGACAGACTGAGCAGCGCATTCTACGCCTGTTCCCGAGGAAATAAAAGATATGCCCGATTATCGCAGCACCTACGCATCGGAACAGGAATTGGAAGAACTGCGCGAGGAAGTCCGGCGCCTGCGCGAGGAACAGCAACACTCCAAGAAGGAGCCCGAGGAAACCAAGAAAGAAGAAAAGGAAGAGCCCGAACAGCAGAAAGAAAAAGAAGAAGAGAAGAAGCCTCATCCGCTGCGAAAGTTCATCATCATCGGCGCGGTGATTGTGGTGGCGATCATTGGCGTTATCTGGTGGCTGCACTCGCGCCAGTTCGAAGATACCGACGATGCCCAAGTGGACGGGCATACCAGCGGAATTGCGGCGCGCGTCGCGGGCAATGTTGTAGCGGTGTATGTAGACGAGAACCAGTTCGTGAAAGCGGGCGAGGTTCTGGTTGACTTGGACCCGCGCGATTACAAAGTAGCGGTGGAACAGGCGCGCAGCCAGTGGATGCAGGCCCAGGCGCAGACGGAAGCCGAGCAGCCGAACGTTCCGGTGACGCAGACCACGAATGAGACGACGATTGCCAACGCGTCCACCGATATCGTGAGCGCGCAGGCCGGAGTGGCCGCGGCCGAGCGCGATTATCAGGCGGCTCTCGCCCGAATTCGCGAATCGGAAGCGAATAACGCCAAGGCACAATCCGATGTGGAGCGCTACCGTCCGCTGGCTGAGAAGGACGAGATCCCCAAAGAGCAGTTCGATCAGGTAGTGGCTACTGCAAAGGCGATGGCGGCGACCGTAGCTGCGAATCAGGCGACGGCGGCGAGCGCGCTGCGGCAAGTGGATCAGAAGAAAGCGCAGCTCACCGAGGCCCAACAGCGTGCCGAGGAAGCGCGTAAAAATGCCCCGCAGCAGGTGGCCATCCGGCGAGCGAACGTGCTGAGCCGGCGCTCGAGCGCCGAGGCGGCGCATGCGCAGCTCGACCAGGCGCTCCTGAATCTTCAATACTGCAAGATTGTTTCCCCCGTGAATGGAATTGTGTCGAAGCGCGTCGCGGAAGTGGGCGAGCATCTGACACCAGGCCAGCAAGTGATGCTGGTAACGCAATTGGACGATCTCTGGGTGACTGCGAATTTCCGCGAGACGCAGCTCCGGAAAATGCACCCCGGCCAAAGCGCGCGCATCCACGTGGACGCTTTGGATGGCGATTTCGACGGCTATCTCGAAAGCATGCCGGCCGCCAGCGGCGCGATTACCAGCTTGCTTCCGCCGGAAAATGCCACGGGCAATTATGTGAAAGTGGTGCAGCGGCTGCCGGTCCGGATCCGGTTCAAGAAAGGGCAGACCGGACTCGATCGCTTGCGTCCGGGCATGTCGGTGGAACCCAAAATCACGGTGCAGTAGCTGATGCCCGATCAGGACGAATCGCAGGGTTTTCATCCGGGACACAATCCTTGGGCGATCGCACTGACGGTGACCATAGCGACGTTCATGGAAGTGATGGATACTTCCATTGCCAACGTCGCGCTGCCGCACATCGCGGGCGGATTGTCGGCTGGACAAGACGAATCCACCTGGGTGCTGACCAGCTATCTGGTGTCGAACGCGATCATCCTGCCGATTTCGGCATGGCTCAGCACGCGTTTTGGGCGCAAGCGATTCTACATGAGCTGCGTGGCGCTTTTTACCGTCAGCTCATTCCTATGCGGATTGGCGCCGAGCTTGGGAGCCCTGATTTTTTTTCGAATTCTGCAGGGAATCGGCGGCGGCGGATTAGGACCGAGCGAGCAGGCGATTCTCGCCGACACTTTTCCGGCTGACAAGCGGGGAATGGCGTTTGCCGTTTATGGCATGGCGGTGGTGCTGGCGCCGGCGATCGGTCCCACGTTGGGTGGATTTATCACCGATCACTACAGTTGGCGCTGGATTTTCTACGTCAACATTCCTTTTGGAATTCTTTCGCTATTCTTGTCGAGCTTCATGGTGAAGGATCCGCCGCATTTGGAAAAAGCGAAGCGCGATGCGCAGCGGCAACCAATCGATTTTCTCGGACTCGTTCTGGTGGGAACCGGACTCGGCGCCATGCAGGTGGTGCTCGACAAAGGCCAGCGCGACGATTGGTTCGCATCGCCGTTCATTACTTGGTTCACGGCGGCTTCTCTTTGCGCGCTGGTGGCATTTGTTTTCTGGGAATGGAGGCAGAAGGAGCCGATCGTCCACTTGAAGCTGTTTAAGAATTCGAATTTCGCGGTAGCGAATTTGTTGATGCTAACGCTCGGTGGAGTTTTGTTCGGCAGCACAGTGCTGCTTCCTCAGTTTGTCCAAGTGGAGTTGGGATATACGGCAGAGAAAGCTGGAGAAGTATTGTCGCCTGGCGGATTTTTCATCTTGCTGCTGATGCCGTTGGTCGGGTTTCTGGTGTCTCGCGTGGATGCGCGCTATCTCATCGCCACCGGATTCATCATCAGCGCGGTCGCGCTGTTTCGGATGACCGATCTGAACCTGAATCTGGACTACAAGACCTTTATGTGGTGGCGGATTTATCAGGCGTCCGGCCTGGCGTTCCTGTTTGTCCCGATCAACACGATTTCCTATGCCGGCCTGCCACGCGAGGCGAGCAATCAGGTTTCCGGAATGATCAACCTGATGCGCAATGTGGGTGGGAGCATCGGGATTTCGGCGGCCACGACGCTGATCGTGCGGCGGCAGCAGGTCCACCAGAATTACCTGGCTCACAATACCTTCCAATCCAATCCTCACTTTCAGCAGCTCTTGAGCGGTCTGACCGCGCGTCTTCAGACGCGGATGGGCAGCGTGGAAGCGACACGGCAGGCTTACGGCCGGATCTACGGGTTGGTCCAGCGACAGGCCTCGGTGCTGGCTTACGTTGATGTCTTCTGGATCATGGGGATTTTGTGCCTCCTGGCGATGGGTCTGCTATTCCTGGCGAAGAAGAACAAGCCGGGTCAGGCTGTGGCGGCGCACTGACGCTTCGACCGTCTCGCAATACACGCTATCAATAGAGTAATCGCCGGCAATGCAAAACCGAGCGCGCTCGGCTCCGGAGCGGCCACTTGGCTTCCAAAGTAATTCGGCTCGGGCGATTGTGGCAGCGAGAGGAAATTCTGACTCAAATCTACCGTGACACCCGGGCTCAAGGTCAACGATAGATCGGCGGTGCTCGCAGCGTTAACGAAGGCTGTACCGCTGGTGAAAGTGCTCATCTGAAACAGCAGTTGATAGTAGTTGTGAATCGCATCGACGGGAAGGCTGAGGCTCAGGTCGATCGGAGTGCCGTCTAAACCATCCGGGCATCCTGAACTTACCTGAAAACCATCGCACAACTGGGTGGTCGAGAATTGGTTGCGGGCATTGGGGACATCCCCGACGACTCCATTGTCCAAATGGTAGGGAGAGGCCTCGATCGCGGCGCTCAAGAAAGCGCCCCCATTTCCGGGTCCTGCTAAATATGTCAGGAGCATGCCTGGAGAAAAGGAACCGGTGCCTGAAAAAGTAAGGTTCAGCACCATGGTGGTGGTTGAAGTCTGAAGGGCGCCGGGGCTTTCGTTTCCAACTCCCACGCTATAACTTCCAATCAAGCCGCGAGTGAGGTCGGCGAACCCTCCGAAAGCGCCGCCCCCCGCGGACGCTGGCGACGCGGTTGGTCCGCTGCCGACCACAACGGTCGTTCCCGCGTTATTGGAGATGGTGTCCGCAGTATCGATAGTATCCAGGAACTGGTCGATCGATTTCCCGCTTACCTCCAGATGGAACCCGTTGACCAGAGTGGGGCTCAAGAGAACGTTTGCGTGGAGCGCACTGCAAAGGAGAAGTAAGCCGAAACACCTTACGATGGATAACATTCGCCCATTGTACGCAGTGCTGGCCTTTTGAGTAACTGTGCGAATTCACAGGTTGGTTTCCTATCGTTGAAGAGCCAATCACTTGTGAATTTTGGAACTCAATACACTTTCCAATAGTGGCGAATCCTGAAAATGGGATTATCACAGCCAAGTCATTTGTTTTCTTTCATAAAATCCTGTATTCTCATAGTCAGCTACAGCCTGGAGGGGTGGCACTCGACGTGCTACGCCAAGCGCAAGGGAAAGGGTGTAGTTGGGATCGGTCCGTCCGCAGACGGAGTTCCAGGGAAACGAGCGCTTTGAGGGATCTCAAGACCCAGTTCGTGAGCGCGCTGCTGTTCGTTCTGACGGTGGCTGCCGTTTGCTGCGCAATCGTCAATTTTCGGCAGCAGAGTCTGTTCCGTTTGCCGGATGACGGTGTAATCTGGGTGGACCGCCCGGAGGCCGGCGGCAAGAACTCGGTGGTGGCGCTGCACGTAACGCCCGGTAGCGGCGCGGAAAACGCCGGCATCCACGAGGGCGATGTGCTCACCCAGATCGGGGATGCCGAGATCCACAAAACCCTGGATGTTCCGCAGGCTCTGCAGCACGTCGTCACTTGGGACAAAGCGCGGCTCTACATGGTGCGACGGGGCGGGATTCCGGTTCCGGCGCATGTCATTATCGGCGAAAAGGTTCTGGACCGGGCCGTTTACTACCAGTACATCGTCGGCATTGCGTATTTGCTGATCGGGTTGTTTGTCTACTATCGGCGGGTCAGCGCGCCACGATCCGTGCACTTTTACGTGCTTTGCCTGGCTTCGTTCGTTCTGTATTGCTTCCATTACACCGGCAAGCTAAACGCGTTCGATCAGGTGATCGACCTGGGGAATTTCGCGGCCGGCATCCTGGCGCCGACTATCTTTCTGCATTTCTGCCTGGTGTTTCCAGATCCGCCGAGATGGTTGCGTCGCCGGGGATTGATTGCGTTGGCCTATGTTCCGGGCTTGTTGCTGTTAACGGTGGATGTTCTGGTTGGCAAGGAAATCCTACGGGTTTCGGCATCGCCGATCGAACTGAACTGGTTTTTGGATCGCGCGTGGATTTTGTACTTGACCATGGTGTATCTGATCGGCGCGGCGGTGTTGTGGCGCAAGAATTCCGATGTGGACGATCCGCTGGTGGGCCGGCAGCTCAAATATCTGCGCAACGGAGCATTATTCGGAATCGTTCCGTTCACGTTGATTTACGCCATCCCGTATATCATCGGCGTGCTGCCCGGTCATTACGAAAAGATGGCCGTATTGTCGTTGATTTTGATTCCGGTAACCTGGGCGTACGCGATCCTGCGCTACCGTCTCATGGACGTCGACATCATCTTCCAGCAAGGCTATGTTTATACGCTCGCGACGCTGGTGGTGCTCGGCATTTTCTACGGGCTGATTTTTTCCTTCACCAAACCAGAAGACCTGAGCCCGGCCGCGATCGTGGGTCTGATCGTTTTCGCTACGTTCATCTTTCAGCCGATTCGCGACTGGCTGCAGGAACAGTTGGACCGCTACTTCTTCTACAAAGACCGCTACGATTATCGCCGGACGCTGATCGAATTTGCGAAAGAGCTGGGTTCGGAGACGAATCTGGATGAAATGCTGCGCCAGGTGGCGGACCGGTTAATACATACGCTTTCGATCCAACATGTAGCGTTTTTCCTGGCGGGCGAATCGGACGATCAGTTCCGGCTGCACATGACGATGGGGAATCGGAAGGATCGTGGGCAGAAGCCGGCGCCGGAATTGGATCTGAGTTACTTGAGCTCGCATCCCGGCAAGCCATATCTGTTTTTCGAACGCACGCGCCATTTGCTGGACGTGGTTTCGAAGGAGTGGCCGCCGTCGGTGCGCAGCACGATTTCGGATCTCGACTTGACCTACTACTTCGCGTGCACGGTGCGCGGGCGAACCATCGCATACCTTGCGCTGAGCCGGACTGACAAAGGCGATTTCCTGTCGAGCGATGACGTGGAATTGCTGATCACGCTGGCCGGATACGTCAGCATCGCGGTGGAAAACACGCGCCTCTATCGATCGCTGCAGCACAAGGTAGAGGAGTACGAACGGCTGAAGGAGTTCAGCGAGAACATCGTCGAATCCATCAACGTCGGCATTCTGGCGGCTGATTTGGACGATCGCGTGGGAAGCTGGAACACGCAGATCGAACGGTTGACGGGGATATCCAGGCAAAATGCGGTGGGACGCCGGCTCGCCGAACTATTCCCCGCGGATTTGTGCGAACGTTTCGAGCAGGTGCGCGGCGACGCTGGAGTCCGGAATATCTATAAATTTGTGCTGCGGCCGAGTGCGCCGGTGAATGGAAATGGGCATGCGCACACGTTGAACATCGCGGTAGCGCCGCTGGTATCCAAAGATCTGGAACAGATCGGGCGGCTGATTATTTTCGACGACATCACGGATCGCGACGAGCTGGAGCGGAAGCTGGTGCAGGCGGACAAGCTCAGCTCCATCGGTCTGCTGGCCGCTGGCGTCGCGCACGAGGTGAATACGCCGCTGGCCGTCATTTCGACCTACGCGCAGATGCTGGCGAAGCAGATTTCGGGCGACGAGCAAAAGTACAAGCTGCTGGATAAAATCGCGAAGCAGACTTTCCGGGCCAGCGAAATCGTGAACTCGCTGCTGAGTTTTTCGCGAACCTCCACCACCGAATTCATCGAAGTGGATTTGAACAAAGTAATTCGTGAAACTTTGACGCTCATCGAACATCAGCTAGAGAAGACGTCGATCACCGTGAAGCTCAACCTGGAATCCGGACTACCCGGCGTGAAGGCGAACGCGGGCAAACTGCAGCAGGTGTTTTTGAATCTGTTCCTGAATGCGCGCGACGCCATGGAATCCGGCGGAACGCTGGCCGTCCGAACGTGGAACGAAGACGGGTTCGCGCGCATCGAAGTAGCTGACAGCGGACAAGGCATTCCGGCGGAACACTTGGAACGAATCTACGATCCGTTTTTTACCACCAAAGGCGCAAAGAAAGGCACTGGCCTGGGCCTTTCCATCACCTATGGCATTGTGCGCGAGCATGGCGGCAACATTCGCGTGGAAAGCCGTCCCGGCGCCGGCTCGCGCTTCCATGTAGAGCTTCCCCTAGCGAGGAAGCCAGTGCATGCCTGATCAACTCCCTCCGGACGAACTAGCCGCCCCCACCTATAAAGCCCGCATCTTGGTGATCGATGACGAGTCCGAGATTCGCGAGAGTCTGGCGACGCTGCTCGAACTCGAAGGTTATAACGTCGAGCTGGCCGTCAACGCGACAGACGGTTTGCGCAAGGTCGAAGCCGCCAGTTACGACCTGATTTTGCTGGATCTGATGATGCCGGACCGCTCCGGCATGGAAGTGCTCAAGGATTTGCGCGAACGTGGGGTGGAAACGCCGGTTTTCATGATCACGGCGTACGGCTCGGTGGAAGTGGCCG
>DATGIH010000280.1:0-9843 GCA_035295865.1 Bryobacteraceae bacterium
TCTCGCCGCGGAAGTGGCGGCAGAATTGGAAATTATTCCACTCGCAGCATGGTGACTGGATCGATTCGGATGGCGCGGATCACCGCCGGCGCGGCGGCCACGAGCGCGGCGGCAAGAATCGCCACGGTGGGCAACGCGAGCACACCTGCGTCGGTCGGTTTCACTTGGAAAAGCAGCGTGTCGAAATACCGGGCCGCTGTTATTCCGAGCCAAACGCCAGCGATGGCACCGACCACCACCATGGCAAAGATATCCGCCGTCACGCTCCGCGCGATGTGCGCGGGCTGCGCGCCAACCGCCAGACGAATGCCGATCTCGCGCCTGCGTTGCAGCACGGAATAATCCAGAACTCCGTACAATCCAACTCCGGCTAGCAGTAGCGCGACAATCGCGAAAAACGAAGCCAATGCGGCAAGCAGCCGTTCCCTGACCGTAAGAGCCAGATTCACTTCCGCCTGGCTGCGGATGTTGCTGACGCGCAATTCCGGCTGCAGTCGATGGACTTCCTTGCGCAACACTTGACCCAACGACGGGGGAATCGGTCCTCGAGTGCGCACCACGATGGTGCCGAACCGAACCTGAGCGTCGCCGCCTTTTTCATCCAGCGAAAGAAAAGGCACGTACGCCACCGGAGGATTCACGTCGCGCAGGCCTCGATACCGGGCGTCGCGGGCGATGCCGACAATGCGCAGGCCGGGCCCCTCGCCTCCTGCCGGCTCGAAGGTTCGTCCCAATGGGTTCCGTCCCGCGTAGTAGCGCTTAACGAATGTCTCGCTCACGATGGCCGATCCCGGATAGCGGTCGAGTTCCGTGAAATCGCGGCCGTCGACGAGCGCAATCTTCATTTCGCTCAGCCAGCCCGGCGAGATTTTCATGAAGAAGGTCAGGTCTTCGCTCGGCGGTCCGCCGTCGATGCGGACCTCGTTGTTCCAGCTAGCTCCGCCGAGCATGGTGCGGCCGGCAATGGTGACGTTCTCGACTCCGGGGACGCTGCGCAAGTGTTCCGCGGTTAGCTCCCACAGCTTGGTCGGCTGGCGGTGCAGCGCCTCGATTTCGAGATTGAGGATGCGATCGGCGGAAAATCCAGTAGCCACGTTCGCCAACCGGTCGAACGTACGGACGAAAAGCCCGGCGACAAAGAGCACCAGGAAACAGAACGAAACCTGTATCGCGACCAGCGCGTGCATGAAGCGGCGGCGGGCATGCGGATTGTCTCCACCTTTGAGCGCAAGCGCGGGTTTCACGGCCGACGCGCGCAGAGCTGGGGTCAAGCCGAACAGAAGGACCACGGACGCGGTCAGGGCCGCGCCGAATCCGAGTACGCGCCAATCCAGGGGAAGAAACAACCGCGCGGGATCGTCCGGGGGATTGATCATGCTCACCACAACCGGCGCCGACCACCAGGCAAAAAAAGCGCCTACTGCCGCCGCCATCGCGGCGAGCATGGCGCCCTCCACGAGCACCAGTTGCACCAGCCGCCAGCGCCCCGCGCCGATTGAGACTCGCAGCGCCATTTCGCGCGCACGCGACGCCGCTTGCGCGGTCATCAAATTTGCGACGTTCGCGCACGCGATGAGCAGCACCAGAGCCACCAAAATGGCTAACGCCGCCAGCGATTTTCGATTTTCTCCCTGCAAGTCGGACACGCCGGATGGCGCCGCTTCCATCCGTACCGTTTGGCGCAGATATTGTTCAATGCCGCGCGGCGAAAGGTCGGTGAATCCCTTCGATCGTTCGGTTTCGAATGCCAGCGACACTGCGCTCAACTTTTGGCGCAGCGGTTCGATCGCAATGCCTGGTTTGATCAGCGCGAAAGTGCGATGCCACGTGGAATCCTGACGAGTAACATACTGGTTCATCATGGAAGGCACGAAAACGTCCACGATGACGCCGGGCTCGACGCCCGTGAATCCCTGCTCCGCGACGCCAACGATCTGATAGACGTGGGTGCCCATGTGGAACGTCTTGCCCACGATCGACGCATCCTGGCCGAACCGGCGCAACCAATAATCGTGAGAGATCACCGCGTAAGGATGCGCGCCGGGTTCCAGATCGTCCGATTCAGTGAAGAGGCGGCCGCGCGCGGCACGAAGTCCAAAGCTGGGGAACATCCAGCCGGAAACGTACTGCACATGCGCTTTTTCCATGTCCTCGTCGGACCCGTAGGTCAGATCCGTCCGCTCGGCATAGGAAATCGCGATCAACTCGGCTTGGCCTCTGGCCGCAGCGCGCATGAGTTGAAAATCCGGATAGGCCCATCCGTCGAACGCCTGAGGCTTGCCTTCGAAACTGATTTGGTCGCGATATACATCGTAGAGGCGATCGGGCGCTGCAATCGGCAACGGCCGCAATAACAACGCGTCAATTAACCGGAACGCAGAGATACAGGTCCCGATTCCCAAACCAAGCGAAAGAATCGCGGCGGCCGATGTCACTTTTCGTTTTGAGAGCTGCCGCCCTCCAAAGGTCGCATCGGCGCGCAGCGAGTCTAACCAACCAACCAACCGGACGTCGCGGCTGCGCTCGGCGTGCTGGATCGGAGAACCAAACGAGCGGCGAGCTTCGGCCGCATCCCGGCCGTGTTCCAGAGCCTCCGCGAAGTGCGATTGCAGCTCTTCCTCGATTTCGCGGCTGGCCGCATCGCGGCGGAATACATTGCTAATCCGTGACCAGAGTGACATGGTTCTATTCCGATCGTAAGATGGTAGCGGGATCGATCCGCACTGCCCGCGCAACACTGGGAAGCGCTGCGATTAGCGCCACTATTAGAATCGTGACCGACGGGACGGCGAGCCCGCTCAAGCTCGCGCCTTTCACCTGGAATAGCAGCGACTCGACATAGCGCACCGACGCTAATCCCAGCGCCAGGCCGGCCGCCGCTCCCGCCAGCACCATCACGTAGACTTCCGATGTCACGCGCCAGGCGATATTGCCGGCGCGAGCGCCGATCGCCATGCGGATGCCGATTTCGCGCCGCCGTTGAATCACCGAGTAGTCGAGTACACCGTAAAGCCCGACGGCTGCGAGCGCCAGCGCGACAAATGCAAAGAACAGCGCAAGGGTCGCCAACAGCCGTTCGCGGATCGTGGTGGCACGGTTGATTTCCACTTGCGTGCGAATGTTACTCACGCGAAACTCGGCTCGCACGCGCGATACTTCTTGGCGCAAAACGGACGCGAGCGCGAGCGGACTTCCGGCGGCGGTTCGTATCACGAAAGTTCCGCGCCCTTTTGGCTGAGCCGAATCGAATGGGACGTACGCGGTAGGCAGAATCGGACGGCGCATGCGATCGCGCGAGCGCACGTCGCGAACGAGTCCGACAATTTCGTAGTGCAAACCAGCGCCCTCCACGGCGCCGCGCTCAAACGATTTCCCGACCGGATTTTCGCCATTGAAAAACTGCTTCGCGAACGCTTCATTGACAATTGCGGCGCCCGGCGCAACATCCCCGGGCCGGAAGTCGCGTCCGTCGAGCAACTGAACCTCCATGGTGTCTATCCATCCGGGCGAAATATTCAGGAAATCGGAGAGCACGTCCGATGGCTGCGCGCCGTTGACCGCGATCGGGTCCACCGCACTTTCGCCGCTGAGCATCGGCCATGTTGTGATGGCGACCTTTTCGACTCCTGGCATCCGGCGCAAACGATCCGCGATCTGATTCCAGTAAACCGCCGGCTGCGGGCGCGCGGTTACCGTTTCGAGATTCAGAATCCGCTCGGAAGAAAATCCGTTCGGCTGATTCGAAAGCCGATCGAACGTCGCGACGAACAACCCGGCGACGAAAAGCACGACAAAGCAAAACGCCACCTGCG
Source organism: Bryobacteraceae bacterium (assembly GCA_035295865.1). Lineage (GTDB taxonomy): Bacteria > Acidobacteriota > Terriglobia > Bryobacterales > Bryobacteraceae > Palsa-89. Next base: position 3,813 of record DATGIH010000280.1, read on the forward strand.
ACGCCACCAGTGCATGCATCAAGCGCCTGCGCGAATGTGGGTCTTCGCCACCTTTGAGCGCAGTGGCCGGCTTAACGGACGATGCGCGCAAAGCCGGGCCCAAACCAAAAAGTAAAGTCACCCCGAACGCGAGCGCCACACCGAACGTCAACACCCGCCAATCCGCCGAAAGAACCAATCGTGCCGGATCGTCCGGAGGATTGATCATTCCCACGATGAATGGCGCGGATTGCCAGGCCAACAATCCGCCGATCGCGGCAGCCAGAAGTGCGAGCAGTGCGCTCTCTACCAGCACCAGCTGCACCAGGCGGCCGCGTCCCGCACCGATCGAAACGCGCAGCGCCATTTCCCTCGATCGAGCCGCCGCTTGCGCGGTCATGAGATTGGCGACATTCGCGCACGCAATCAGCAACACTAGCGCCACCAGTACCGAAAGTGCGATCAGCGGTTCCTTGTAATCGCGCTGCAAATTTGAACGGCCCGCACCGGCCGGCTCAAACAAGAGCCTTTGGCTGAACATGCTCTTAAACAGAGATTTGCTCAGGCCTGGAATTGTTTTCGAGCGCTCGATTTCGAACGCGCGGAACGCTGCGCTCAGCTTCTGGTGAATAGGTTCCGGCTCGACGCCTTGGTTCAACTCCACGAAGGTTCGCAGCCAAAAATTGTTGGCGCTCGCCAGCGTCGTGGGGGTTTTCATCGCCATCGGGAGAAAAACGTCGGTCATGGCGCCGGTCTCGGTTCCGGTGAACCCCTCCGGCGCCACGCCAATGATTACGAAAAGATCGTTGCCCAAACGGAACGTTCGTCCGATCACTTTCGGATCGCGAGCGAAGCGCTGCGACCAATAGTCGTAGGAAAGGACCGCGTAAGGATGCGCGCCTGGTTTTGTGTCGTCGCTCGCGGCGAGTACGCGGCCCAGCGCGGGTTGGAGTCCGAATGTGGAAAACATCCAGCCCGAGACGTATTCCCGGTACGCTTTTTCCATTTCCGCATCGGAGCCGTAGGTCAGATCCACGCGGTCCGTGTAGGAAACCGCGATCGTTTCCGCCTGGTTTTTCAGCACATCGCGCCAAACGCGAAACATCGGGTAGGAGCAACTGTCGTAAGCTCCGATTTTGCCGTCGGCGCCGGGCCCTTCAAACACAACCGCGTATAAACGTTCCGGATGGGCCACCGGCATCGGCCGCAGCAACAAAGCGTCGATGAGGCGGAAGGCCGCGGTGCAAGCCCCGATCGCAAGCGCGAGCGAGAGAATGGCGGCCGCAGAGGTGACCTTTTTCTTCCAGAGCTGACGCCAGCCGAAAATTGCATCGGCGCGCAGCGAATCCAGCCACGTGGCGACGCGAACATCGCGGCTCTGTTCCTCGATGCGAACGCGGGATCCAAATGCGCGCTCGGCTTCGTGAGGATCGCGGCCCCCTGCTATCGCTTCGTCGAGATGCGATTGTATCTCCTCGTCAATTTCACGCTTGGGATCGGCGCCGCGCAAGGCGTTCGCGATCCGCGACCACAATGACATAACGCTCCGGTTCTCGCGAATACTCCGACTTCTTAGTATATAGACGTCTGGGTATCGGATCGGTTAGGCAAGAAAATACTTAAGTAACCACTTGACAATCGCCAGCCATCAGGTAATACTTAAGCAGGTACTTAACTATGAAAACTAAGACAGACCCCTCCATCATTCACAGCACCTTCGTCATCGAACGAACCTATCCCGCCAAGCCCGAGCGCGTGTTCGACGCCTTTGCCGATTCCAAGAAGAAGCAGCGCTGGTTCGTTGAGAGCGATCACAACGAAGTGGAACACTTCGAACAGGATTTCCGCGCCGGCGGCAAGGAACAGGCGCGCTTCCGCTTCATCCAGAAAGGCACTCCGGTCACCGGAATGACGTGCATCAATGACACCGTTTACCAGGACATCGTGCAAAATCGCCGCATCGTGCTGGCATCCACGATGAACATCGGCGGACGTTGCATCTCAGCGTCCTTGGTCACTTTCGAGTTCCTACCCGCGGCAAAAGGCACGGATCTGATCTGCACGCATCAAGGCGCGTTCTTTGAAGGCTCGGACGGTCCGAAAATGCGGCAGGAGGGTTGGGAGACATTGCTCGATCAGCTCTCAAAAGAGTTCGCCGCCTAGAAATGCAGAAGAAGAAAGCGGACATCGGCCGCATCTTTCACGCGCTTGGGGATCCCACGCGCCGCGCGATTCTTGAAAAGCTCACCGCCGGGCCAGTGTCGGTGTCGGCGCTGGCCGATCCGTTGAAGATCACGCTCGCCGCCGTGGTGCAGCATCTGCAGATTTTGGAAGAGAGCGGCTTGGTGCAAACAGAGAAAGTAGGCCGGGTGCGGACGTGCCGCATCGAATCCGCCGGTTTTAGCGCAGCCGCGCAATGGCTCGCGGACCGGCGATCGAATTTGGAACGTCGTTTAGACAAGCTGGGCGAATTTTTGAAAGACGAAGGAGAATAGGAATAATGCGAAAACTAATCGTGTTCAATCATGTGACATTGGACGGATATTTTGTCGATGCCAACGGACAGTTCCGTTGGGGATACGACGGTAACGACGATCCGGAGTACCAGGCGTTCGTGGCCGAGAACGCGAGCGGAGATGGCGCGTTGGTGTTCGGCCGCAAGACCTACGAATTGATGGCCAGCTATTGGCCGACCGCTGTAGCCGACCAGCACAGCCCGGCCGTGGCCGCGGGCATGAATAACATGTCGAAGGTAGTTTTCTCGAAAACACTGAACGAAGCGACATGGAAGAACACGCGCCTGGTGAAAACCGGTCTGATTGCTGAAATCCGCAAAATGAAGTCGGATTCTGGACCGGGCATGGCGATCCTCGGCAGCGGCAGCATCGTCGCGCAGTTGGCTCGGGAAAATCTGATCGACGAATACCAGATGATGCTCGATCCAGTGGTTTTAGGCCGGGGCAGAACCATGTTCGAAGCCCTGCCGGAGCCGCTCAAACTGAAACTCATCCGGAGCCGTACATTCAAAAATGGAAAAGTCTATCTCTGCTACACCCCGTAGCGCACGCATTCGGGCGCCACATATTCTATGGGATACTTTTCCCCATGTTGCGAACGCTGCTAATATCGATCGCATTTCTCTATCAAATTCAAGCGCAAACCGATTCATTTCCGCTCGAGGCGGTAACGGTGCAAGGAACAGCGTTACCGAAAGAGGCCGTGCTGCAACTCGCGGGACTGCACATTGGCGCGCCAATTGACCAGGCAGCCATGCAAACGGCATCTCAGAAACTCAACGACTCCGGAATGTTCGCGTCGGTCACTTACACCTACGCCCCTGGCCCGAATCACGGTTATGTACTGACTTTAAATCTCGTCGATCCGATCGAGTTTTCCAAAGCGAGCATCGGTATCTCTGGCGCGAATGACGAGGAAGCATGGAGATGGCTGGCCGCGCGCTACCCCACGCTCGATCACAAAGTGCCGGCTAACGATCCAGGACAGCAGTTCGTGGCACGCTTGCTCGAAGAACATCTGGCGGAGTTGCTTGAGGGCCATCACGTGGTGAGTAAGTTGGAAACGATTTTGGGTAGTGGAAGATCCTCCGTCTCGTTCCAGCCGGATCCGCTTCCGCGCATTGCCTCCATCACGTTTGCCGGTCAGAGCGAGTTCACGGCTCAGGAACTCATCGCGCTGGTTCCGAAAGACGTAAAAGAGCAGGGTTACATGGAGCGCGAGTTTCGCAGCGCAATTGAGATGAACATCCGCCGCGCGTATGAAGAGCGCGGTATGTATCGCGTACGTTTTCCCACCATCACGGCCCAACGGCAACCCGATTGGGCCGTCGCAGCCGCAATCACGATTGACGAAGGCCCGAAATATAAGCTCGGCGACGTGCAGATCGTCGGCGACAAACTTCCCTCGGATGCGATGCTCAAGGCGGCGAAGTTTCGGAAAGGCGAGATCGCGAATTGGACTGAGATTCAAAAGTCCATCTGGGAGCTCGAAAAGCCGGTGCGGCGAATGGGCTATATGCGCGCCGCCGCAAGGCCGGAGAAAGTGCTGAAAGACGATCAACACGTGCTGGACCTCAGGATTCCCTTCTTCCTCGGCCCCATCTTCACCTTCGGCCAACTTCGGATCGCCGGTCTTCCTCCCAATCTCGAAGCTCAGGCGCGCAAAATATGGAAGATGGCTCCTGGATCCGTTTTCGACTACGAATATACGAACGACTTCTTCCCGGTTTTTTTCCGCTCTGTGGATCCACGCCAGTTCAAGAACTACAAAGTCGCAATGCAGAAAGGATCGGGTGAAAACGTGATGGATTTTCTGGTGACCTTCGAGCCGCGCTGAGCCGTTCCGCGGCCTGAGATAAACTGAAGAGTTGAAACCTCGTGTATCCGTTGTCAGTTATTTGAACACGGTCCCGCTTGTCTGGGGCATGTTGCACGGCGAGGAACGCGGACTCTTCGACCTCTCGTTCGCCATCCCTGCAGAATGCGCGGACCGTTTAGCGGACGGCCGCGCCGATATCGGCATCGTGCCCGCCGTCGAATTAAACCGGCAGAATCTCAGCGTGATCCGTGGCACCGGCATCGCTTGCGATGGCCCGGTTCGCAGCATTCTATTGATCTCGAAAGTCCCATTCACCGAAATCCGCACGCTGGCCACGGACTCCAGCTCTCGCACATCGGTCGCGCTCAGCCGGATTCTGCTCGCCAAGAAATACGGCGTGACCCCCAAGCTTTATTCTCAGCGCCCGCACCTGGCGGCAATGCTCGAGCAGTGCGATGCTGCGCTGATCATCGGGGATGCAGCGCTGGTTTTAGATCCGGCCGATCTTCCCTTCCATGTCCTCGATCTCGGAGCGGAATGGACCGCAATGACGGGGCTTCCGATGGTTTTCGCGGTCTGGGCCGCGCGCGCGGGAGTTCCAACACAAGATCCGGCGCCGTTCCTCGCGTCCCTCCGCTTTGGAATGGCGCACATCGACGATATCGTGCGCCAGGAACACGCGAAGCTTGGGATTTCCGAAGCCCTGGCGCGCGAGTATCTCACACGCAACATTGTTTTCGAGTTGGGAGAGCGCGAGTACAAAGGCTTGTCAACTTTCCTACAATATGCTTCGGAGCTGGAAACACCTGTGGAAATGAAAAGAGTAACTGTATGATGACGCGCGCCGAGGCAATCGACCTGTTTCGCAGCGACGATTTGATCGGAATCGGGATGGCAGCCGACGCGGTACGTCGCAAGCTCCATCCGCACGGCATCGTGAGCTACATTATCGATCGGAATATCAACTACACGAATTTCTGCACCGAATACTGCAGCTTCTGCGCCTTCTACCGGCCGGTGGGCCATCAGGAAGGCTACATTCATTCGAAAGAAGTGATCTTCGACAAGATCCGCGAGACCATCGAACTGGGTGGCACCGGAATCCTGATGCAGGGCGGCTTGCATCCGGATTTGAAAATCGAGTGGTACGAAGACCTGCTGCGCTCGATCAAAACGGAATTCGGCGACCAGATCTGGAACCACTGCTTCTCCGCACCCGAGATCGTGAACATCGCCGAAGTCAGCGGATTGTCGCTACACGACACCATCGCCCGGCTGCGCGATGCCGGGTTGCAATCGATCCCGGGGGGCGGCGCCGAAATTCTGGACAACGAAGTCCGGCGCAGAATCAGCCGGCTGAAATCGTCGACGCAGGATTGGATCGACGTGCACCGGACCGCGCACGCGCTCGGGATGCGAACCACCGCGACCATGATGTTCGGCTGCGGTGAGACGATTGAGCAACGCATGAATCATTTCGACATTGTGCGTGAGATTCAAGAGGAAACCGGCGGATTCACGGCGTTCATCCCCTGGTCGTTTCAGCGCGAGAATACGTCGCTTGGCAGATTCGTGAAGGAAGAAGCAACCGGAGTCGAATATTTGAAGACTCTCGCCATCTCGCGGCTCTATCTCGAAAATATACTGAACATCCAATCGTCCTGGGTTACGCCCGGACTAAAAACCTGCCAGGTGGGGTTGCGCTTTGGCGGCAACG
>DATGIH010000281.1:0-6119 GCA_035295865.1 Bryobacteraceae bacterium
GGGCGGACCCCCAGGTCCGCAGCCGACGCCCACGTCGGCTATTTTCAATCCACCCGCAACGCCGTCAACGGATCAATCCGCGATGCTCTCCGCGCCGGCCAATACCCAGCCAGCGCCGCAGTAGCAATCAGCAGCAAAGCCACGCCCAAGAAAGTAACCGGATCCGTCGCACCCACTCCATACAGCAGCCCAGCCAACACGCGCGTCGCAATCACCGACACCACAACACCCGCCGCCATTCCAAAAAACACCATCCGCAACCCCTGCCCAATCACCATCCCGAAAACGCTCCCGCGCGACGCCCCCAACGCCACCCGCACTCCGATTTCGTACGTCCTCTGCGCGGCCGAAAACGAAACCACTCCGTAAACTCCAATCGCCGCCAGCACCAGAGCGGACCCCGCGAAACTCACGAACAACCACATGATCGATCGCGACCCCGACGTCGATTTCTCCACCACACCCTCCATCGTCCGCACTTCACCCACCGGCACATTCGGATTCAGCCCGGCCACCAATCCCCGAACCTCCATCGCCACTCGCCGCGTATCCGCCGACGTCCGAAACATCAAATTCATCGTCGCCGGAATCCCTTCGCTCAAATCCACCGCTTGCGGATACGGCATGTAGATCGTGCCTTTGATCCACTCCGGCGTGTGGCCAGCCAAATCGTACTGACGGACATCCGCCACCACGCCCACCACCGTCCGCCACTGCTGCTCCCAAACAGTCTTGATATGTTTGCCCACCGGATTTTCACCCGGCCAATACCGCCGCGCCGTGGCCGCGCTCACCAGCACCACGCCCGGCGCCTTCATTCCGTCCGCATCGCTGAAGAAGCGTCCCGCCAGCAGAGGAATCTTCATCATGCGGAAATAATCCGGCGTAACGGCGCCAGCCCAAGGCGTCGGCGCCATCGTTTCCGCCGCTTTCCTCGGATGATCTTCCAGATCCACTACCACCGCCGGAAGATCGGCGCTCAACGGAACCGCATTCACCGCGGCAACCTCGGATATTCCGCTAATCCCGCGCACGCGCCGCACCAGTTCGCCGTAAAGCGCTACGCACGCGCCCCGATCTTTGCAAAACGATTCGCTTGGCGAAATGCGAACCGTAAGAATCCGCTCCGGCTGAAATCCCGGATTCACCTGCGTCAACCGCCACAGGCTCTTGATCAGCAATCCCGCGCCAACAACCAGAACCACCGTCAACGCCACCTCGCCCGCCACCAGATAGCTGCGCAGCCGGACTCCCGCCGCGCCCCGCGATCGCTGCCCGCCCGTCTTGATTCTTCCCGTCAGATCCACGCGCGACGCACTCAGCGCCGGCACTAATCCCGAAACCAAACCGCTCGCTATCGCCAGCAGCGCCACGAATCCGAGCGACAGCCAATTGATTCCAGCCTCGTCCAAGCGCGGAGTTCCAGCCGGCAGCGCGGATTTCAACACCGTGAGAAAAGCGAAAGCCAGCGCCAATCCCAAGCCACCTCCTGCCAAAGCCAGCACCACACTCTCGGTCAGAAGCTGCCGGACAATTCGTCCACGCGAAGCGCCCAGCGATACCCGCAGCGCGATCTCTTTGCCCCGCGCCACCGAGCGCGACAACAAGAGGCTCGCCACATTCGCGCACGCAATCAACAAAACGAACCCAACCGCGCAAAGCAACAAAATCAGCTTCTCGCGGACATTGCGCACCATATCTTCCTGCAACGGCAAAACGGTGGAATCCGCGTTCCAACTCGGCGCCATCGTATAGGAGAACCGCGTGATGGCGCGCAGAATCAGCGGCCGCAGTTCATTGCGTGCCTGCAAAAGCGTCGCGCCCGGACGCAGCCGCGCAATCGCCGGCATGAATCCTTTGCCCCAAAAATCTTCCACGTCTCGCGAATCCATGCGCAGCGGAATCCACATCTGCGCTTCTGGCGAGGGAAATGCAAAACTGGCCGGCATCACACCCACCACCTCGCGGCTCACGCCGTCAATGGTAATCATGCGCCCAACCACCGTGGGATCGCCCGCGAATTTTTTCTCCCACAGCGCATGACTCAGAATCACCGTGCGGTCGGGCCCCGGAACATCTTCGCCCGGCCGAAAAGTCCGCCCCACGGCCGCATGCACGCCAAGAACCGAAAACAAATTCCCGGACACCGTGCTGCCTTCGATGCGCAGCGCCTCACCTTGCCCGGTGAGATTGAACTCCCTGCCCGGCAGGTAGCCCGCGATATCCATCGCGTGGCTCTCTTGCTGCAGCACCTGCAGCGCGCCTTTCGGATAGTATCCAGTCACCCGCACCAGCCGATCCGGCTCCGGATAAGGCAGCGGCTGCAGCAGAACACCGTTCACGATGCTGAACATCGCCGAGTTGCCGCCAATCCCGAGCGCGAGCGACAGCACCGCAACGGCGGTAAATCCCGGATTTCGCCCCAACGTCCGCAAGCCGTACCGCAAATCCTGCCACACATTTTCGATGAGCGTGCCCGCGCGCACTTCCCGCACCTGCTCCTTCACTTGCTCCACGCCACCCAGTTCAATCAGCGCCGCCCGCCGCGCCTCGGCTTGGCCCATCCCGGCATTGACTTTGTCCGCGGCAAGCAAATCCACATAACCACGGACTTCCAAATCCAACTCGCGCTGCACGCCCTCGCGCCGAAATAAATTCCGAAACAAACTGGAAAAACGCGAGAGCAATGACATATAGAGTCTCTATATGAGATTATCGCCTGCTCCCTATAGAATGTCAATAGGAACGCCTACCCCAGCTTCTTGCGCGCCAGCGGCCGTGCATAAGCATTCGGCGGATTATGCGCCTTCGACCCCATCGCTTTGCGATAGTATTCCCGCGCCTGCGCCTCTTCGCCCAGCTTCTCGTAGGTCTGCGCGATCATCGCAAGAATAAAAACGTCATTCTGATTCGCCTTCTGAAGCTCACCGAGCGCGGTTTTGTAATCGCCGCCATAAAACGCGACATACCCAACCAAATACGGAAAGAAGGGCGCCTGTTGCGGATTGCTTCCCTTATCCAAAATCGCCTTCGCCGCATCCACATGCTTGCGCGCTTCTCCTGGATTCCCCCGCCGCGCCGCAATCCGCGCCTGCGCATGCTCCCAGCGGAAATTCCAAAGATCCTTCTGCTTCTCTTCCGTCTCATTCATCCCGGCGTCATGGCCCTTCTGGTACCACACCAACGCCTGGTCCAAATCGCCCGCATCGATGCAAATGCGCGCCAACTCATCCGCCATCTCCCCAGCCTGGAAATAATTCTTCTGCTCCAAATAAGCCGAGTACAACGGACCCTCATACTTCTCCGCATTCCTACAATCCCCTTCAAACCCATAAGAGACTGCCAACGACCGCCGCGCCTGCACTTTCAACTCACCCGTTCCAGCCATTTCCAAAACCTTCAAAAAGTCCGCGCGCGCCTCCCCATACTTCCCCTCCAAATCCAAATCACGCCCCTCCCGCAGCAGCGCCGAAGGATCCTGAGCCACCGTCCGACTCACCATCAGGACAAAAACCACCCAAGCCAGCCGCCACATGCCGAAAATTATGTCACAGCCACGAATCCCTAATCCCCAATCCCCAGCCCCCACTCACATTCCCCCCACTTTTGCCGAAAAGAACGGTGGAGCAACCCATCGACCAAACTCTCCAACTCGACCCCACCGGACGCCTCAACAAACAAGACAAGCTCGACCTCTGCGTCCGCAAAATCTTCCACGGTGAAGGTGTGCCGCCCTTCTGCGATCACGCCCACGAAATCATGGTCCGCACGCTCGATCTCGACGGCGGAAATTCCAAGGAACTGGTCCGCATCATCCTGCAAGACATGGGATTGGCCGCGCAAGTTCTGCGCCTCGCCAACTCCGCCATGTACAACCACTCCGGCCGCCCCATTCTCAGCATCGCCCACGCCATCATGCTGCTCGGATGGCTACAGGTCCGAAACATGGTGAGCGCAGTCCGTTTTATCGAACATTTCGCTAACCGCTCGCCCGGACTCCGTGAAATGGTCCTACTGTCTGTCCTCACCGCCGCGCAAAGCCGCGACGTCGCGGCCGCCATCGGTTATCCACGGCCCGAAGAAGCCTACATCTGTGGACTCTTTCGCAACCTCGGCGAAGTGCTGATCGCCTGCCATTATCCCAACGAATATTCGCGCGTCATTTTGACCATGGCCGACGAAAAAATCCCCGAACGCGCCGCCTGCATGCGCATTCTCGATTTCTCCTGGGACGACGTCGGACTGCGCGTCGCAGGTACCTGGAATATGCCCGCTCTGGTGCAACTCAGCATGAAAGGCGCAAACGCTCCGGCGACTTCGCAGAGTGACCGCTGCCTCGCCTCCGTCATCCAGTACGGCCACAATCTCACGCGCGCGCTCTATCGCAAAGGCGCCGCGGTGGATACCGTCCATCTCGAAACGGTGCTCGACCCTGTCGGCCAACCAACCCTGGTGTCCCTGCGCGATCTCTGCCGCATCGTCGATACCGCGGTTGTGGAGACACAAGAAACATTCCTCGCGCTCCAAATCCCCACCGAGACTCTACGGCTCTCCAATCAAGCCGAGCGCGCGCGCAAGATTTTGGAATCCATGCCGGTCTTCGACGCGGCCAACCTCAACACGCTCGACTACGCCATTCAACGCGCCGCCGGAACGTTGAACCAGGCGGATCTCGAGCTCACGCCGTTTATCTCCGGCTTGCTCGACGCGGTGCGCAACTCCGGCTTCGATCGCGTCGTGTTCGGCTTGATGAACGAAAACCTTACCTTCATTCGTGGACGGCTGGCCAGCGCGGATACCATCGACAGCCTTCTAAAACAGTTCCAATTCTCCATGGATGGCGCCGACGGACCCATCCGCGCGGCGCTCCAGCGCAAAGAAGACATCTACGTCGACCGCGCACGCGATGACCGCTACGATGATTCAGCCCTGGTGAAAGCCCTCGATCCCGGCGGCTTCGCTCTGCTCCCCATCGTGATCGAAGGTAAAACCGCCGGCTGCCTCTACGCCGACCTCCAAAACCGCCAGCGCGGCCTCGACGCCGTTCGCCCCGCCTTCGGCCGCGTCCGCGACCTCATCGCTCAAGCCATCCGCAAACAAGCGTCCCAATCGGAAACCAGGAACTAGAAACCAAGCGAATCTCGCCGAAAAGACCCATTGAGGAAAGTTGTATCGGTTCCGCTCTTCAACCCGCGACCCCCAAATACCTCACCAAAGAGGAGAAGCTCGACCTCTGCGTCAAGCGAGTCTTCCACGGCGGCGGCGTTCCTCCCTTCCGCGCCCATGCCAACGAAATCATGATTCGCACCTTGGACGTCGAAGGATGCAATTCCAAAGACCTGATCCAAATCATCCTGCGCGATCTCGGCCTCACCGCCCAGGTTCTACGCGTCGCCAACTCCATCCTCTATAACCATTCGGACCGGCCCATCCTGAGCATCAACCACGCCACCACGCTGCTCGGATGGCTGCAGGTTCGCAATCTCGTCGGCGCCGTTCGCGAGATGGAACAGTTCGCGCAACGCGCTCCGGGCTTGCCCGAACTTCTGCTCGGATCGGTACTGACCGCCGTCCAGAGCCGTGACGTCGCCGCCGCCGTCGGATATCCGCGCCCCGAAGAAGCCTACATCTGCGGCCTGTTCCGCAATCTCGGCGAGATCCTCATTGGCTGCCACTTCCCCGACGAATACTCCTCAGTGCTGCTGCAAATGGAAAAGGAAAAGATCCCCGAACGTGCCGCCTGCTTCCGCGTTCTCGATTTTTGCTGGGAAGACCTCGGGATGCGCGTCGCTTCCGGTTGGAACATGCCGGCGCAAGTGAAGCTGAGTATGCAGACCACGCGAGTCGTGGGTTCCACACTCGACCGGTCGCTTGCCTCCATCGCCAACTTCGGCCACACCCTCACGCGCACGCTTTACCGCAAAGGCGCTTCGATCCATGCAGTGCAAGGCGAAATGGTGATCGATCCCTCCGGACGCCTCACCGCTCTGGCCGAGCGCGACCTCGGCCGCATCGTCAACTCGGCCGCCATCGAGACCAGCCAGGCATTCTCCGCCCTCAATCTCTCCACCGCATCCCTGCGCCTGTCAAAACAAGCCGAGCGCGCCCGCGCGATTCTG
>DATGIH010000282.1:0-2137 GCA_035295865.1 Bryobacteraceae bacterium
GCAGGGAACGGCATCGGGCGCGCAGCACCCTGGTGGTGGTGCAGGTGGCGCTCGCGCTGGTGCTAATGGTCGGGTCCGGCCTGATGATTCGAACGTTTCTGGCGCTACTCCACGTCGATGCGGGATTTGATCCGAAGGACGCGCTGACCATGCGCATCGCGATCCCGGCCGCGCAAATCAAAGATCCGGCGGCGGTGGTTCAATTGGAGGAAGGTATTCTGGACAAAATCCGTGCGATTCCGGGAGTGACGTCCGCCGGCGTAACCACAGTCATCCCCACCGAACCCGGCTCGTACTACCAGGTTTACGCACGTGACAAAAATTACCAATCCGTTCCGCCGCTCCGCAGGATGAAATTTGTGTCGCCCGGGCTGCTGGATGCGATGCGGAACCGCTTAGTGGCGGGCCGGGACTTCACGTGGACGGACACCTACCAGCGCCGGCCAGTTGCGATGGTTTCTGAGAATCTGGCGCGCGAATTGTGGCAAGATCCGCGTCTCGCAATTGGAAAGGAGATTCGGGAAGACCTGAAAGACCCGTGGCGCGAGGTTATCGGCGTCGTTTCCGATGAGCGGGAGGAAGGCTTGCAGCAAAAAGCGCCGGCTGTCGCATATTATCCGCTGCTGATGAACGATTTCGAAGGCAATGCGGCGTTTGTGCAGCGCACGGTTTCCTACATTGTGCGCAGCAAACGCGCGGGATCGCAGACGCTGCTCGATGAGGTTCAGAAGGCCGTGTGGGCGATGAATGGAAATATCCCGCTGGCGAACGTGCGCACGCTTCAGGAGATCTATGACAGATCGCTGGCGCGCACATCGTTCACGCTGATTTTGCTGGCCGTCGCCGGCGGAATGGCGCTGTTGATCGGTTTGGTCGGAATCTACGGTGTCATTTCGTATTCCGTGTCGCAGCGAACGCGCGAGATCGGTATCCGGATCGCGTTGGGAGCCGGCCGGTCAGAAGTAACGAGCCTGTTCCTGGGGCATGGATTTGCGCTAGCCCTGATTGGCGTCGCGTGCGGGCTGGGAGCGGCAGCCGCAGCCTCTCGCGCGCTGGGTTCGCTGCTGTTCGGTGTGAGCGCACTCGATCCGTTGACGTATGCGACTGTGGCCGCGGGAATTATCGCGGCGGTGGGAGCAGCCAGCTACTTCCCGTCGCTGAAGGCGACGCGAGTGGATCCGGTCCAGGCTTTGCGCGCAGACTGAAGTCCCGGAACACTCGCGCCCTGCATGAGTGTGCTAATTTTGCTTGTAGCACGGGAGGCCACATGAATCGGCGCCACTTCCTTCGGAACGCTGCAGCCGGCACTATCGCGCTGCACTGCTTTCCCTATCACCTCTTTGCTGCAACTACCAAGAAATCAGCGACCGACCGGATCAAGCTCGGACCGCGCGGGGTGGAGGTCAGCCGGCTGGCGATGGGCACGGGCACCGATGGCGTGGGAGGCAGTTCAAACCAGACGCGCAAGCTGGGTCTCAAAGGCCTTGCGGAACTCTTCGATGTCGCGTACGATCAGGGCGTTACTTTCTGGGATTCCGCCGATCAGTACGGCACGCACCCTCATGTGAGAGAGGCTTTGAAGAGGGCCAAGCGCGAGCGTGTGACGATTCTCACCAAGACTCACGCCTCAACCGAGAAGGAGATGCGCGCGGATCTCGATCGCTTCCGCAGGGAACTCGGAACCGACTACATCGACATCCTGCTGCTGCACTGCATGCTCGACAACGATTGGCCGGAACGGAAGAAGGGCGCGATGGCGGTGATTTCCGAGGCGCAGGAGAAGGGAATCGTACGGACGCATGGAACATCGTGTCACACGCTGGGCGCGTTGAAGACGGCCGCGCGCACACCCTGGGTGGAAGTGGACTTGGCGCGGATCAATCCGGCGCAGTCCCAAATGGATGCGGATCCCGCGACCGTGCTGGCCGTTCTCAGGGAAATGAGGGCCGCCGGGAAAGGTGTAATCGGGATGAAGATTCTTGGCGCCGGAGCTCTTCGCAACCGCGCCGACGAGAGTATCCAGTTTGCGTTGTCTCACGATTGCGTGGATTGTTTCACCATCGGCAGCGAAAGCCGCGCCGAGATGGAAGATTTGCTGCGCAAGATTCCCGCGGCGAGCGTCCGCGGCTGATGTAAG
>DATGIH010000283.1:0-35494 GCA_035295865.1 Bryobacteraceae bacterium
GGAGCAGATCCGCAAAGAACCCGCCACCACCGCGACGGACGTTTTTCAGCTCGGAATTCTGCTCTATGAATTGCTTGCCGGAGTTCATCCGTTTCAATCCGCCCAGGATCTCCCCCATCAAATGATGCGCGCGATTTGCGACGAAGAGCCGCCGCCGCCGAGCACGGTGGCGCACAAGGATTCCAAGCAACTGCGCGGCGATTTGGACACCATCGTTCTGAACGCGCTCCACAAAGAACCGATCCGCCGTTATCTCACCGTCGAGCAGCTGGCGGCCGACATCGAACGCTATCGCCGAGGCTGGCCCGTCTTGGCGCGCGGGAATTCCGCCTCCTATCGGCTGAAGAAATTCGTTCGCCGGCAATGGCTGCCGCTGGCCGCGGGTGCAGTTGTCCTGCTCTCCCTGACAGCGGGTCTGCTCGCCACGCGATATCAGGCTCAGAAAGCGGAACTGGCGCGCGCGGCCGCCGAACGCGCCCGCAATCAGGCGGAACAGGAGCGCATCGTCGCCGAGAATCAACGAAAAATCGCCGAGCAAGCTCAATCGGTGGCCGTGGAACAGCGCGCGGTCGCCGACGCCCGCACCAAAGAGGCGGAGACGGAACGCAATCGCGAGCAGGTGCGGTATCGCGAGGTGCGCTCGCTCGCCTCCTCTATGCTGTTCGATCTTTACGACGGCGTGCGCGATCTGGCCGGCTCTTCCACTGCGAAAAGATTGATCGTCGCCAAGGTGCAGCATCAGCTGGAGCTGCTTTCAGCGGAAAAAGGCGACTCCATCGGCCTGCAGCGCGATCTCGCCGCTTGCTACGAACGCATGGGCGAGTTGCGGATGGATCCGGGAAGCGGAAAAGCGGGCGCGAACGCGGCGGTCGAATCGTATGAGAAAGCAGTGGACCTCCGCCGCCGCATCGCAGCGCGTTCCGATTCCGAATTGGCCGACCAGCGCGATCTCGCGCGTGCGCTCGCCAAACTCGGCGACAGCCAGTTCCTCGCAAGCGCGAATAAAGCGGCGCTGGCTTCCCACGAATCCGCACGGTCGCTGGCTGGGTCATTGCGAAAATCGCATCCGCAAGACGCATCCATCCAGCAGACTCTCGGTTGGATCGAGGGAAAACGTTGCACGGGTATGATGACAATCGGCGACAGCAACTCGGCTATCGATGCCTGCCAAAATGCAATTTCGCTGCTCTCGCCGCTGGCCGCGAGCGGGACGGGCGATATCGAGGTCCAACGAACGCTCGCGATCACGGAATCGGCGTATGCCAACGCTTTGCGGCTTACCGGACATCCGCAGGACGCTCTCACCCATACGCGAATGGCGCTTGATTCTTTCCATCGCCTGGAGACGCTCGCCCCGAACAACGCCGAGTATCGGCGGCTTTCTTCGTCGGCCCAGTTGGTCCTGGGTAATTCCTACGCCGCGGTCGGCGATTGGCACGCGAGCCTCGAGGCGTTCCGGAGCTCTGTTCATTCCATGGAGACTGCCATCGAAATCGACCCAGCGGATTTGAGCGCACCGCTGCGCTTAGCCTATGCGCTTCGCATCTTCTCGCACCGCCTGGCCTCAGCCGGCAATCGCGACGAAGCCCACGACGCGGACCGCGAAGCGTTGGATCTGCTGAAAACCGTTTCCGAACGTCCCGGCGCGGGGCCAGTCGAGTGGAACGAATATGCGGACGCGCTGCTCAAAATCGAATGGCCGGATCTCCGCCGGTGGAAGGAGGCGCTAATGCTAGCCGAACAAGCCGCTACCAAAACGCAGCGCAAGAACCCGATTCTCCTGGACACGCTGGCCTGGGCCTATTATCGGAACGGGAAACCGGCGGAGGCCGTGTCCACCGAACGCGAAGCCCTCGCGCTGCTCCCCGCAAACGCGCACGGCGGCTTGCACGACGAACTGGAGCGCGGTTTGAAGACCTTTCTAACGCCCGACACGAAATAGCCGGTCCGGCGAATGTGGTGGCAGGCTCGGATTTCCCGCGACCAAGTGTCCCGAGATAATCACGTTGACGATGCCGCCCTGCGCCGCCTTCACGCGCAAACCTCCGGCCAGTTACTCGCATCGGCGTAAGTTTGTAGCCTCAATGAGCGCCGGCTCTTCGTCGGCTGGAAATGTGATGGTCTTACCGTCAATGAGCTATCCGGTCGGCCATTCGCGCAGTACAGACAGGAGATTTGCGTATGACCAGACTTCTCTTTCCTACTGCATTCGCATTCGCCGCAACAGCTTGGACGCAAACCATGCCTCCCGGCTGCAAGCCGGTTTTCGATGCGATGGCCAAAATCTATGCTGTTCCCGTTCACATGTATTCAACCGAAACGGCGGGATACTTGGCCGGGAAAACACGGACTAGCGAATCCATCTACCTCAATCACGCGGCCTACATCCAAGTCAATGGAAAGTGGCGCACGAGTCCGACGACACAGGAAGATCTGCGAAATATGAAGAAAGACCAGCCGGAAAAGAATGTCACCTGCCGGGCGGTGCGCGACGAATCCGTCAGCGGCGAGAATGCGGCTCTTTACAATGTGCACCAGGCCACGCCCGACTCAACCATCGACACTCAAATCTGGGTCTCGAAATCGCGCGGTCTGCCGCTCAAATCGGAAATCAACATGGATGTCGGCGGAAAATTCGGAAAAAGCCATCGGATTACGCGGTACGAATACACGAATGTCCAGCCCCCGGCGGGCCTTCACTAAGCATTAGTCGTCGAAGGCATTGCGCCGCTCCTGCGCCTGGGACATAATCCCAGATCGAATGGAGCGCGAATGGGACACGCGGCTTTTTAGTTACGCACTTGCTCTCGTGCGTCGTCTCATCTGGACCTGTCGAGCCGATCAAGTCGACGATCTTCCTTTTGATAGTACCCGCATCGATTGTGACTCGACGCGAAGGAGTTACGGGCGTTGCTTAGGGATAGCATTCGTGCGCTGATCCCTGGCGCTCGAACGGGTAGTCTTCCACTGTAGGGAAAACGTTGAGTGAACTTCAAAGTACCCACCTGCGCAGGAACTGAGAATATGGCGGGGACGACGGGGCTCGAACCCGCGACCTCCGACGTGACAGGCCGGCGTTCTAACCAGCTGAACTACGTCCCCTTTGAGGTGTGAACTACGTCGGCAATGTCATCTTAACATAACGCGCGCGCCGTCAATCGAAAAGCGAAGCCTGCCGCCGCATCGCCACCGGAGCCGCCCACTCGCGCCATCCGCCGAGCAGGGGAAAATACAACGCCAGCCGGATCGGCCGCGCATCCCGCTGCGTCATCAAACGGGCGTAGCGCTCCAGTTGCTCGCGATAGCGCTCCTGCTCCTGATCCAGGAATTTCTCCAGCCCGCCGCCTTCGTGGGTGCCGGTTTTGTAATCGATGATCCAACGGACGCCGCTTTCATCCACAAACGTCCGATCGATCACCGTCTCATACAATTTCCCGCCCACCAATCCACTGATGGGCAGCTCGCATTCGCCGTCGGAGTGCCGATCCAGAATCCAGCGCCCCTTCGGATCGCGCAACATTCGCAGAATCGCGTCTTCTACGCGCTCGGCCGTTTGCGTCAACTCGCCCGGCGGAACTCCGAGGTTTTCAAGAATCGCCTCATACAACCCGCGGCGCGATCGCACCGCATCTTCGCTCCACGCGTCCAGTCCTTCGCGCGCGATCCTTTGCATCAGCCCATGCAGCGCCGTTCCCGCGTAGCGCGCGCTCTGGCTCGCCCATTCAAAGGTCACGCGCGCCGGTTCGCTCGCCTCCACCTGCTCGCGGGTCCATTCCACGGCTTCAGGCGGCGCTGGGACTCTCCATCCAACCGGAACCCGCCGGATTTTCCGTTCGCCTCGCGCCTCTTCCGCAATCTCCGCGCGCGAGAGATTCTCGAACGCCCGCCCCACCGCCGGCCACAGCAATTTCAAAAACGACTGAGCCGGCGCATCCGCGAGAGTCCCGTCTTCCTTCAGCCTCACCGTTCCCAGCAGATGCAGCCGGCCGCGCGCCCGCGTGCTCGCGACATAGAGCAGCCGCGCCGTTTCGCGCCGGATTTTGCGCTCCTCCACGCGCGACAAATAGTTGTAGATCGGATCCGGATCGCGCCCGGCCTCGGAAATCGGCGCCAACAATAATGCGCCGTTCTGTTCCAGCCACAAAAGTAGCCGCTGCTCTTCCGATCGCGGAATCGCGCCGAGCCCCGGCAGAATCACGGTGTCGAACTCCAAACCCTTCGCCTTGTGGATGGTCATCAGTTGCAATCCATCGCCGGCGCAGGTGTCCGGCTGGGCAAAAAGCTGATTCACCTGCTCGCGGAACCACTCGAAATCCGCCAGATCCGCGCCCGTCGCCGCATCTTCCAGCAGATCCAAATACCCGGACGCATCTTCGAGCGCCGCTTCATCCTCCACGCACCCCGGACCACCCAGCCGGAACCACGCACCCTCCACCCAATCGCGCAACGGACGCCGTCCACGTTCGGCGATCGCCTCTTCCAGCACCGGCAAGATCTTTTTCACGCGAGCCGCGCCATCCGGGCTCAGCGAAATATCGTCACGCTGCAACAAGTCCCAAATCGCGGCGCGATGCTCGGCAGAAGCCAGCGCGTGCAGATCGCTCAACTCCAATCCGCACCAAGGCGCCCGCAAGATCGCAAGCCACGACACTCGATCTGCCGCATGCAACAACCCGAGCGTGAGCGCCATCAGATCCTCAATCACCTGCCGCGCTCCCAGCTCATCGATTTCGATCGCCTGAAACGGAATCCCTTCGCGCTTCAAAACGCTGACTATCTCGACAAGATGCGATCGCGCCCGTACCAGTACGGCAACCTTTCCACCGCTCGATGCCTTCACCAACTCAATCACGCGCCGGGCTTCGTCGACCGGATCCAGAAATCCGTGCACTTCGACGCATTGTTCGACAACTTCAGATGCTTCGCGCGCTGTGCTTCGGCTAAAAGCCACCGCGCCTGACGCCGGATCATCCACCGCCGGCAGAATCCCTGCAAAGGTATCGTTGACCCAATCCACAATCCCCTGCCGCGACCGGAAATTCACGCTCAGCGTCAGCGGCTCCAGCTGAATCGATCCAATCCCATCCAGCCGCGCCTTCAAAAACAATCCGACATCGGCCTGCCGGAACCGATAAATCGACTGCATCGGATCACCGACCAAAAACAACGTGTGTCCATCGCCAGGCTCCCAGCCCGCCGTGAGCTTTTCCACCAATTCAAATTGCGTGTATGAAGTATCTTGAAATTCGTCCACTAAAATATGCTGGATATTCTGCCCTAATACCAGCGCCAGATCCGTGGGCGACTCGATGTGCCCCAGCGCCTCGGAAGCTCGGATGGCAAGCTCCGCGAAATCCACTTGCCCGCGCTCGCGAAACACAATCTGAAGCTCCGCGACTGCTAAAGTCACAACGGAAACCGCCGCCTGCATCGCCTGCCATTGCGAATCGGAAAAGTGCGGACCGGGCAACTCCCGAAATCGCTGCAGCGCCTCCAGAAGCTCGTCTTCGCCCCGTAAGCGGGTCAGCAACTGCTCCATACGAGCCTTGTGCGGATGCCCCGGCGGAAATCCAAGATTCTTATTCACCGCCTTGCGCCATTCGTTGCCGGTGGTCAGCAGCAGATCCGCGATCACTTTCCACTGTTCGATATCATCGATTCGCGCCTGGGGAAGTCTTTCCAAACCGCGCAACAGCGCGATCTCCGCCGCGACATCCGAATCAAAACCTTCGCTGAGCCGCCCCAGCTCCGTCAAAATCAGTTGTTCCAGCGATTCCTCCAGCGCTGCCCGCACCGCATCGAAATCCGGATTAGCGCCCGTATGCCGCAGCCACTGCTCGCGCTTTTCGAGCATGTTCATGATCAACCGCTCGGCCGCAGCGAAGTCGTTATCCAAATGCAAAAGCAAATATGAAAGCGCCGGATCATTCTCTTCGACATGCCGCAGCGTATTGCGCGCGGCTTCGCGATACAGCCCATTCGCTTTCTCCACAATGTCGGGCATCGCCCCAAAGCGGGACAACCAAGGCATCCGCCGCGTGATCCCCGCACAAAGCGCGTCAATGGTCTCAATCCGCATCTGCGCCGTATTCTCAAGCAAATTCCAATTCCGCGCGCGCCCACGCTCCAACACACCCCAGGCCACAGAGCGCGTCACAACTTCATGCCCCCCCAAGCCCCAATCCCCAATCCCCAAGCCCCGATTTTCCGCGTTCCGCAGCGCCTCAATCACCCGCGCCCGCATCTCCCCCGCTGCCTTGCGCGTAAACGTGATCGCAACCACTCCATCCGGAGAATCCACCAGCGCGAGCAGCTTCAAATACCGCTGAATCAGCAGTTCGGTTTTTCCCGACCCCGCCGGAGCCTGCACAATAAAAGATGTCGCGGTGTCGAGCGCCCGCTCGCGCGCCGCGCTATCGGCGATCATGTTCCAACTCCCGGATGCGGCACAGCGCGCGCAGCCCGCACAGCTCGCATGCGTCCGGCTTCGGATCCACCGCGGCATCTCCGGCGGCATACCGCTCGGCCAGCTTCTCCAGCACCCGCCGCCACTCGACAATCTGCTCGCTGAAAGTACGCGGCGTTTCCAGCCGCATGCTCTTCCAGGCCGGCAGCGTCACGCCGTTTTCGGTGCAGCCGCGAAACAGCATTCCATCCACGCGGATCACCGCGAAGGCTGCGCCCGCCATCGGCTCGTTGCTGGTCGCGCAATAAAGCGGAAGCTGCGGCTCATCCGGACGCTCGCCATCCCAGCCTCCCGTCTTTAGCACCGCGCCGGTTTTGTAGTCGAGGATGATCTCGCGGCCGCTCGCCAGCCGATCGATGCGGTCCGCCCGCGTGCGAATCTGCAGCCCGCCGAGCGAAACCACCCTCGACTGTTCGATCGCTTGCACCGCAAAGTCGTCGCGCAGTTTCTCGATCTCCATCCATTGCGGAAGCAATCTCTCGAGCCGCAACCGCTCCAGATTCCGCCCGATCCCGCTGCCCAGCTGCTCGATCACGCTTGCCACGCTGCGTTCGATCAATTCTCGAATCTGCTCCGGCGCAAGTTCGCGCAGTTTGGCGAGTGATCCAAGCTCGGCCCAGATCAGCGCCAACGTCCGATGCGCCGCGTTCCCTTGATCGCGCTTGTTCACGCCAAAATCCGCCCGCTCCAGCGGCCGCGCGCCGAGCCGGTGTTTAGCAAACGCGCGGAACGGACACGCCGCCATGTCCTTGAACAACGACGCGCCGCCCGGATGCTGCGAATCCACAACCACTGGCGGCGCAATCTCGTCGTGCAGCTCTTCCATCGCAACACCCGCGCGCATTTTCCGCACCCATTCGGATTGCAATTCGCCCGCGCGCGCCATCTTCCAATGTCCATCCGCCACCAGCGGACTCACACCGAGCGACCGATCCCCCTCCGTCGCCGGATAACTCAGAACAATATTCCGCGCGCTGCGTACCAACCCATTGATGAGCGCCGCGGCAAACTCCAGTTCACCCTCCGCCGACGATCGCGGCAGCTTATATTCCCGCTGCAAAGAAGCTGGAAGAAACGGATTCGGATTCGCCGCCGCCGGCAACGCCTCCTCGTGCAGCCCCATCACCCACAGAGCATCGAATCGCAGCCCGGAAGCCTCCAGCAATCCCATGACTTGGATCGGAGCGCCTTCGTTCTCCACTTGGAACGTCGTCGCCGCCGCGAACTGTTCCAAACGCGAGAGCGCCTGATCGAACGTCATCGCAAAAGCAGCCGCATCCAGAGCCGCAAGACTCGATAGCAATCCGTGCCACTTCTCGACAACCTGATACTCGCTGCTGCTCAACGTGCGATCGCCCGGCCAACCGAGCGCGCTCAGCAATTCGGAAAAATCGCGGCTCCATCCACTGGCGGGTTGTTCCAGGACCAACTGGCGCCGCAGTTTTTCGAATTTGCGCAGCGAACGCGCGAGCAGCGGACACGAATCCGCTCGATCACGCAACAGCATGGGCGAAACATCCCAGACGCCATCGCGCCGCAATTTGGCATCCATCTGCGCGCGCTTCGTCCACTCCTCGCTTGCACCAGCCAAAAATGGCGACCGTAGCAGCATCCCAGCTTCCGGCAGCGGCAAGCGTCCGGAAGCAAAGCGCAGCATGAGCAGCGCCGAACTCGCGACAGGATACCGATCAAGAGCTGGCCCGAGCGACACATGAAACGCCTCCGCCGAATTAAGGGTTTCGCGAAACACCCGCTCCACCTTCGCCCGAACACTCGTCAGACTCGGAACAATCACGCCCACC
Organism: Bryobacteraceae bacterium; assembly: GCA_035295865.1. Taxonomy (GTDB): domain Bacteria; phylum Acidobacteriota; class Terriglobia; order Bryobacterales; family Bryobacteraceae; genus Palsa-89. The sequence goes on from DATGIH010000283.1 coordinate 8,269, forward strand.
GTGGGGCAGGCGCTTCCGCCTGCCAACAACCCCCGCGCCCAAGCCGCCGCCGCGCGAGTTTCTTCCATGGCGTCGCGAAAAATCCAGCGCTCGGGTTCAGAGGTGTAGGCCGGCGATTCCATCGCCTCCCATTTACCCAGCGCCTCGAACAAATCTGCTTGCTGCGGCGTCAGCTCCTCAAATCCCGCCAGGAACAACTCCGCCGGTCGAGCCAAATCTCCGGATCGCACCAGATCCGCGACGACATCCGCCAGCCGCGCCGCCTCAACCCAATTTCGTGCCGTGCATCGCTTTCGGAACGTCCTCGCCCACGCGGCGAAAGCGGCCCAATCTTCCGACGCCTCGAATCGCCCGTCCAGCGGCAGCCGGTACGCCTGCACCAACTGCCATGCTTCCATCGCACGCTGCGCAGTTTCCGGAATCCGCAACAACGAATCCCCCGCCGGCGATTCGCGGATTGCCTGCTCCCACACCACCTGCTCCTGCAACGGATCCAAAAGCGTCCCAGCCGATCCACCGCCTCGCACCCAGTTGTTCCAAGCCCGCGCGAGAAACCCACCTAAAGGCAAGATATCCGGCGTATTCCATACCGACCGCCCCTGCGCGCGCTGTTGCGCGTGAAACTCCGTCATCAGCACCCGAGCCAGCCGCCGGCTTGCCGTGATCACAGTGGCGCCGGATTCGATGGCGCGGAAACAACGCTCGTGCATGTGCTTTCATAATATTTGACCAAGCGAATCACTGTCGCCATCGACGGACCCGCCGGTGCCGGCAAAAGCACCATCGCGCGTCGCATCGCCGAAAAGCTCGGCTATCTTTACATCGACACCGGCGCCATGTATCGCGCCGTCGGACTCTGGGCCGTGCGCGCCAACGTCGCGCTTTCCGATATGCATCGCCTCGAACAACTCGCCAATGAAGCCCGCATCGAATTCGTGGCCGGCTCGAACGGCGTGCTGCTCAATGGCGAAGACGTGACGGATGTCATCCGCGCGCCGGAAATCTCGGAAGCGGCGTCGAAAGTTTCGCAGGTTCCGGCGGTACGGCGCGCTCTGGTCGCCAAACAACGCGAGATCGGCGAAAGCTCGTCGGTGGTGATGGAAGGCCGCGACATCGGGACTGTGGTATTTCCGGACGCGACGGTCAAAATCTTCCTGGACGCACATCCGGAAGTGCGCGTCGAGCGGCGTGCGGTGGAATCCGCGCTACCCGCTGGCGAAGTAGCGCGTCAAATCAACGAGCGCGATCAGCGGGACCGCACGCGCCCGGAATCGCCCCTCGTGCAGGCTCCCGATGCAGTCTACGTCGACACCACGGGCCTGAGCGTGGACGAAGTGGAAGCGGCTGTTCTCAAAATCATTCGCGGCCGGACTTCCAATGGCAAGGAAAGAACCCAATAGATGAGCAATCTTCTGGTGATGAAATTCGGCGGCACCAGCATGGGCTCCGCCGAGCGCATTAAAGTAGCGGCTGGTATTTGCCGCGCGCAAAAGGAACAGCGGCCGGTGATCGCGGTGGTTTCTGCGATGTCGCAGGTGACCGACTTGCTGCTGAACACGCTACGCCACGCCGAAGCCGGCGACGAAGCGGGCATCGAAAACAATTTGAACCGTTTGTCGCAAAAGCATCTGGAAGCCTGCGATCAGTTGCTCTCGGGCGATTTGGCGGTGTCGACGCGCGCGGGCATCGAAACTTTGGTCGCCGATTTCCGCCGCATCGCGCACGGCATGCTGATGCTTGGCGAACGTCCACCGCGCTCCGTGGATGAAGCCATCGCCATCGGCGAGCGCTTGTCGGCGCTTTTGATTTCGCGCTACCTGCAATCCATCGGAGTTCCCGCGCAAGATGTTAATGCAGCGGATGTCATCGTGACCGACGCCGTATTCGGCAACGCCACGCCCATGATGGACGAGACGCGCAAGAAAGCGGACAAAGTCCTGCGGCCCCTGCTCGATCAGGGCACGCTTCCCATCGTCACCGGGTTCAACGGCGCCACGCTTGACGGCCGGCCAACTACGCTGGGACGCGGCGGCTCCGATTACTCGGCATCCATTCTCGCCGCCGCGCTCGATGCCTCCGAACTTTGGATCTGGACCGACGTCGACGGAATCATGAGCGCCGATCCACGGCTGGTTCCGGACGCCCGCGTACTCGACACCGTTACATATAGTGAAGCGGCCGAGCTCGCCTATAATGGCGCGAAGGTTTTGCATCCGCGCACTCTCGCGCCGCTCATCGAGCGCCAGATTCCGGTGTGGAGCAAGAACAGCTTCAATCTCGCGCATCCCGGCACGCGCATCGTTTCAAAAATGGAAGCGCCGCCCGGACCACGCGCAGTAACTTCCATGGCTAACGTCGCGCTCATATCGATGGAGCCTGCCAGCTCCGCCGTCAGCAGCGCCCGCCTGATGTCGCGCGCACTCGAAGCCTTGGCCGATGCCAACGCGGAAGTTCTCGCCTTCACCAGCTCCAGCTATCGCCAGAGCTTCTGTTTCCTGGTTCGAAAAGAGGAACTCGGTGTCGCGATGAAATCGCTCGAGTCCGATCTCGCCCTCGAATTGACGCACGGCTATTTGCATCCCATCGAAGTAGACGAAAACGTCGGCCTGCTCGCGATCGTCGGCGAAGGCATGCGCGGGACTCCCGGACTGGCCGGCCGCATCTTCAGCTCCATTTCGCACAAAGACGTGAACATTATCGCGATCGCGCAAGGGTCAAGCGAGTTGACCATTAGCGTGGTGGTCCATCGCGACGGCCTGGAACGGGCCATCCAAGCGATCCACAAAGAGTGCCGCTAGTGGGGCGGCCAATCCTGGCCGCAGCCGGCTTTTCTGCCGGCGTGATCGGAAACCGCCTCGAAAGGCGGGCCGCGGGCAAAATTGCCCCCCCCCCCCACGGAACCGACTAAGGTCAATGTCCTAAGCGATTTTCCCCGCTCAAGTTAGGCTCGCGATCCGTCGAAAAGTTGTTTAGTGCGTGTTCCGGTCCTACTTGCCTGCTCGATCCTTGTTCTGGCTCATTCCGCGGGCGCCATCTCCGTTAAAGACAGCCGCATCGCGGCCTCGGTAAGCGAAGAATCGTGCCGCGTGCCTAAGCCCGTCGGCGTGTTTCAGCCGACCGATCGCCAGGTTTTCCTCTGGTTCCAGGCTCGGCAGGTGCAAGCGGGCGACCAGTTACGCGTCGAATGGCTGGATCCTTCGGGCGTAGTTTCGAACTCGGCAGAGTACGGAGAGCTTCCGAGTACTACGGAGGTCTGCTTCACGTCGCAACTCCCAGTCGCGGGATTCCCGCCTGCCTCACAGCCCGGAAACTGGACCGTCCGCGTGCTCTCAAACGGCAGGCCGCTCTTTTCGCGGACGTTCCAAATCGCCGCGGAAAAAGAGAACGGCGGACCCGCAGTCACAAGCGTTACGTGGTCCGGCGTGCGCGCGCAGGAAATCGATTTCACCGTTCAAGGCAAGAATTTTCAGGCCAATCCATTGGTCCTGATCGCGCAGTATACGGCGTCGGGTGGTTGGACCTATCTTGCTAGCCTTCAGCCGCGCGAGGTTTCGCCGAATCTGTTGAGAGTCCATTACGCCGGGCTGCCGGCCAACGAGTATTTGGTCATCGTGGAAAATCCGGATCAGCGCATGAGCCAGCCCATGCCTTTCGTCATCGCGACAGAAGGCTACAAGTTGCCCACCACGGCGGGCGAGCCTTGGGTGATCACGCAGGGCCCGCACGGCACGTTCTCGCATTGGGGCAACGCGCTACACGCTTACGATATCGCGCCGCAATCCGGACGCTGCATTGTCGCGATGAAGGGCGGCATTGCGTACACACACGATCTTGGCCTCGCGCAGGATCATCACCACCGCAGCTTCGGAAATTACATCACCATCGATCATGGCAACGGCGAGTTCAGCCACTACGCACATCTCGCCGCCGGATCGTTTGTCGTCCAAAACGGGCAGCGCGTGGAACAGGGCCAGGCGCTCGCGACCGTCGGCAACAGCGGCTACACGCTGGGAGAAGGCGGCGGGTATCACGTGCACGTCAGCGTGACGCGCGCGCTTGCGATTTCCGCGCCGAGCGTCCCGTTCCAATTTGAAGATCTCCCGGAGGGCGGTCGCGCCACGAATCGAACGGTGGTTTCTTCGAACGCATCGGCGCTCTGCAACTGCGGCGAACGCCGCGCTAGCGGTGGAGCGGTCGCGCTGCAGTTCTCCGGACAGGTGTCCGTCGCCGAATGGTGGAGTGATGTGGTGGTGGTCGCCAGAGGTTCGAAGATGTTCGACGTCAGCCTTTCCTGGCCGGACGCCAAGAATTCCTTGGACCTGCATCTGGTCAGTCCCAGCGGTCATCATTATGCCTGGTACGCTGACACCACCGGATATTCCGGATCGAAAACCAATCCGCAGGAATTCCATCTGCCAAAACCGGAAGCCGGCCCCTGGCGGATCTCCGTGCAAGGCGTGCAAGGATCTGGGCCGATCGACTTCGGGCTGGGAACCACGGGCAAGAAAATGAATCAGCAGTTGGTCGCTGTCAGCGCCGGGCAGTAATTATCCGAGCTTCGTCTTCAACAGCTCATTCACCGCGGCTGGATTCGCCTGACCTTTGCTCGCCTTCATCACTTGGCCCACCAGGTACCCAATCACCGTCGTTTTTCCGGATTTGTACTGCTCCACCTGCTTGGGATTCCCAGCGAGCACTTCGTCCACGATCTTTTCGAGCGCGCCCGTATCCGAGATCTGGCGCAGTCCTTCCTCGTCGATAATCTCCTGCGGCGATTTTCCGGTAGCGAGCATTTTGGCGAAGATGTCCTTGGCCATCTTGCCCGAGATTTCGCGGTCGTTGATTTTCTTAAGCAGCGTCCCGGTCGCTTCCGGCGGAATTTTCTCGAAGCCGTCGGCGGTTGCCATCAATTCCGTGATCACCCAGTTGGCGGTCGCCGGCGCGTCGCCTGAAACTTTCGCGGCCTTTTCGAAGTAATCGCTCACCGATTGCGTCGCCGTTAGCACCTGCACCTGATACGCGGTCAATCCATATTCGGATTCAAACTTGCGCCGCTTTTCGCGCGGCAGCTCCGGCATGGATTCGCGAATCTGTGCGAGCCACGCCTCGCGCACATGCAGCGGCTCTAAATCCGGCTCCGGAAAATAGCGGTAATCGTGCGCCGCTTCCTTGCTGCGCATGCTCACCGTTTCGCCGGTTGCGACATTGTAGAGCCGCGTTTCCTGCTCCACCCGGCCGCCGCTTTCCAGCACCGCTACTTGGCGCGCGATTTCGTAATCCAGCGCCATCTTGGCGAATCGGAATGAATTCAAATTCTTCACTTCGGCCTTGGTTCCGAACTTCTCCGCGCCTTTCAACCGTACCGACACGTTGGCGTCGCAGCGCAGTTGGCCCTTCTCCATATCGCATTCGGACACGCCGACGTACTGCATGATCTGTTTCAGCTCGGTCAGGTATTGATAAGCCTCTTCGGATGACCGCAAATCCGGTTCGCTTACGATCTCGGCCAACGGAGTGCCGCTGCGATTCAGATCCACGTAGGTGTAGCGGTCGGAATCCTTAAACCCATCGTGGACGCTTTTGCCCGCGTCATCTTCCATGTGCAGGCGAGTCACGCCGATCGTCTTCTTAACGCCATCCACCGTGATTTCCACTTCGCCATGCTCGGCCAGCGGCTGATCGTATTGCGAAATCTGGTAGCCCTTGGGCAGGTCGGGATAAAAATAGTTCTTGCGCGCGAATCGCGAGAAGGCGTTGACCTTGCACTGCATGGCGAGCGACGCTTGGATCGCCATTTCGAGCGCGCGTTTGTTCAAAACAGGCAGGGCGCCCGGATGGCCCAGGCAAACCGGACAAACGTTGGTGTTGGGAGGAGCGCCGAATCCGGTGGCGCAGCTACAAAAGATTTTCGTGTGAGTGTTGAGCTGGACATGCACTTCCAGCCCAATCACCGGTTCATACTTCGCGATTTCTTCGGGCGTCGCAACGCCCAACACTCCCGAGGCCATGCCTCATTTTATAAAAATGAGATTGCTCGAGAGTAGATTGCCCACCACTTGCTCTTTAGCCTTGGCCAGCCGGATATCGAAATTCTCGGTGTGCGACGCGATATTTTCGTTGGCGAATCCGATGAGCTGCACGGAACAGTTCATGGCGTTGCGGATGCCGCTGCCTTCCGGCGCGCCCATTGCGAATCCAACCAGCGAACACCCGATCACGAATATGCCTTCCAAAATTCTGTTCATCGCATTTCTCCTGCTTGGCTCATTCCTAAGGACGACGTTTCTACTGGTTTATTACAAGGCTTTTGGCCGCCGGTTACCCCGGCGGTCGCTATTGTTTGATATTTGAGATGGAAGCGGTACCCAACAATCCGCCTAAGCCCATTGTTTCTACAGCGCTGGAAGGAACAATCACCATTGCGCCTTTCTCTTTAATAGCCTCGTAAAGCATGTTCATGGCTCTCAGATGCAGCGCCACCGGATTGTTCACGTACATCATGGAGGCTTCCGCGAATTTGCTCGAGATTTCGGTCTCGGCTGTGCCTAAGATGATGCGCGCTTGCCGTTCGCGCTCCGCCTGCGCCTGGCGCGACATGGCGTCCTCGAGCGCCTGCGGGATATGCACGTCACGAATCTCGACCGACTGCACCGTGATCCCCCATGGGTTCGTTTTTTCATCCAGGATGCGCTGCAGCTCTTTACCCAGCATCTCGCGCTCGGTGATCATCTGCGCCAGATCGTGCCGTCCGATGGATTCGCGCAGTGCCGTTTGCGCGCTCATCGTGATGGCTTGGTCGAAATCGGACACCTCGAGAATGCACTTCTCGGCGTTCCAGACCAGCCAGAAGATGATCGCATCCACGTTCACAGGCACGGTATCGCGCGTAAGCCCCGATTCTGCCTTGACATCCGTCACGCGTACGCGCTGGTCGACATATTGGCTGATAGAATCGATCACCGGGATGATGAAGAAGATTCCAGGACCGCGCAGCCCGATGTAGCGTCCCAAGCGAAGAACGGCGGCCTTCTGCCACTGTTCCGCGACCTTGATAGCGAAAAGGAAATACAGACCAACCAGCGCTCCGATTGCAATCGGGGCCGGATTGTTGAAATACACCGACGGCCATAATCCAAGCGCGATGCACACAAAAAATACCGCCAGACCGATGGAGCTGATCTGCGCGCGGTTCACATCGAATCCCCGGGTAGGTCGAATCGTCAACATTGGAAATGCCATGGCTTAAGTTCTCCTGTTCTGTTCGCTCTGTTGCTCGTTCAGATAATCAAGCAGCTCTTGCAGCGTGATTCCTTCGGCGCCCGCTTTCGCCAGCAACTCGCCCGCGAGCTGTCCGACCCGCCGGCGCCGTTCTAGTTCGTTTTTCTCGGGCTGTTTATCGGTAATGAATGTGCCGGTGCCCTGCTGTGTTGCGAGGACGCCCCGGATTTCGAGTTCCCGGTAAGCCCGCACCACTGTGTTCGGGTTGATCGCCAAATCGACGGCGAGTTGCCGGACGGTTGGCAGTTGGTGACCCGGCTTCAGCGCCCCGGCCGAAATACCGCCGAGCACCTGATCGATGATCTGCCGGTATACCGGCACTCCGCTGCGGAGGTCCAATTTCAAAACGAACCCATTTCGCTCAGGACCGGATTGGTTTCCGACGATCATCTACAATGCTAGTGTATTAGTTATATAGTACATTGTCAAGAAAAAAGATCGCCTGTAAACTTCTTTCCGCTTTTGACGTTTAAGTAATTAGTGCGACGCGGCTTTTCCATCATCTGCATCCTGGCGATCGCGCTCCAAGCTGCGAAAAGCCCGAAGCCGGACAATAAGGCTTTCCAGAAAAAACTGGGGAAGGACGACCAAATCCTGCACGCGCTGGACCGCCTGTCGTTTGGTCCTCGCCCTGGCGACGTGGAGCGTGTCAAAAAGCTTGGCTTAAAAAAATGGATCGACCAGCAGCTTCATCCGGAGCGAATCAAAGAGAATCCGGCGCTCGAAGCCCAGTTGCAGCCGCTCGAATCGCTGCGGATGACGCCCATGGAAACGGTGCAGCATTATCCGCCGCCGCAGTTGATCAAAGCCATCGCGAATGGAAAACAGCCGTTGCCGGAAGATCCGATTTTGCGCGCGACCGTAGAAAAACTGATCGCGAAATACAAGGCGAAAAAGGGACTGGAAACGGCGAACGACAGCGAGGATCTGGAACCGGCGCGGTCGCTCGATGAAGTTCTGGATTCGGGCGAACTTGCGACGCTGCACTCTGGCACGCCAGACAAAAAGCGCGCGCTGCTGGAAGCGATGCCTTCGGCGAAGCTCGAAGAGATGCTGATCGCGATGCCACGGCGGGACCGGCAGCAGCTTTTGAACGTCGCGCCCACGGAAGTGCGCCGCAGTATCTTCTTACTGAATGCGCCCCAGCAAGTGGTTTCGTACGATTTGCTCGAAGCAAAGCTCCTGCGCGCCATCGAAAGCAATCGCCAACTGGCCGAAGAGCTGGACGATTTCTGGTTCAACCACTTCAACGTCTTCTACGAAAAGGGCGCCGACCGGTTTCTGATTCCCGAATACGAGCGAGATGTCATTCGCCCGAACGTGCTCGGCAAATTCCGCGATCTTCTGGAAGCGACCGCCAAAAGTCCGGCGATGCTTTTCTATCTGGACAATTTTCAATCGGTCCGCCCGGATCTGGATGCCAACAACAAAACTCGAAAAGTGAAACGCGGCTTGAATGAAAACTACGGCCGCGAACTGATGGAGCTGCACACGCTCGGCGTCAATGGCGGCTATACGCAGCAGGATGTCACCGAAGTCGCGCGCTGTTTCACCGGCTGGACCATCCTGGAGCCGCGCAAAGGCGGCGGATTCTTCTACAACGACAAGCTCCACGATAAAGGCGAGAAAGTGGTGCTCGGCCACGTGATCCCCGCGGGCGGCGGCATGGATGATGGAGAGAAGGTGCTGGATATTCTGGCCGCGCATCCCTCCACGGCGCACTTCATATCGAGAGAGCTGGCCCAGCGATTCGTCGCCGACAATCCGCCGGATGCGCTGGTGGAAAAGATGGCGCAAACATTTCTTGCAAGTGACGGTGACATCCGCGCCGTGATGAAAACGATGCTCGATTCGAAAGAATTCTGGTCGCAAGGCGCGTATCGCGCAAAGTTGAAGACGCCGTTTGAAATGGTGGCAAGCTCCGTGCGTGCGTTGGGCGCCGATGTTACGGATGCGTTCGCGCTCGCGAATCAGGTCGGCAATCTGGGCGAACCGCTGTATCGCAAACAGGAGCCAACCGGCTATTCCAACTTGAATTCGGAGTGGGTTAGTTCGGCGGCGCTGCTCAACCGGATGAACTTCGCTCTCCAGCTTGCTAGAAATGGAGTATTGGGCGTCAAGGTGGACACGCGCCGGTTCGGAAACGATCCGGAAATGGTCGCGAAAACGCTGATGTATCGCAACGCTTCGCCGCAGACGCGCGCCGCGATCCACAAAGCGCTGCTGGAGCAGAAACAGAAGACGCCGGCGCTGGTGGCGGGCTTGGTGATCGGATCGCCGGATTTTCAAAGAAGGTAGTCATGGCTTCAAGACGAGTTTTTCTCAAAAATTCCGCGCTGGCGATTTTCGGCGTCGGCACGATACCGGCCTGGCTTTCGCGATCCGTTTATGCAGGCGACGCGTCGAGTGCGCGCCGCAAGAAAATCCTGATCGCGATTTTCCAGCGCGGCGCCGTGGACGGGCTCAACATGGTTGTTCCCTTCGGGGAGCCGCGCTACTACCAGCTTCGCCCGTCGATCGCAATCGCGAAACCGGACGGAACGGACAAATCGGCTGTCGATTTAGACGGATTCTTCGGTCTGCATCCTTCGCTCGCATCGCTCAAGCCGTTGTACGACGCTCGGCATCTGGCGATCGTCGACGCCGTTGGTTCTCCCGATCCCACGCGCTCGCACTTCGATGCGCAGGATTACATGGAATCCGGAACCCCGGGTTTGAAAGCAACCTCCGACGGCTGGATGAATCGTGCTTTGCTCAAATCGACCGGCGCAGTTTCCCCGCTGCGCGCGGTCAGTTTAGGCTCTGGTCTCTCGCGCACGCTACGCGGCCGTAACGACGCGATCGCCATGAACAACTTGAACGATTTTCAGGTGCGCGATCAGAAGTCTGCGGCGACGTTCGAAAGCATGTACGACCATTCGCTCGACACCGTTCTCCACGGCACGGGCCGCGAGACCTTCAGCGCGGTGAAGATCATGCAGTCGATTCAGAAGCAAAGCTACACACCGGCCAACGGCGCAAAATATCCGGGTGGAAGATTCGGTCAGAATCTGCAACAAATCGCCCGGTTGATCAAAGCGGATGTCGGCGTGGAAGTGGCGTTCGCTGAAATCGGCGGGTGGGATACGCATGTGAACGAGTCGCGCCAGCTCGACAACAACCTGCTGGATTTCGGGCAGGCACTCGCGGCGCTTTATCAGGACCTGGGCGATCGCATGGAAGATGTCACCGTTGTGACGATGTCCGAGTTCGGCCGCACCGTGCGCGAGAACGGCGATCGCGGAACCGATCACGGCCACGCGAACGTGATGTTTGTGATGGGCGGCGATGTGCAGGGCGGCAAGATCTACGGCGATTGGCCCGGCCTCGCCGACGATTCGCAGCTCTACGAGGGCCGCGATCTCAACCTGACCACCGATTTTCGCGATGTGCTGGGCGAACTGGTCGCCCGCCACATGGGAAATCCCAATCTGAACGCCGTTTTCCCCGGTTACACGAAGCCAAAGTTCCGCGGGATTCTGGGTTAGCTATTTCAGCACTTCTTCAATAAACGACAACGCGCGATCGTCCTTGCTTTGGCCGAGCCAGAACATCGCTTGCTTACGGACTTCCGGATTCTTGTTGGTGCGAACAACCTGGATCAGCAGCGGAACCCCTTCGCCCGCGGACATCTGGGTCAAGGCAAAGACGGCTTTCTTCTTCACTTCGGTTTCTGGATCGTTCGCGATGGCGTCGTTGATGGCGGTCTCGGCTATTTTTTGCCCGGCTCGCTGCGCCAGCCAGAACAATGCCTGGCCGCGGACATGCGGGCTCTTGTCATTGTGCGCGACGCTCGCGATCACTTCGAGTCCTCGTGGATCCTTGTTTTCCGTGAGCGCGAACACGGCATGCTCGCGGATCTTGTCGTTCGGATCTTCGCGCACCACGCGGCTGACGATTTCATAACCGCGCTGTCCGCGGGCATTCCCCAACCAGAAGATCGCTTGGCGGCGAATCTTTTCCGGCTGGCTTGTCTTTACCAATTCTTCGAGCGCTTGGTCGGCGCTGGGATCGGCATGCATCGCGAGTGCCGCTGTTGCGCTGTCCGATTTGCGTAGTTCTTCATGCGTCCCTTCGGATGTGTCCTTCGCCAACGTAAGCAGCCAGCGGACGCTTTCGGCCGAGTTGACGCCGTTCAGCCAGATAAAGGACAGCCCGCCGGCGTCCAAGTTGCAATCCGGCGTAAAGGTGCGGATTTTTCCTATCTGCCGATTCTCCACGCGATACAACACGACAAGTTCCTTGGCGCCTTCGAGCTTGACCGTTTCGTTGGGATTGGCCACAACAATCACGCGGTCCCGATCGTGCGGCTCTAACGAGCAGCCGCACTTCACGTTGTTGTTCCAGCAGCACATCTGGTGGTCGCCGGGAACAATCGGAACCGAGTAGCCGATCCACGCCGCGGCCGACTGCTGTGCGACGATTCCGCGAATCGTTGCCTCGAATCCACCGGACACGGAGCGTGTTTCCATCCGCGCATTCTCGATGTGCGGCTGCCCGAAGGCAGCGGCGCACCCGAGAACCATCAGACAAGCCGCGGATTTCATTTGCTCAGGATCTCCATCATGTAATCGGTGGCTTCCTTCGAATGCATCACCGCAAGCTGATTGACCACGAACTTCTTCAAATTCATGTCCGTCTCTTTCCGCGCGATTTCCACCATCGCCGCGGCATTGCCTTGCACGAACAGCGCGTTGATGATGGCCTTCTTGTTTTCCAAATCGGTTTCTTGCGGATACATTCCGGCCAGTGACGGACCGGTTTTGCTGCGACCCATCACGCCGAGCTGGTTGATGGCGTAATGGCGAAGGCTGGCGTCTTTCTCATTCTTCGCCAAATCGAACAGCTTGTCGGAATTGCCGGCCACGAAAAGGCCGTTGATGATCGCGCGTTTCACTTCCACAGACGATTCGTTCGCATAGAGCTGGGCTAAGTCGGCCGATCCGCCCGCATTTCCGAGAAGCTGGATGGCTTGCACTTTCAGTTCCGGATTGGTTTCCGATTTCGCCGCCGTCAAGAGGTTCTCGCGGCTACCGGAAACCATGAAGCTGTTCAAGATGGCGCGTTTGACATGCGTGTCGTTGGTGCTCTTGTAGACGTCCACCAGGATTTGCAGATTTTCGCGGCCTCCGTATACGCCCAGATACTCGATGGCCTTCGACTGCAGGTCGGGATTCGTACCGCCCTTCGCGACGGACGCCAGAACTTCGCGCGACTTTTGACCGTGGCTTTGTGCGAGCACAAACAAGGCGCGCTCCTTGAGCTTGGGCGAATTGGCGCTGTGCAGGATCTTTTCGAGCATCGGAATGCTGCGCTCGGGATCGCTTTCCGAGAGCGCCTGCAGCGCCATGAGTTTCAAATCCTCATCGGCGGTGGAGTCGGGTGAAATGGGTTGGCCGCTCTTCTGCCGGATTTCCATTTCGAGCGCCTTGGCATCGTCCAGCCAATGGCTTTTCGGATAATTCTTTTGCAGCTCGCTCAAGCTGGCGAGCGCTTCATCCCGTTTGCCGACCCGGTTCAACGAATAGGCGCGCCAGTAATAAGCTCCGTCCGCCCGGCTGCCTTTGTTCTCGATCACGCGGCTGAAAGATTCGATCGCCTTGTCGTAGGATTTGCGATCAAGATACGATTTGGCGCGCCGGTACTCGGATTCATCACGATCCATGTTCCGGCGTTCCATTTCCCGTTCACGCTGCGCTTGTTCGCGCTCCCGCTGGGCTTCTTCGCGCGCACGCTGCGCTTCTTCGCGAGCGCGTTGCGCGTCCTCTTGCGCGCGCTCATCCTGCTCGTCGCCGGCATCTGCGGCCATCGCAATTGCCGCGAGAACCGGAGGCATGGGCGGCATGGCCGGCATAGGCGGCACGGGGGCGATGGCCGGCAGTGATCTCCAGGCGTCGATTTCCATCAGCGTTCTGGGAGGCAGCGGTGCTATCGCGGCAATGGCCGGCTCCGGCCAATCCGCAGGCTCCGGCGGCATCGCGAGGTCGAAGGACCACGCGCGCGGCGCGGGCGCGGCTGGGGGAGGCGGAAGAGGCGCAACATCTTGCGCGATTGCCATCAGTCCGGCCGCAGCCATCATCCCTGTCATCACGAAAAATCGGTACATGTGTGTCATCTTGTTTCTTCCTTACAACTTCTTGTCGTTATTTTTTGCGGGCGCCGATTGCGGCTCCCGCGCTTTGGTTCCCATCACTCGCACTTTGAAAAGCAGTCCACGGCTCTCGATCTGCTGGCGGAGATCGTCCAACTGGCCGCTCGAAACTTCGGTCGGACTGTGGGCGATTTCGAGAAGTACGCGCTCCAGATCGTCCAGGACATTGGCCACAGCAGTATTGCCGGCGGTGCGCGCCGTCTGCCGGTAGAGGCGATTGTCATCCAACAACTCCGACGCCATTTGCCGCTCGTCGGAAATATCCAGCTTGCCTTGGTGATCCGGCGCGTTGGTCAACTCGGCCAGCACCATTTGCGACCGTTCCAGGTGATCGCCCACCGCGACCATCAAAATGCGCTCGCGGATCTGCTGGTTCTTTGCGACTTCGGTGGTGGCCTGCTTATGCGTGATGCGTCCAATGAAGAACGCGCCCACCAGCAGCGCGGACATTGCCGGCGCCCAAATCCACCATTGCGCGAACAGGCGGGTCTTTCGTTTGCCGATGCGATGGCCGATCCGCTTTTCGATGCGCTGCCAGACTTGCTGCCCGTAATCGGCGTCGCGATCCGGCACCGGCGCCGAGTCTACCGTGTTCAAAACCAATTGCAATGCACGGAACTCCGTCCGGCACGCTTCGCATTCGCCTAAGTGCTGATCGATGGCTCCCGCTTCGGCGGATTCTCCGTAATACAGGAGTACTAATTGTTCTTCGCTGACGTGATTCATCTTGCTTGTCCTACCAGTGGTTCCAAATTCCTGCGCAGCTTTTGCACTGCCCGAAAAATACTGTGCTTGGTGGCGTTCGCGCCGGTGCCGAGCGAAGCGCCGATCTCTTCAATTGACAATCCTTCAAAATGGCGAAGCACGAAGGCCGTGCGTTCCTGCGCGCTCAATTCGTTTAATGCCTCGTTCACGCGATCGCGAACCTGCGAGCCGTACGCCTGGCGCTCCGGCCCCGGCGTATCCATTGCGATGTTTTGCAAAATGTCGCGCTCCTCTTCGGAACCGAGCTCACGAGAACCGCGCTCGCGTTTTTCTTCGTGTCGTTTTCGCATACGGATCAAATCCAGGGAATAATTGGAAGCGATGCGGAACAGCCAAGTGGAAAAACTGGAGCGCGCTTCGTATCGATCGAGTTGTTTGTAAGCCCGCAAAAAAGTTTCCTGCACCACGTCCTCGGCGTCCTGTTCGTTTCCCGTCATTCGAAAAGCCAGGCGGAAGATAGATCGGCTATGCTGCTCGACGAGCAGCCGAAAGGCGTCGCTGTCGCCGGCCCGCGCCCGTTCGACTGCGCTGCCTGCTTCCACTTCCATCCAGCCTTTAGACTACTGATTTTCGTCACGGTTAGCCGGACTGGCCGTCCTTGCGCTCCCTTACGGTCGCGGTTCGGTAGCAGCAGCGGTACTATGGGCTTGCACGGCCCACGGAATGACCTGCTTACGCTTCGAATGCCAGCCCGGATGCACCGCCTGCTGTACCCAAAAGGGCTTTGTTTACATCACCGAGTCCGATCTGGCGCGCATGGCTAAGTTCGTCGGGATGGGTGTGGCTGCCTTCGAAAAGCGCTATGTCTATCGCACGCGGCACCTGCTGCGGCTGCGGATGCCACGCCAAGGACAGTGCCATTTTCTGCGGAAAGAGGGCTGCTCCATTCATCCGGCGAAACCTACGCAATGCCGTATTTTTCCTTTTTGGCCGGAGCAGGTGGAATCGAAGCGGGAGTGGCGGAAAACGGCGAAATATTGTCCAGGAATTGGCAAGGGCGAATTGATCCAGATCGAAAACGCGAAGGAGCAGGCGGCGGAGATGCGGGCGGCATATCCGGGGATGTACACGTAGCGCACGCACTCGTGCGTGCCGTGTTCGCACTCTTGCGAACACAAATTTTTCAAGGCGTTCACACGAGTGCGTGCGCCACGATGGTAGAATGTCTACCAATGCTATGCGGGATGACGACGTTGAGCGGGAACTAAAGGCGCACCTGGACCTCGAAGCCGAAGAGCTGCGAGCATCCGGAGCCGCGTCCGAAGAAGCTCGTCACGCCGCGCGGCGCGCGTTGGGAAACACCACTCTACTCAAGGAGACAATTCGCGATATGGCGGGATGGACTTCGTTCGAACGTTTATTCCAGGATCTGCGCTATGGAGCGCGCTTGTTGCGGCGGACTCCTGGTTTTAGCGCCGTTGCGATTTTGACGCTGGCACTCGGCATCGGCGCAAACACGGCCATCTTCAGCGTAGTGAATGCGGTGCTGCTGCGGCCACTGCCCTTTGCGGATTCCAGCCGCTTGTTGCGCATCGCGCCGGCGGCAGGTTTCATCACGAGTTATCCGGATTTCGAAGATTGGAAAAAGCGGAGCCGCAGCTTTGAGCAGATGGAAGCTTATGTTCCGCGATCGTTCAGCCTGGCGGGCGGAGACAGGCCGCTGCGTGTGCGTGGACTTCGGACTTCCGGAGGGCTGTTGCAGCTTTTGCAGGTGAATCCGATTCATGGCCGCGCGTTTGTCGCTGAGGAAATTCAACCCGGCCGCGATCACGTGGTCTTGCTTTCCGAGGGGCTTTGGAAGAGCAGCTTCGCGCAGGACCCGGGCGTTTTGGGCAAGACCGTAAAGCTCAACGATGAAGTGTTCAATGTAATCGGGATTCTGCCTTCGACGTTTCAGTTTCCTCCGGATCAGCCGGCGGAAATCGTGTTGCCGCAGCCGCCCGATGAAAATCGCGGCCATGGTTTCGTCAACGTCGTGGGCCGTCTGAAAGCCAACGCCACTCTGGAGCAGGCGCTGGTGGAAATGCAAACCATCGCGAAGCAGCTTGAGTTGGAATATCCGAAGTTCGACAAAGGAAACGGCGTGCGTGTGCTCTCGCTGCGCGATTCTTATGCGGCCGAGTTTCGTCCGGCGTTGCTGATCTTTTTGAGCGCAGTGGGATTCGTGTTGCTCATCGCGTGCGCGAATGTCGCGAATCTCTTTTTAGCGCGAACGGCGGGACGGCAGAAAGAACTCGTGGTGCGAGCCGCGATGGGCGCCGGCCGCTTGCGATTAATCCGGCAGCTCATCACCGAAAGCGCGCTTCTCGGATTGGCCGGCGGATTGGTCGGATTGCTTTTTGCGTATTGGGGCGCAAAAGGATTGGTGATGTTGGTAGGGTCCACGTTCTCGACGCAAGCCTTGGAAACGGTTTCGATCGACGGCACGGTGCTCGCGTTCACTTTGCTGACCTCCCTGGCCGTGGGAATGCTAGCGGGATTAGCGCCTGCGTTCGGTGCATCGAGATTGGACGTCAACGATACGTTGAAAGAAAGCGGGCGCGGGCTCAGCGGCAATCGCCGCCGCAATCGGATTCGCGGGGCATTGGTGGTTGCCGAGATTGCGCTCGCGCTTGTGCTGCTCGTCGGCGCAGGCCTAATGATCAAGACATTCGCGCTGCTGAACCGCGTGGATGCTGGCGTTCATGCGGACAACGTCGTCGCGCTGAACCTTTCGATCAGCGGCAAGAAGTACGCGGAGACGCAGGCGCGCGCGCCGTTTGTCAGCGCCGTGCTGCATCGCGTGGAACAGATCTCGGGAGTGGAAGCGGCGTCCGTGGTCACCGATACTCCGCTGACTCCCGACAGCGATGCCATCGGATTCAGCATCGAGGGCCGGCCCGATCCTGGTCCGAAACAGAAATTCGAGATTAACGTGAATGTGGTGGGTCCAGATTACGTGCGGACGCTCGGAATTCCACTCTTAAAAGGCCGCGATTTCACGGAGCGCGACACGCTGGCAACCCCGCTCGCGGCCTTGATCAATCAGGCGATGGCGCGCAAATATTGGCCGGATCAGGATCCGATCGGTGCGCGCATTTCCGGCGATGGGAAGAATTGGGCTGTCATTCAAGGCGTGGTGGGTGACGTCCGGCAAGGCGGTTTGCGCGAGGATCCGGTGCCCGAGGTTTATCTTTCGTACTTGCAAGATCCTTTTGCTTGGCCGTATTTGACGATGCTGGTGCGGACGTCGAGCGATCCATTGAAGCTGGTCTCGTCCATCCAGAGCGCCGTTTGGTCAGTGGAAAAAGATCTGCCGATTTCGAGCATTCGCACGATGCAGGAGATCCGGTCGCACTCGATCGCGCAGCCTCGGTTGACGGCGCTTTTGCTCGGCGTGTTCGCGGCGCTGGCGCTGATTCTCGCGACGGTGGGGATTTACGGCGTGATGGCTTATTCGGTGACGCAGCGGACGCACGAAATGGGATTGCGGATGGCACTCGGTGCGCATGCGTCCGACGTGTTGGGCCTGGTAGTGGGGAAGGGAATGCAGCTCACAGCGGTTGGTATCGCGCTCGGGCTCGGGGGCGCGTTGCTAATTACACGAGTGCTCGAAAAATTTCTGTGGGGAGTGCGGCCCACCGATCCGCTGACTTTCACCGCGGTGGCGCTATTGTTGACTGTCGTCGCGATGCTGGCCTGCTATGTTCCGGCGCGGCGTGCGACAAAAGTGGATCCGATGGTGGCGCTGAGATACGAATAAACTACTGGCGCGAAGCTTCGATAGCTTCGTCAAAAACTTTGGCGAAGAAATCGCGCGAATCGGGCGAACATCCGATGTGCAGCGTGTCGCCGGTTACCTGGATGAAGCCGAGGTAGCCGTCCCAGCCCATGTCGTCCAGAATGAAGTTCAGGCATTCGCGCTCGCCGGGCGGCAGGTTGGATCGATCGATGTCGAAGACTTGGCCGGTCGAGTGTTCGGGAAATTCCGGATCGACGAGCAAGGTTCCAGCCTCGGCCGGCCGATCGTTGGTGCTCACGAGTTCCAGCACTTGCAGCGGCACGAAATGTTCGCCGCGCGGTTTGTGTTCTTCGAACAGGCGGCGCGTTTCGAAGGCAATGTAGAGCAGGGTGCCGATTGCGGCGCGCGATCCTTGCAGGTAAAGATCCGGATCGCCCGAGGGTTTCGGCAGCGTGAATCCGAACAGCTTTGGATCGTCCACGGCTCGAACGAGATTTTCGGCCTTGCGCAAATCGCCGGCGGAGCGGTAGAACGTGTCCTCGGATTTCAGCCAAACCATCAGCCTGTTGTTGGCGCGACGCGTGGGATTGTTCGGGTTGCGAAATTCTTCCGCCAGATCGTGGAACGCGGCACGATCCTCGCGGTACAAATT
Organism: Bryobacteraceae bacterium; assembly: GCA_035295865.1. Lineage (GTDB taxonomy): Bacteria > Acidobacteriota > Terriglobia > Bryobacterales > Bryobacteraceae > Palsa-89. Next base: position 26,875 of record DATGIH010000283.1, read on the forward strand.
CAGAAGCTGCTCGGCGCGCATCACGCGGAACCAGTAGGTGGGCGAATAATCGCGCTGCATGTGGCGCTGCAGCGCTTCGTAGAGATCGCGATGGAAAGCTGGGCTGGCCGCGAAGAACATAGCCGCGACCGTAGGCTGCTTCTTGTGACCCAACGCGGATTGCGCGAGCGGCAGGAGTTCGGAGATGCAGCCCTCGCCGCAGTGATAGCCGAAGACGGCCCAATCGCGGCCACCAAATTTGTTTTCCATGCGCGCCAGGTAATTGGCGGCGGCGGGCACGGCGCGTTCGGGATTCAGGCGGTCGTCGCGCACGAGCTCTGTGTACGGCGTGCGATGGCGGATGGTCCTATAAACCGGCTTGCCATTCTTGCGCTTGACTAATTTGCGCTCGGTGGTGACTTTGAAACGCGTGGTGCGGATGACGCGCAGTCCGGCTGCGCGCGCGGTGGCTTCCGAAAATTGCATGATGCCTTTCGGTCCGGCGGGGCTCACGGCATTGGCATCGCCCCAGCTTTCGAGGTACGCGATGGCGGAGATCAGCGAGGCGGGGAGGCCGCTCGAAGCAGCAGCCCGGTTGAAGATTTTGGTGAGCTTGGGACCAGTGATGCGTTCGGCGCCGGCGACGGCTTGCGGCTCGCGCAGAATGGCGAATGTCTCGGAGGCGATCATGCGATCGGTGCGCGTGTCGAGAACCAGCGGAGTGATCTCGGCGCGATCGGCGCCAACGCCGGAGAGGCGGTGTTCGGGTGTGAAATAATCCGGCGCGGCGAGCAGGGGATCCACGAGCAGGCACACCAACGCAGTAAACGTAGTGGTACGACGAAAGCAAGCCACTCTTTTTCTATTTTACCAAGCGTTGGGCGAAGATCAACATAAAGGGGTGAAAATGTTTTGGCCGCCGCGCGGCTGTATAATCGCTGACATGCGCGGCATTGTTGTTTTCGCTCTGGCTACGGCGCTTTCCGCCGCTGAAACCACGGTGATTTATGATGGCTCGGTGTCGGCGCTGCCGGAAGCCGTAAGCGAAGCCGACAATCTGTGGGTCACGCTCCCCGATCTGACCCGCGCGACTCGCTTCGTCCTGAAACCGCAAGGCGCGTGCCTGGATGAGTTCTGCGTGCCGATTCCCAAATCGCGCAAGGCGGCGTTCATCAAGACCGAGCGTGACCGGAAGCTTTTCAATTTGACCGAGCTTGCGCGAACCATGAAGCAGCCCGCGATCCATGATGAAGCGAACTCGATCTGGCTGTTCGGAAGCCGTCCCCAATCACTGGGTGCGCTGGCAGACACGCTGGAGGCGCCGGATTTCACGCTTCCCGATTGGAAAGGCACTCCGCGCTCGCTGCACGATTTTCGAGGCAAAAGAGTGCTGCTGGTCACGTGGGCATCCTGGTGAGGCTGCCGCTTCGATCTGCCAGGCTGGCAGAAATTCTACGCGGAAAACAAGAGCAAGAATTTCGAAATCGTTTCGGTTGCCGAAGACATCGGCGGTATTAAGGATGCGGGCCCTTGGATCGAGAAGGTCAATCCAGACTTTACTGTCCTCGTGGACGACAGGCACACCGTCGCAACGTTATATGGAATGGTGAACGTGCCGACTGGCGTGTGGATCGATGAGCATGGCAAGATGGTCCGCCCGAACGAAGTCGCGTTCATCGACAATCGCTACAAGAGCATGCACGGCATCGACGCGCAGCCGTATCTCAATGGTCTTCTCGACTGGTTGGACAAAGGCGGCAAGAGCATTTATGCGATGAACGCTGAGCGGTTGCGCGAGCATCTGGATCAGTTCACGCCGCAGAATCTGCTGGCCGACGCGAATTTCAAAATGGGGCAGTATCTGGTGGCTGCCGGCCACGCGAACGAAGCGATTCCGTATTTCAAAACCGCGCAATCGCTGCGTCCGGACGATTGGAACTACAAACGCAACGCGTGGCTGTTCGCGAATCCGGATAAGGATTACGGAACGAATTTCGGGAAAGAAGTGAAGGCATTGAACGGCAAGCCGTACTATCCGGCGCCGGATTTGCCTAAAGCGCCCGCGTCCAGCCCCCATCCACCGGAATCGAAACTCCCGTGATGTAGCTGGAACGTTCTGAAGCGAGAAACACAACGAGATTCGCGAACTCTTCCGGCGTCCCGACGCGTCCCATCGGGATCTGCATCTCCGGATGAACGTCGAGCTTCTTCAATCGCTCGGTGGCAGTGTAGCCGGGGCAGACGTTGTTCACCAGGACATTGAACGGCGCGTATTCGTTGGACAAACTCTTCACCAATCCTCGGACGGCCGAGCGCGCGGCGTTTGAGAGAATCAAGCCATCCACCGGCTGCAGTACGGCAATGGAGGAGATCGCGATGAACCGGCCCCAGCGCCGCTCTTGCATGTGTGGAAGCACGGCCTGCGCGAGGTACAGGGTGCTCATGAAATTCAGATCCAGCGCGGCACGCCAGTCGTCGGCCGAGGTCGCCGCGAATTTCTTGGCTGGCGGACCTCCCGCGTTCGCAACACAGATATCAATGCGGCCGAACTTACGTACGACGTCGCCGATGAATGCGCGAACCTGGGCTTCTACGGTGACATCGATGCATTGCGCCACTAGTTCCGTAGGGATTTCCGCGGACGTGCGTTCCAGCTCTTGCTTGCCGCGTGCGCAGATGGCGAGCTTCGCGCCTTCGGCCGCTAATCCAAGCGCGACCGCTTTTCCCAGCCCTTTGCTGGAAGCTGCGACGATGGCAACGCGATCTTTCAGACCGAGATCCATCGGCTATAAGTCCCAATCCAGAATACTCTTCCGAACCGTTTCCCATTCCTTCGCGCGAGGATCGATCGGCTCAAAATGTCCCGCGCCTTTGAGCGCGATTAATTTGGCGTTGCCGGATTTCTTGACAAACCGCTCGCTCAGTTCGAACGGGACAATCTGGTCGTTGGTTCCGTGGACCATGCGCTGCGGGACGGAAATGGGCAGCAATTCGATGGGCGACGACGACGCGTAGCGCTGCGGATATTGTTCGGGCGTTCCACCTAAGAATTGCCGCACCACACCGCCGCTTAATTGCAACGCCCAGGCGCGGCGCAAATCGGAAACAGCAGCCAGCGGAACCACGCCACGGATGTCCACGGCCATTTGCGCGGCGAGCCAAAGCGCTAGCTGGCCGCCCGCGGAGTGGCCGCAAGCGATGATTCGATGCAGATCGATCGGATAGCGGCGCGCCAGCGCCTTCACGTGTTCGGCAGCATGCAGCACGTCATCCAACGTACCGGGCCATCCGCCGCCCGCGTCGCCGATTCTGCGATATTCAATATTCCACGTAGCCACACCGGCGTGAGTCAGCGCGGCGCAAAGATGTCCGGCGTGTTCCAGATTGTACGCATTCCTCCAGAATCCGCCGTGAATGAAAATGACGACGGGATAGGGCGCGGGTGCGTGCGGGATACGAAGATCGCCGAACTGCAAGCCGTCTTTGCCGTAAGGAATGCGCGCGTCGGCCTTGGGAGGCGCGAGTGTCAGGATATCCTGCGCGGCGAGTGAAGCGGCGGCGCCGCCGGTCCACAGGAATGTTCGTCGTTTCAACGCAACTGGTTCTCAACCTCTTCGAGCCAATCCGGACGCTTCAATACTTCACGCGGCTTGCTGCCATCCGGCGGACCGATGATACCTTCGCGTTGCATCATATCCAAAATCCGCGCGGCGCGTCCGTAGCCCAGGCGCAGGCGGCGCTGCAGCGTGGATGTGGACGCTTTGCCCATTTCCAGCACCACGCGGACGGCATCGGCGTACGCTGGATCCTCCGGACCATCGAATTCTTCGCCCTCGCCTTCCTCGCCCTCTTCGGTTGGGGGCGCGAGCAGGAATGTCTGATCGTAATCCGGACGGGCTTGGTTTTTCCAAAATTCCACCACGCGATTGGTTTCCGCCTCGGTCACGAAAGCTCCGTGGACACGAATCAGGCGCGAGGAGCCCGGCGGCAGGAACAGCATGTCGCCCTTGCCGAGCAAATGCTCCGCGCCCATGACATCCAGGACGGTGCGTGAGTCGACGCGAGTGGCCACGCGGAAGCTGATGCGCGACGGGAAATTCGCCTTGATCAATCCGGTGATGACGTCGACGCTCGGGCGCTGCGTTGCAAGCACCAAATGCATCCCGACGGCGCGCGCCATCTGCGCCAGGCGCGTGACCGCTTCTTCCACATTGCCGCGCTCGAGCATCATTAAGTCGGCCAACTCGTCGATCAGAATCAGGATGTAGGGCAGCGGCCGCAGATCTTCCGGCGCCGCGGGTTCGTCTTCGTCGAACAGACTGCGCGGCTCATTTTGAAGCTGCTTCATCTTGCGATTGTATTGATCGATGTTCCGGACACCCTGCCCGGCCAGCAGCTTCAATCGCCGTTCCATTTCGAGCACGGCGTTGCGCAGCGCGTTAGTTGCTTTCTTCGCATCGGTGATGACCGGCGTCAACAGGTGCGGAATGCCTTCGTACAAGCCCATTTCGAGCCTTTTCGGATCGACCAGGATCATGCGCACTTCATCCGGCGTCGCTTTATACAGAATCGACATGATCATCGAATTGAGCATCACGCTTTTCCCGGCGCCGGTGGATCCGGCGATCAGCAAGTGCGGCATGGATTCAAGGGCGGCCACCTTGATGCGTCCGCTGATGTCTTTGCCGAGGCAAATCGACATCCGCGAATTCGATTCGTTGAACTCTTCCGATTCCAGAATCTGCCGCAGGCTGATCACCTCGCGGCGCGAATTCGGAACCTCAATTCCGACCGTTGGCTTTCCAGGAATGCGCTCGATCAGGATGGATTCGGCTTGCAGGCCGAGGCACAAATCTTCGGAAAGCGTGGTAATGCGGCTGTATTTGACGCCGGCCTCGGGCTTGAATTCGAACGTTGTGACCACGGGGCCCGGATTGATCTGCACCACGTTGCCATGCACGTTGAACTCTTCGAACTTCGCTTTGATACGCGAGGCGATTTCTTTGAGCTCCAGTGAATCGTACGCGGTACGGCCCGGGATTTCGTTAAGCAGCTCCGTCGATGGCAAGCGATACTCCGGATGCTCGGTGACTTCGGGCGCCGTTTTAAATCGCCCGCGCGTTAATCCTGGCGCGGGTGCAGCGGGTTCGGGCGGTGGCGGATCTTCCGCGCGCGCCGGAGGCGGTTCGTACTCCAGCGTGTGGATCGGGATCTCTTCTTCTACCGGAGGCGCCATGTCTTCCACCGGCGGGGCTTCCGCCATTGTCGCGCCTGCGGCGGCTGCTCTCGCACGCTTCAACTCCGCGGCGGCTTCGCGAACCACTTGCTGGGTTTCTTCCATCGCATCTCGCTTCTGGGCGCGGCGCTGCGCGCGAGCTTCGGCGCGTTCCATGGCGATGCGCTGCCGGTCGGCGCGCCAGTTTTCCCAACGCGCGAGTGCGTTGCGCAAGAGTCCTAACGGGCCGTGTAGCCATTTCGCCAAGGTCACCATCGAGAAGGTGGAAATCAAATAGAGCGAGAGAATGAAGCAGATACCCGTGAGCAGCGCCGCGCCGGTGAAATTGAGCGAGGCTCGCAACGAATCCGCCAGCACCACGCCGATCATCCCGCCGGAAGAAAACGATCCGTTCCAGGGATGCCAGGTGGGAAGCAGCGAGAGTCCGACGCTAATGCTAAGGAACAGCATGCCGGATCCGAAAATCTTGATGCCGGGCGCCTGAATTTCCGACGAGCGAACCCAACGCCAGGCCAGCATCCACAGAAGCACGGGGATGGCGAACGCGCTCAGGCCCAGCACTTGAAGGCAAAGGTCGGACGTGTACGATCCGGCAAAACCGGTTAAGTTATGCGCGCGGAGAGCGCCGGAGGCCGAATTGAAGGATCGATCCTGCGGGTGATAAGAGACCAGGCTGAGCATGAAGAAGAGCCCGGCGAATAGAAACACTAATGCGCCGGCTTCGTTCAACCTGTGGAAGCGAGTAGGACCAAGAATCTTCATTCCGCCGTGAAGCGGAAAAATGCAGCAAGAGCGATTACTATTATGCCAAAAACGATCCGATAGTACACGAAGACCATCAGGCTGTGGCGGCGCAGGTAGCGCAGGAAAACGGAGATCACGATCGCCCCCAGAACGGCGCTTAATAGGATGCCGACGAGAAAAGGCATCTTCATGTCGGCCGGGATGCCGCCATGCTTATGGATGTCCCAATATTTTTTCAATGCGGCAGCCGCGATGGCGGGCGCGGAAAGCAGGAAGGAGAAGCGCGCTGCCGTTTCGCGATTGAGTCCGCGAAATAATCCGGCCGTGATGGTGATGCCGCTGCGCGATGTTCCCGGGACCACGGCCAATGCCTGCGCGATTCCGATGGTCAGTCCGTCGGCCCAACTGACTTGGCTCATTGGCTTGGTGCCGGTGCTTTTGCGTTCCGCTACCCACATCAGCAGCGCGATGAGGATCAACATGGTGCCGATTAAATAGGGACTGCGCCAGCTTGTTTCGGCTTGTTTGTTGAACAGATATCCGATCACGCCGATCGGGATGGATCCGAGCGCGAGCAGCCAGAGGAGAGAGCGATTCTGCTTGAGCTGCGGATCGCTGCCGGCGCTCAATCCGAGACCCTGGCCGATGATTTGGACCCAATCGCGAAAAAAGTAGATGAGAATCGCCGCCAGCGTGCCGAAGTGGAGTGCCACGTCGAAAGTCAGGCCTGGGTCTTTCCATCCGAACAGCCAGGGCGCCAACGCGAGGTGAGCCGAGCTACTGACCGGCGCAAATTCGGTGAGCGCCTGGATGATGGAAAGCACGACGACCTGATAGAGGGGCATGGATTAGTTATGGTAACAAAGCGTTTTTGGAGGGCACCGCGGTGGCGCACGCACCACGTTATACTGAGTGCGTTGCATGAATGTTCGATGCCCCAGTTGTGATGAATATGTAGACCTGCCCGACGCGCTTGATCCGAAATTTGGCGAGCCGTGCTGCGAATGTTGCGGAGCGCCGCTGGCCGGATATTCCGCTCAATATCGCGAGTGCGGGCGCTGCCGGAACGTCTACATGTCGACGTTTCCGGCGTGTGTGATTTGCGATTATCCGGCGGAGAGCCGGCAGGAAGTGCTGACCAACTCCGCGCGGTCTGGCGGATTTCAAAACCTGGCCTGGTATAGCTACGGCATCGATAAAGCCGCGCGCAAGCTGAAGCTTTCCTATCAACTGATCGACGATCTTTCGCAGCTTCCCGGGATACTGGCCGATCTCGCTGGCGCTTCGGCACTGGCCGTGGATACGGAAACCTCCGGCTTAGATCCCTACACCTGTGAACTAATCCTGCTGCAGATCGCGACGCCGGCCTGCGTTTATATTTTCGACACGCGTTCGCTGGATAAAGCGAAACTCGCCGCGGCGCTAAAGCCGATCCTCGAAAACAAAAACATCACCACGATTCTGCACAATGCGAACTTCGACTACAAGTTCATCAAGGTTCACTTAGGCATCGCTCTCGGAAATATCTATGACACGATGCTCGCGCATAGCCTGCTGAGTGCGGGCACGCACATTTCCGGCTCGTTGAAGGCGATTGGAAAGCTCTATTTTCAGATCGACCTCGAAAAAAACATCCGGCTCAGTTTTCAATCGCTGAAGACGCTCGAAGCGGAGCACATCGAGTACGCCGCCACCGACGCTGCGTTGCTGTTTCCTGTTTACGACGCACAGATGAAGCGGCTGGAAAAAGAGTATCTGGTCCCCATCGCGCGGATCGAGTTCGACGCGATCCAGCCGATTGCGGAAATGGAACTTGCCGGGCTGTTGATCAACGTCGAAAAATGGAAGGCCATTGTCTCCAAACATCGGGAGGAGCGCGACCGGCTGGAGCTGGAAGTTCTGGGCCTGCTGGCCAGCGCGAGCGGCAATCGGCATTTATATGACGACGCGAAATCCACGCTCACCGTCACTAGCCAGAAACAGGTAATCGCGGCGTTCGCGAAGCTGGGCGTGAAGCTGGAGGATACGAAGGAAGAAACGCTCGCCAAGCTGGATCATCCGGCCGCCAAAAAGCTGCTCGAGTTCCGCGAGCATGACAAGATCGTTACATCGTTCGGCGAAACTTTCCTTGAGCTGCTGAATCCGGTCACGAATCGCATTCACCCCGATTTCAAGCAGTACGGGGCGGAAACGGGGCGGCTCAGTTGCCAGCATCCGAACGTGCAACAGATCCCCGCGTTCTTTCGCGAGTGCTTCATTGCGCCGCCTGGATGGAAGATCGTAACGTGCGACTATTCGCAAGCCGAGCTTCGCATTTTGGCGCAGTTGTCGCGCGATCCGGGATTTTGCGAAGCGTTCAACAGCGGCGGCGACCTGCATGCCATCACCGCCAGCAAAATGTTCAAAGTGAAGCTGGCGGATGTCTCGAAGACGCAGCGCTCGCAGGCCAAGGCGATCAACTTCGGGCTGGCGTACGGCATGGGAGCGGCCGCGCTGGCGGATCGCATCGGCGTGGACAAAGCGTCGGCCGAGAAACTGATCGAGCAGTATTTCAAGGCGTATCCGGAAGTGGCGGGCTGGTTAACGCGCGCGGCGGATGAAGCCAATCGCTTGGGATACAGTAGGACGCCGCTTGGACGGAGGCGCTACTATATGCTTCCT